>JBEVNO010000164.1:0-15507 GCA_040508085.1 Steroidobacteraceae bacterium
TGGCCGACCTTGCCCGGCAGCTGGGCGTGGCGGAGTACAAGGTAACCAGAACCATTAGCGGCACCTTGGGCTTCCGCAACTTCAACCAGATGGTGAGTCAGGTTCGCATTGAACGCGCACGGGCAATGCTGGCAAGAGCCGACCTGGCTCATCTGCCGGTACTGACGATCGCGCTGGATTGTGGCTTCGGATCCATCGGACCGTTCAATCGGGCATTCAAGCTCGAGACGGGTCTGACGCCGACGGCCTATCGTCAGAGGTGGTTGAGCAATTCCGAGCCGTGAGCCGGGCATCCGTAATTCATACGCGTCAGCTTTGCGTCGTCGATTTACGTTTGACGAACTCGCGCGCTACCTGGAGGAACGCGCTGAACGCAGCCGGCGGGTTCTTCCTGCCTGAGTAATACAGCGCCAACGGCGCCAGGGGTGGAGTCCAGTCCTCCAGAACACGCACGAGTCGACCCGTGGCCAGATCTTCGCGCACATCCGCTTCCATGACGTAGCCGAGTCCTATCCCGTCCCGTGCGGCGATGCGCACAAGACTCGACTCATCGAGCGTGATGGCCCCTTGCACATCGACCTGTATCGGGTTGCCGTCTTTCTCGAAACGCCAACGCAGCAACGCATGGTTGGGCAGACGGGCGCGGATGCAGCGAAACCGGTGCAGGTCGGTCGGCACCAATGGTTTGCCGTGAGTACGGAGGAAGTCCGGCGATGCGACAACCGCATTGCTGCGATGTAGACCTAGTGGCACGGCGATCATGTCGCTGGGCACCAGGTCGGCTGGCCTCAGGCCCAGGTCAAATCCGGCCGCGACGATGTCGACGAGTCGTCCCTCAGTGACCAGATCTACATGCACATGGGGGTAACGTCGCAGGAACGCCAGGACAACAGGGGCCAGGATCTCCCGCGCAGCGGATGCAAATGCGTTGATGCGCAAGGTGCCGTTGGGAGTCTCCTGCAGTGACTGGGCCGCCAGCACCGCATCGTGGATGTCGGTCACCGCCGGTCCGACCCGCTCCACGAAGGTCGCTCCGGCATCGGTAAGGGAGACGCTTCGGGTGGTGCGGTTGAACAGGCGGATGCCCAGCCGCTGCTCAATCTTGGCAATCGCGTTGCTGAGCGCCGTGGTGGACATGCCGAGTTCCAGCGCGGCAGCGCGAAAAGAACCCTTGCGCGCTATCGCCAGAACCGCATCCAGGTCAGAGAGGACAGACCGCATCATTGTCCCGAATTTCGATATGCCGCATCCTACTTAGTCCTGATTGTCGCGACAATCGCCGGCCCTTAGATTTCTCCCATCGACCTACCGCAGGTCTTACAGCTGGAGAATCCAAATGACTGTCGAGTTACCCGAGAGCATCACGGCCTACTTTCGCGCTGACCGGGAGGGCGACCCGGATGCAGTCGCTGCGGCGTTCACCGAGAACGGCACCGTGAAAGATGAGGGCAAGACCCATGCCGGCCGCGACGCCATCCGTCAGTGGAAAGCCGGAACCGCGCAGAAATACACCTACACCATGGAGCCGCTCTCGGTAGCCACCCGGGACGGCAAGACCGAGGTGATCTGCCACGTCGTCGGCGACTTCCCGGGCAGCCCCGTCGACCTGCGCTTCAGCTTCGCGCTGGCGGGCGACAAGATCGCCGCGCTGGAGGTGAGCGTATGACTTCCTTTGTTACCTTGCAGGGGCGACGGGCGCTGATCACCGGCGGTACGTTGGGCGCCGGCGCCGCAACAGTCGCGCTCTTCCGCGAGCTGGGAGCGCGGGTGCTGACCACGGCACGTACCAAGCCAGCGGACTTCACCGGCGCTGCCTTCGTCGAAGCCGACCTGACGACCGACATCGGAGTCCGCGCCGTCGTGGACGCGGTGCATCGGGAGCTGGGCGGGCTGGATATCCTCGTGAACGTGCTTGGCGGCTCGTCCGCACCTTCGGGTGGCTTTGCTGCGCTCAACGATGCGGAGTGGGACAAGGAGTTCGCCCTGAACTTCTTTCCGGCGGTCAGGCTTGATCGTGCGCTGATCCCGGGCATGGTCGCCCAGGGAAACGGTGTCGTGATCCACGTCACTTCCATCCAGCACCGCCTGCCGCTGCCGGAAGCGACCACGGCTTACGCCTCGGCCAAGGCGGCCCTCAACACTTACAGCAAGAGCATCTCGAAGGAGGTCTCGCCGAAAGGCGTGCGGGTGGTGCGGGTTTCACCGGGCTGGATCGCCAGCCCCAACGCCAACGGCCTGGCCTTGCGCATCGCCAAGGAAGCCGGCATCGGTTACGACGATGCGATGCAGGTGATCATGAACTCGCTCGGCGGCATACCGCTGGGGCGGCCGGCAGAGCCGAGGGAAGTGGCCGACCTGATCGCTTTCCTGGCCTCGGATCGGGCGACGTCCATCACCGGAACAGAGCATGTGATCGACGGCGGCACTATCCCGGTCGCCTGATGGGCCCACGCGCGCGGTGACGTGGATGGAGCACGTCAACGATGCATGTGGCTTGAAGGGATGGGCCGGCTTGCTGAAAGCGAGCCGGCCACGGGAGCAGGGAGTCGCTCTTCAGCCCCCAGCTTTCCCCGGCAGCGACACTGACAACTCCAGCACCTCGTGCCCTTCCTCCCGCTCCATATTCACCTTCACCGCATCTGGCTCCACATTCACATACTTGCGGATCACCTCCAGGATCTCCCGCCGCAGCATGGGCAGGTAATCCGGCGCGCCGCGGCTGCCGCGTTCCTGGGCAACGATGATGCGCAGCCTTTCCTTGGCCACATTGGCGGTGGGCGGGCTGCGGCGGAACAAGTCGAGAAGTCCCATGGTCAACCTCCGAACACGCGGGCGAAGAAGCCCTTCTTGGGCTCATCGACGAACCGCATCGGCAGTTCGGCACCCAGCAGGCGGTCCACCGCATCGCCGTAGGCCTGCGATACATCCGTGCCGTCGTTGAGGATCACCGGCGTGCCGGCGTTGGAGGCCGTCAGCACCTCGGTGGATTCCGGAATCACGCCGATCACGTCCAGCCCCAGGATCTCCTTCACATCCGCCACGCTCAGCATCTCGCCGGCGGCCACGCGCTTCGGGCTGTAGCGGGTGAGCAGCAGATGCTCCTTCACGCCTTCGCCGCCTTTCTCGGCACGCTCGGTCTTGCTGGCGAGCAGCCCCAGGATGCGGTCCGAATCCCGCACCGAGGACACTTCCGGGTTCACCACCACCACGGCGCGGTCGGCGAAATACATGGCCAGGTGCGCGCCTTTCTCGATGCCGGCCGGCGAATCGCAGACGATGTAGTCGAACCCGTCCGCGATCAGCTCGTCCAGCACCTTGCGCACGCCCTCGACGGTCAGCGCGTCCTTGTCGCGGGTCTGCGAGGCAGCCAGCACGTAGAGAGTCTCCAGGCGCTTGTCCTTGATCAGCGCCTGCTTCAGCGTGCAATCGCCCTGGATCACATTGACGAAGTCGTAAACGACCCGCCGTTCGCAGCCCATGATGAGGTCGAGGTTGCGCAGGCCGATGTCGAAGTCGATCACGGCCACCTTCTTGCCCTTGCGCGCGAGGCCGCAGGAGATGCTGGCCGAGGTGGTCGTCTTGCCGACGCCGCCCTTGCCTGAAGTCACGACGATGATTTCCGTCACTTGATGGTTTCTTCCGTTGGATAGTGGGTAATGGATGGTTTCAGCCGTCGAGGCGCGCGAAGCGCAGTTCCTCGCCGGCGAGCAGCGCCTGAACCGGGTGGCCGGCGAGTTCCGCCGGCAGCTGCTCGAATACCTTGAATACGCCTGCCACCGCCACGAGCTCCGCGCGGAACTCCTGCGTGAACACGCGCGCGTTGGCATCGCCGCGCACGCCGGCCATGGCACGGCCGCGCAGCGCGCCGTAGATGTGCACGCAGCCGTCGGCCATCACCTCGGCGCCGGCGCCGACGGTGGCCATCACTATCAGGTCGCGGTCGCGCGCGTACAGGCGCTGGCCGGAGCGCACGGGCTGGGTGTGGATCAGCGCCGGCAGGGCCTGCGGCTGCGGGGCTGGGGCGGGCGCGGTGGGCGCGGGGTTCGCCGGGGTGCGCGCTGGTGCCGGGTTCTGCGGACGGAAGCCGGCGATCACGGGCAGGCCGAGGGCCTTGGCCAGTGCCGCGCTGGCGGGGCCTTCGGTGAGGCCCACGACCAGCATGCCGCTGCGCTGGATGGCCTCGATCACCGCGCGCACCTGCGCCGCGTCGGGCTCTGTGGCGAGATCGCGCAGGTCCAGGCAGATCGCCGTGCGCTGGAAGAACTGCGGCGCGCTCGCCACCTTCCCGGTGAGCTCATCGATGACGGCGCCGGGGTCGGTGCTGCGCAGCTTGAGCTGCAGCAGGCCCACCTGGGCGTAGCGGAGATCTATAGCCGTGGTCTGCGCGGCATCAGCGGTCGTATTCATTGGCGCCGCGAGTGTACCGGGGCGGTGCCGGCCGGGGGCAGTTGTAGGCAGGCGGCAACGGTGCGGCCAGGGCATCCACATTCACGGGCAAGGCTGTACATTTGACAACCTACCAACTAGTAGGTAGCCTCCACGTCCTCATCTTCACAGGACTTCTTCATGGGCATCTCACCTCTCGGCTGGCTGCACACGCTGGGCAGCCTTCCCGCCATCCCCCTGGCTCTCTACATGCTGTTCCGGCACGGGCGCATCGTCCCCGCGACCCCGGCAGGGCGGGCCTACTTCTGGTTCATGCTGCTCGGCGCCCTCACGGTCTATCCGCTCGCGCACCAGCAGATCAGCGTCATCATCGCGACCGTCACGCTCTTCGTGCTGTTCCTGGGCTATGGCATTGCCAGATGGTCGGCGGCCGGCGGGTTCTGGCGGTACATCGAGACCGCGTCCCTGAGCATCAGCGTGTTCCTGCTGATGGTTCCCACCGTCAGCGAGACGCTGCGGCGCCTGCCCGCTGGCCATCCCGTGGTGACCGACCTGAAGGATCCCCTGCTGCTGGGTGCGCAGGGCGCGTTGTTGCTGGCGCTGCTGATCGGCATTCCCCTACAGTTGCGGGCGCTGTCCAAGCGGCGAAACCCTCCAGCCATTGCGAGCAGTTGATGCCTGCCAGACCCGATTCTCCATTGCCTCACTCGGAGAAAGCCCAGCAGATCATTCAGCACACGAATGAGCTGCTGGCCTCGGGTGGCTACAACGGGTTCAGCTACGCAGACATCGCCGAACTGGTGAAGGTCAGGAAGGCCAGCATCCACCACCATTTTCCAACCAAGGCGGATCTGGTGAAGGCAACGGTGGTGGCGCATCGGGACGCATTGCGCCGCGGCCTGCAATCCCTCAACGAGATGAACCCCGACCCGCTGGAGCGGCTCGTCACCTACTGCCGCATCTGGGCGGACTGCATACAGAAATCGAATCCGCCGATCTGCATCTGCGCCATGCTTGCCGCGGAGCTGCCGGCGGTGCCTGCCGAAGTGGCGGCAGAGGTGAGGGGGCATTTCGGGGATCTGCATGCCTGGCTGGCCGCGAACCTGGAGCAGGGCGCGGCGCAGGGAAGCCTGCAGCTGGCGGATTCCCCCGCCGTCGAGGCCGCCACGTTCATGGCTTCGATCCACGGCGCCATGCTGGCGGCACGCGCAGCGGGGGATGCGTCACTGTTCTGGCAGATCGCCAAGCGCACGACGGATCAGCTGCGCGTGGTCTGACGGCGCGGGGTGCGGCTGGCGGGCGAAGGACAGTGATGTAGTAACTTTGCCCGCATGACCCACAAGGCAAGCCGGATCTTCTCCCGCAGCGCCCTCCCGAGGGTGCTGCTCCTCGCTGGCTGCACGGCGCTCTTCGCCGCGCAACAAGCCGCTGCATATGGCCAGGGCGCCACGGCGGCGCCGGTGGTCGCTGCGGCAGCGCCGCTCGAGTACGGCCGCGACATCCGCCCGATACTGGAACAGCGCTGCCTCGTCTGCCACGGCTGCTACGACGCACCCTGCCAGCTGAAGCTGGATTCCATGGAAGGGGTGTTGCGCGGGGCGAGCAAAGAACGCGTCTATGACACCAGGCGGTTGAGCCAGGCCACTCCATCGCGACTGTTCGAGGACGCACACACCACTGCGGATTGGCGCAAGCGTGGCTTCCATCCGGTGGTGGACGAGCGCCCCACGGCCATTGCCAATCTCGAGGCGGGCATGCTCTCCCGCATGCTGGAATTGAAGCAGCAGCACCCCTTGCCGGAAGGCCGGACGCTGCCCAGGAGCTTCGACTTCTCGCTCGGCCGCGCCGAGCAATGCCCGAAGATCGAAGAGTTCGATGCGTTTGCCGCCAGGTACCCGCTGTGGGGCATGCCCTACGGCCTGCCCGCGTTGAGCCCGGCCGAACAAGGCACCATGCAGTCGTGGCTCGCGGCCGGCGCGCCCGCTGCTCCCGCCGCGCCGCTGTCGCCAACGCTGGCGAAGGAAGTCGAGTACTGGGAAGCCCTGTTCAACGGCACCAGCCTCAAGCAGCAGCTGGCGGCGCGCTATATCTACGAGCACCTGTTCCTCGCGCATGTGTACCTGGAAGACGCCGGCCGCAACACCGTCTTCTTCAAGCTGGTTCGTTCGCGCACGCCACCTGGGCAGCCCCTCGACCTCATCAGCACCCGGCGGCCATATGACGACCCAGGTGTCGGCCGCGTCTACTACCGGCTGTGGCGCGACCCGGCGAGCCTGGTCGCCAAGACGCACATGCCGTACCGGCTGGACGCACAGCGCCGTGATCGATGGCGGCAGTGGTTCATGGACGCAAGCTACACAGTGGCCAGCCTGCCGGGCTACGACGCAGGCACCGCCTCGAATCCGTTTGCGACCTTCCGTGACATTCCCTACGAGTCGCGCTACCGCTTCCTGCTGGAGGAGGCGCAGTTCACGATGATGAACTTCATCAAGGGGCCGGTGTGCCGTGGCAACGTGGCGCTCGATGTGATCCAGGAGCGCTTCTGGGTGTTCTTCGCTGCACCGGAGGCCGCCACGGGGCCGCGGTTCGCGGCGTTCCTGGCAGACCAGACGCAGGATCTGAAACTGCCCGCCGCGGCAAAGAGCGGCATCCTCTCCATCGCGCTGTGGGATGCCTACGCCCGGGCGCAGAGCCGCTACCTGGCCAGGAAAGGGGATTTCATCCGCCAGAACGCGCAGGCGCTGGACGCCGCGGGGCTGATGAATGTGTGGGATGGCGATGGCAGCAATGCCAATGCGGCACTGACCATCTTCCGGCACTTCGATAGCGCGTCGGTGGTGAAAGGGCTGGTAGGCAGTTCGCCGAAGACCGCCTGGTTGATCGACTACCCGATCCTGGAGCGCATCCACTATCTGCTGGTTGCCGGCTTCGACGTCTACGGGACGGCCTCACACCAGGTCATGACGCGCATGTACATGGACTTCCTGCGCATGGAATCGGAGATGAACTTCATCGGCTTCCTGCCGCAGGAGCAGCGGCTTGCAGAAGTGCACGACTGGTACCAGGGCGCTGACAAGAAGGTCCGGGCCTACCTGGACAACTACTATGGCCGCGGATCCGTACCACCGCCGTTCGTGGCCGGATCCGCTCGCCCGAAGGAAGATCTGTACAGCGCCCTGCGCGGGCATCTCGCAGCGGCAGTCGATCATGGCCACGACCTCGCCCGGTCCGGTCTCTCCGCCGGCAGTGTGGCGATACTGGATGAGCTCAATTCCGTGCGCGGTCTCGCGGCCTCCCTCATTCCGCAGAATGTGCTGATCGATGTCGATGGCACTGCCACGCTCTCGCTGCTGAGCGAGGCGGCGTACACCAACATCGCCTTCATGTTTGGAGAAGCCGCCCGCCGCATGGTCGAGGCAGACAGGCTCACCATCGCCAACGGCGTCATCGGCGCCTATCCGAATGTCTTCCTGAAGCTGCGCCAGGCCGATCTGCGTGATTTCGTCACCGCGGTCGCCAGCCTGCGCGAGGAGAAGGACTATGCCGCGCTGCTGGACCGGTACGGCGTCCGCCGCACCGACCCGCGCTTCTGGCAGGTCAGCGATGCGCTGCTGGAGCGTTACCGGCGCGCCGAGCCACTGGCCTCAGGCGTGCTGGACTATGGCCGCTACGACAACCGCTAGGGTTCGCGCCCTATCGGGCAAGACAGCGCGTGTAGCGGTCCTGCACCCGCCGCGCGAACCACTCGGTGGTCAGCGAGCGGGTGATCTTCGGGCTCTCCAGCTTGATCACCGGCAGCAGGGCGCGCGGCAACTGCCGCCTGGCCTGCGCGTCAGCAAGTTCGAATACCCGCAGGAACAGTCTGCTGCGTTCGAACTCATCACTGTCACCCTTGGTGAGGTCGGCGCGGATCTGCCCATCGTTCAGCCCGAGCTTCCCGGCCAGCTTGCGCACGGCGAGCTCGGTCTTGCTGGCGTCGCTCGCAGCGCCGCCGGCGATCAGCAGATCTCCATCCAGCGCCAGCGGCGTCCTGGTGAGCCCCGCAACCGCAGACTGGAACGCTGCATTGCGGCTGGCGTAATGCCCTGCATTGAAATCGGCGAAGCGGTACAGCGGCGAGTCATAGCTCGCCGGAAAATCCAGCAGGTGCGCAATGCCGAAATACATGCCGCCGCGGCGCGTGAACACTTCGCTGCGCACGCTGCCAGAGAGCGGATACGGGTACCGCTTCTGTGTAGCCTGCCGCTCGGCGAACGCGATGCTCACCTGCATCGGCCCCGCCGTATGCACGGGGTTCCAGTCCGCGAACAGCCGCCGGCCAAGCGGCACCATGTCGATGAAATCCTCGAACAGCGCGCTGAGTTCTTTCTCCGTGCGGGCAGCGTCCAGACGCTCGCCATAGCTGCGGCCGCCTGACGAGGGCAGCGCCAAAGCTCCCTGCAGCAGCAGCTTCGGTATGTTGTGGCTGGCGGCGCGCGCCTCCATCTCCCGACGTGCGATGGCGGCCAGCCCCGGGATGGGCGGGTCGACCCGCATGCCGGTCTCCTGCTCGCCGACCGCCACCACGGCGCAGATGTGCTCGTCCGTCGGCGCGATATCCAGGGCTTCGAAGGCGGCGAAGATGTCCACCGCCCAGCCGGCACGGTTGTCGAGCGTGGCCGGCAGCAGCGCCACGATGCGGGCGCGCGCAACGTCGGGATCGATGTGGGCATCCTCCGCGCGGCGGGCTGAACCCGCGCAACCGCCGAGGGCGACCACGCCCGCCATGACCAGCCATCGCCGCACCCTCATCTCAGGCGCGATGACCACCACAGCAACACGCCGCCCACCACTACGCTCAGCGCCCCGAACCCGGCCCATTGCATCTGCCCGGTCATGAAACTGCCGGGCAGGATGTTGAAGCCCTGCAGCATCCAGATCACGCCGATGGTCAACAGCATCATCGCGATGATGCGAACGAGGATACGCATGGGCTCCCTTCAGTGGCGCGCTGTTGCAAGCGCGCGTAATGGTACTGCCATGATCCCGGTGCTGGCGTGGCAATTGCAGCTGGCGGCTTCCTACGTGCGGCCTGGACTGATTCCGACAACCGTGCAGCGCAGCGATGTGCTTTGCTATCCACATGGACGCCAAAAATCCCGGCAGCGACCGCCCCAAGGTCTATCTCAAGCGCACCTGCCCGTTCTGCCTGAAGTTCAGGATCTTTCTGACGGAAGCTGGTCTGGCTGAGCGCTTCGAATACATCGTGTTCGACGACGGCGATGCAACGCACAAGGCGCAGCGCGAGCGCATGCGCGCCGCCGGCCAGGAGCCAAGCTTCCCCGCCGTCGAGTTCGAGCAGGGCAAGCTCGTCACCGGCACAGATAATCTGATTGCGCGCCTTGCCACAGAGGCCGGAGTCGACGCGGCCACGCTGCCGCTGCTCAGGTATTACTCCGAAGGCGTCTTCCGCGCCCACGTCGACATGTTCAAGGAACTGCGGCAGCTGAAAGGCGGCTGATCCTCCTTTACTCCCTGGCCCGACACCGCCCAGGCGGATAGCTGCCTCAAGCAGCGATAGCCGCGCTCACCCTATCGCATTGCACCCAGCCGAACCCTTCCCTGATATGCTATCGCGAATGATTCGTGTTTGCAGTCGCGGTTGGTCGCGGGCTTCCTGGTGAAAGTGATGGATCTGGTCGGGATTTTCGCAGCGTGAAGCCTTCCGCATCGACAACGCGTGCCGTGTGGCTCAAGCGCATGCACGAATGGCACTGGATCAGCTCCGCCATCGCGCTGCTGGGCCTGCTGTTCTTCGCGCTCACCGGCTTCACGCTGAACCACGCCACCGCCTTCGAGTCGGGCAAGCAGGAATACACCACCGAGAAACATGAGATGCCCCCCGCGCTGGTGGCGTCCCTGCGAAAGGACATCGAGGAATACGGCGAAGGCGAGGCCGAACCCACCCAGCCCCTGCGCCAGTGGATCCGCGAAGCCTTCTCCATCGATACCGGCACGCGCCTGGCCGACTGGAAAGCCGACGAAATCCAGCTCTCGCTGCAGGGCCCTGGCGGCGATGCCTGGATGAAGATGGATCTGGCGCGCGGTGTGGCCGAATACCACAAATCCGATGCGGGCTGGATCGCTTACCTGAACGACCTGCACAAAGGCCGCCATACAGGCGTCGTGTGGTCTTGGTTCATCGATCTGATCGTGCTGGCCTGCGTCATCTTCGCCGTCACCGGGTTCGTCATCCTGAAGATGCATGCCGCGAACCGCCGCATGACCTGGCCGATCGTTGGTTTTGGAATTCTGGTGCCGGTTCTGATCGCGGCGTTGTTCATCCATTGAAGCGGCCTGCGCGGCCGAAGGACTGCAATTTGAAGACTGGAAAAGGTTTGTTGCTGACCGCCGCGGGAGTCGTCACGGTGCCGGCCGTGGCGGGTGAAGTCGCCATCAAGGTGACCATTCCGCAGATCGAGCAGACGGGGCCGCGTGCCCCGGCGCGTCCCTACATCGCAGTGTGGGTGCGCAAGGACGACAACTCCTTCGCCTCGGATCTGGCGGTGTGGTACCAGATCGAAGCGCGCCAGCGGCGTGCGCGGCCGGAAGGCGCGAATGGCGCGCCACCGACCGGGGGCGCACCGGGCGAAGCGCCGCAAGCTGGCGCGGGCGCCCCGCCGCGTGAGGGTGGCCCGCCGCGCGGCGAGGGCGGCGAGCAGCGCCAGCGTCGCCCCGAGAACCCGAAGACCCCGGGCGGCGCGCGCTGGCTCAACGAAGTGCGCGAGTGGTGGGCCGATAGCGGCAACCAGCTGCAGTTCCCGGTGGATGGCCTCACCTCCGCGAGCCGCGCCGCGGGCACGCACGAGCTGACCTTCTCGGATCAGGATCCGAAGCTCGCGAAGCTGGCGCCGGGCAAGTACAAGCTCATGGTCGAAGCCTCGCGCGAGCATGGTGGGGAGGAGACCGTTTCGGTGCCCTTCACCTGGCCCATCAAGGCTGCGCACACCGCCAAAGCTTCGGGCAAGACCGAGCTCGGCGCCATCGAGCTCGCGCTCAAGCCCTGATCTGAACCAGGCGCGGCGGTGTCATGACTGTGCGGGTGCTGCTGCCGCCGCGGATCGACGGCACCGTTCCGGAAGGTGAAGTCAGCGTGCTGCGCGGGCGCAGCATGGGCTGCGCCTGGTCCGCGAGCTTCGTGGCGACACCGCAGACAGATGTGCCCGCGCTCGCCGCAGGCATCGAGCGGGTGCTGCAGCGGGTGGTGCAGCAGATGAGCACCTGGGAGCCGGCCTCCGACATCTCGCAGTTCAACCGCGCCGCTCCCGGTGCCTGGTTGCCGATGCCACAGGAGTTCGCACTGGTGCTCGCCTGTGCGCTGCATGTGGCGAGGCAAAGCGGCGGTGCGCTCGACCCCACGGCCGGTGCGCTGGCCCGGCTGTGGGGCTTCGGCGCGACCGGGCGATACCACCAGGCCGGGTTCCAGATGCCTGCGCCCGAGTCTGTGGCTGCCGCCCAGCAGCACTGCGGCTGGCAGAAACTCAAGGTGGATGTGGATGCCATGCAGATGCAGCAGCCCGGTGGCATGGAGCTGGATTTCTCTGCGGTTGCCAAGGGCTTTGCCGTGGACGAAGTGAGCGCCTTCCTCCGCGCCGCCGGAGTGCTGCATCACCTGGTCGATATCGGTGGCGAGCTGCGCGGCGCCGGCATGAAGCCCGATGGCCAGCCGTGGTGGGTGGAGGTGCAGCTGCCGCCGGATACGGCAGGGTTGCCCCGCACACGCATCGCCCTGCATGGCCTGGCTGTGGCCACCTCCGGCGACTATCTGCAGGGCTTCACGCGCGGCGCGCGCCAATACAGCCATTGCATCGATCCGGCCACCGGCGCACCCACCGACAACGATGTGTGCTCGGTGACGGTCATCCATGCCATGTGCATGCAGGCGGATGCCTGGGCCACGGCATTGATGGTGCTGGGCCCGCGCGCCGGCCGCGCCGTGGCCGACGAGCAACAGCTGGCAGTGCAATGGCTGGTGTACGCGGGCGAGGGCGTGGCGGTGCATTCGAGCAATGCCTGGCGGGCCATGGTGGTGCAGGCGGCATGAGCACCCAGCCCGCCAACCTGCTGCTGGCTGCCGTGGCGATCGCGCTGTATCTCACCATGTGCGCCGGCGTCTGGCGCGGCACGTTGGCGAAGCGTCGCACGCTGGCGCATCTCGGCGCACACGCCGGCGGCGGGGCGCAGCTGCTGGTGGTGCACGCGGGACAGACCGGCACCGCAGAGGGCATCGCCGTGCAGACTGCCGACTCCTTGCAGGCAGCCGGTGTGGCGGTGGTGCTGCGCCCGCTGGGCCAGGTCGACCGCGCCATGCTGCAGTCGGCGGCGCAGGTGCTGTTCGTGGTCAGCACCTACGGAGAGGGAGATCCGCCAGATGGCGCCACGCGGTTCGTGTCGCATGTGATGCGCGAATCCGCCGTCGATCTGTCGCAGCTGCAGTTCGGTCTGCTGGCATTGGGCGATCGCACCTACAAGAACTTCTGCGGCTTCGGCCGGCAGTTCGAGGAGTGGCTGCTGCAGCGGGGCGCCAGCGCGCTGTTCCCGCGCATCGACGTGGACAGTGGGGATACGCATGCCATCCAGGCCTGGCGCCACGAGCTCAGCCACATCGCCGCCACCACCGATCTGCCCGAATGGCAGGATCTTCCCTTCGCTGGCTGGACGCTGCGCGCACGCCGCCACCTGAATCCCGGCAGCCAGGGCGCGCCGGTGTTCCATTTCGAATTCCAGGGCCCAGTCACCGCGGACTGGCAGGCCGGCGACCTGCTGCAGGTGCAGATCCCGGCCGACCCGGATCGGCCGCGTGATTACTCCATCGCCTCGGTGCCCGGCGATGGCTCGTTGCATCTGCTGGTGCGGGTGCAGCAGCGCGAGGATGGCAGCACCGGCCTCGCATCAGGCTGGCTGACCACGCTGCCAGTGGGCGCGACGCTGCAGGCGCGGCTGCGCGCGCACAGCCAGTTCCGCATCGGCGGCAACGCGGCGCGCGATCTCATCCTGATCGGCAATGGCACGGGGCTGGCGGGCTTGCGCGCGCATCTGAGGCAACGTGGGCTGGCCGAGGGCGGCGGGGCACCGCGGCGGCGCAACTGGCTGTTGTTCGGCGAGCGGCAGTCGGCATTCGATGCGCTGTATGGCGAAGAACTCGAACGCTGGCTGCAGAGCGGCCTGCTGCAGCGCCTGGATCGCGTGTATTCGCGCGATGGCGGCGCGCATCGCTACGTGCAGGAATGCCTCAGGGCAGAAGGTGCGCGATTGCAGAACTGGATCGAGGCCGGTGCGGCGATCTATGTCTGCGGCAGTCTTGAAGGCATGGCCGAGGGCGTGGCGCAAGTGCTGCGCGAGCAGCTCGGCGATGCGCAGGTGGCGGTGCTGCAGGCTGAAGGCCGTTACATGCGGGATGTGTACTAGCGGCGCGGTAGCTCTCTACTGCTGTTCCGTATTCTCAAGCCAGTAAATCTGCACCTCAGGATCTGCCGAAGGCAGGGGCGTCGCGCGGCCATGCGGCAGGTGCACCCCGGGGCCTTCGCTGCGCTGGGCTACCAACCGGCCTCCGCTCCATGGAATCTGCAGCTGCTGGCGCTGCGGCACTGCCACGATCAGGAACGCGGTGAGGGAGGCCGCCGCCGCCAGGGGCAGCGCGAAACCAGCCGGGGTCCGGCGGATATCGCGACGTGCGAGCAGCCGCTGCCAGCCACCCGAGGGCGGAGTGATGTGGCTCAGCACACGATGTTCACTCATGACGGTGCTCCCAGTCGTTCGCGCAGATGCAATACGGCCAGATGGCGACGCGAGGCAACGGTTCCCTTCGGGATGGCGAGCAGCTGCGCGATCTCGTCATATCCCATCTCGCTGAACTCCGCCAACAGCAGTACGGTGCGCAGCTTCTCGGGCAGCTTCTCGATTGCCGCACGCAAGCGCGCCCCATCCGCTTCCTGCGATGCCGCCGCATCAGCGGCATGGGCGCCCGGCGATTGCTGCTCCCACTCCTCGAACAGTACAAATCGTTTGGCGCGTGCCCAGCGGCGCCGCTTGCGTGCCAGGTTCAGCACCGAAGTCCACAAGTAGCGATCCGCGGTGGCGGACTCGATCCGCTCGCGGCGCGCCCACAGCTGCAGGAAGGCATCGTGCACCACATCCTCCGCTTCCTGGGCAACCCAGACATAGCGAAATGCGAGATTGTAGAGCGGCTTTTCCAGCCGCTCGTACAGCTGCTGCCAATGCGCAGCTGCAAATGCCTGCCCTTCGCTCATGGCCCAGGCGGGGGTTAGAGCGTGGCGCGCAGGATGTAGTAGATCTGTTTATCTGCCTCAGCGGCTCCGCCATGCGAGGAGGGCGCCGCGCTCTGTCCAATCACAATGAGTTCACCGGGTCGTGCTTCGACCTCTGTTTCCAGGCCCACTCTCTCACGATCCCCGTTGCCGACATCGAGTTCGAGTTCTGCCTCTATCCTGGTGGCTACGGTCTTCTGATCTGCCTCGCCAGCGCGCACCGTGCCTTCGACTTTCATGCCGCCGAAACCTTTGACCTGGCTTTCGCCGCGGCCGGAGCGCGCGAACGTGGAAAGTTTCTCAAGTCCGGTGAATGACAGCGGCCCCTTGGAATTGCGGATGGCGGCGAGTGCCGGCTCGATTTCGGCGAGCATCCCGGTGCTGGCATTCGCGACGCCGGGTTGCGCTGTCACTATCCACAGATCGAAGCCAATGGTTGGCGTAGCGTCAGGCTTGCTGTCCTTGATGTCATCGATCAGATGCCGAACGCCTTGCTGTACCGAGGCCGGCGCCGTCACCACCAGGCGTCCACCAGGCATCAGGGAAACCTGCCCCGCGCGCAACAAGACTTGTGCGCTCAGCGCCTGGACGAGCGTGGCGTGGACCTCGGCTGCAATGTCCTCGGGTACGACATAGGTCTCCAGTTGTACCGGGTCGTTGAGCCTGAACCTGCCCGCTGCAAAGAGCCCGGCGGTTATCGCCAGCACTGCGACCACGATCCATAACCCCGCCTTGGCCAATCGCGCGATGTTCATGCCTGCATTCCCTGTTTCGAGCTCGACGATTCCGGTGCCTTGATTGCTATTACCCCCGG
>JBEVNO010000185.1:0-6317 GCA_040508085.1 Steroidobacteraceae bacterium
CTGCAGGCGCTTAAAGGAGCGTCAACGGGGTGTTCCGTGCTACGGAACTGCACGTTGCAGCACGAGGAGATCTGTTCCGACGACGGACACGCGTCAGCGCGCCGCGGCAGGTGATTCCAGCGTCCGACGGATGATCACCATCTCGCGCGAGAGGATCTGGGCTAGCCACTGCTCGCGCTCGCGGATACGTTGCTTCAGCGACGAGATTGTCACCGCCGCCAGCGGTCGGCCCTGCTCATCCGGCAGGATCATGGCGATGGCACCGATCTCCGTCTGCACTTCGCCCAGGACCAGCGCATAGCCGCGTTCGCGCGTTTCGGCGGCCGCCTCCCGCAAGCGGCTTTCGGTGGGACCGCCGTAGCGTTTAAGCCTGCCTTTCACATGCTGCAGGGTCGCTTCGCGCTCTGCCGGATCGAGCCAGGAAAATATCGCCAGCGGGCCGCTGCCCACGCCCGGCGGCCGGCGGCTGCCCACGAAAAGGGTGCTGGCATGGATCGGGAAGGCGCCCATCTCGCGCTCCAGACACACGCATTCCATACCGGCCTTGACGACCAGACAAACCGTGTCGCCGGTCAGTTCGGCCAGCCGACTCAGGCTGGGGCGGGCAGCGGCGCGCAGGTCATGTCGGGCGCTCAGCGCCGATGCCATGATGTAAGCCTCGGGGCCATAGCTGTACTCCTTGCTGGTCTGGTCGCGCTGCACGAGACCTTCGGCCACAAGGGTTTCAAGCACCCGCAGCACGCTGACCTTGCTGATTTGGGTGGCGGCCGCTATGTCGCTCATGCGGCGGATGCGGGGATCCGACAATGCACACAGGACACGGCAGGTTTTCTCAGCTGCGTTGGTGGGAGAGGACTTGATGGGCATGGTCATGCTCCAGCGAGGGTCAACAATCTTAGCGAAGTTCCGAAAGATGCAACTCCGTGCTGACGCCGTTATTGTATCCAAAATCGTCCTACAATTTGGTCCTCATATCGCGACCAAGATCCAATGGACTTCGAACTTTCAGCCACAGTCACCGAGCTGCAGCAACTTACGCGGCGATTCATCGCGGAGCAGATCGTCCCCCTCGAGAAAAGCGAGGATCACACCGGCCACGGACCCAGCCCTGCACTCCGCGCAGAACTCGTGGCGCGCGCCCGCGCCGCCGGACTGCTCACGCCTCACGCATCACTGGAAATGGGCGGGCTCGGCCTGAGCCACGTGGCGAAGGCGATCGTATTCGAGGAGGCTGGTTACTCCTGGCTAGGACCGACGGCGCTCAACATCCATGCGCCCGATGAAGGAAACATCCACCTGATGGAGGAGGTGGCCACTCCCGCCCAGAAAGAACGTTGGCTGCGCCCCCAGGTTGGAGGAAGGCTGCGCTCTTGCTTTGCCATGACCGAGCCAGACGGTGGCGCCGGCTCTGACCCGTCGATGCTGACGACCCGTGCCGTTCGCGACGGGGACCACTACGTCATCAATGGTCGCAAGTGGTTCATCACCGGGGCGGATGGCGCCGACTACTGCATCGTGATGGCGCGCATGGAAGATGGGTCGGCCACCATGTTCCTGACCGACATGAACCGGCCAGGTATTGAGCTCGTGCGGAACATGGACGCGATGGACCGGTGCTTCGCAGGTGGGCACGGGGTGCTGGCCTTCAAGGACGTCCGCATCCCGGAGGCGGACGTCCTCGGTGAGGTCGGCAAGGGATTCAGATACGCCCAGATCCGTCTCGCGCCTGCGCGGTTAACTCATTGCATGCGATGGCTGGGTCAGGCCCGGCGTGCGCACGACGAGGCGGTCGCATACGCATCGCAGCGAAAGGCGTTCGGCAAGTCACTCGCCGAGCACGAAGGCGTGGGTTTCATGCTGGCCGACAATGACATGGACCTGCATACCTCGCGCCTGCATATCTGGCACACGGCCTGGATGCTGGATCAGGGGCGCCAGTGCAACTTCGAGTCCAGCCGAGCCAAGGTGGTTTGTTCGGAGGCTCAATGGCGTGTGGTCGACCGTTGCGTGCAAATCCTCGGGGGCCGCGGGGTGACCGCAGAGTCCGCCGTCATGAGGATCTTCATGGACATGCGCGCGTTCCGCATCTACGACGGCCCGAGTGAAGTACACCGCTGGAGCCTCGCGCGCAAGATCGTGCAGAACGCTCACGAACAGGCGGGGGTGACCGCATGAGCGTCGATCTTTTCAGCCTGGCGGGCAAGACCGCCTTGGTCACGGGGGCCTCCAGTGGGCTTGGCGCGCACTTCGCCATCGTCCTGGCGCAGGCTGGCGCTCGGGTCGCTGTCGCTGCGCGGCGCGTGGACATGCTCCAGCCCATCGTTGCAAGGATCCAGAAGAGTGGAGGCGAGGCGCGCGCGCTCGCACTGGACGTCACTAGCGCAGCGGCCGTATCGCGCTGCTTTGATGAACTCGCGTCTTGGGGGCCGCCGGACGTACTCGTAAACAACGCAGGCGTCACCGTCACCCGACCACTGCTGCAGCAGACCGAAGAAGACTTCGATCGTGTCCTGGACACCAACCTAAAGGGGTCCTGGCTGGTCGCGACGGAGGCGGCCCGCCGCATCGTCGCTGCCAAGCGCAGTGGCAGCATCATCAATGTGGCTTCTATCCTGGGCGAGCGCGTCGCTGGTGGCGTCGCGCCGTATGCCATCTCGAAAGCTGGTGTCGTCCAGGCCACCAAGGTGATGGCGCTCGAACTTGCGCGGCACGGCATCCGCGTCAATGCCTTGCTGCCCGGCTATGTGGTCACGGACCTGAACCGGGAGTTCCTGGCGAGCGACGCCGGTCAGAAGTTGCAGGCGCGCATCCCGAGTCGTCGCTTTGGTCAGGTGACGGATCTTGACGGCCCGCTTCTGTTGCTGGCTTCCGAAGCGGGCGCCGCGATGTCCGGTGCGACACTGGCGGTCGACGGCGCACACCTCGTGAGTTCGCTATGACTCGCGCCGCACCCGAACCATTGCGGGAGTACCTTGCTGCGCAAGGGCTGACCAACGGGGAGGCCGTTACCTTGCGGCCGCTATCCGGCGGCCAGTCCAATCCGACTTTCGTCGTCGACACGGCTGGCAGGCGCATGGTGCTCAGGAAGAAGCCAGCCGGAACGCTGCTGGCTTCGGCACACGCCATCGACAGGGAATACCGGGTCATGGGTGCGCTGCGAGGCACTGGCGTGCCTGTTCCGGGAATGCTGGCCTACTGCGGTGACGCGAACATCCTAGGCACGCCGTTCTACTTGATGGAGTTCGTCGACGGCCGAGTGCTCGTCGACCAATCCCTTCCCGGCATGGAGCCCGGCGAGAGGGCGCAGACGTACGAGGAAATGTGCCGCGTGCTGGCGGCTCTTCACCAAGTTGACTGGCGCAGCGTCGGGCTTGAATCATTCGGCAAGGCAGGCAACTACTTTCAGCGGCAGGTGGCGAGATGGAGCCGCCAGTGCGAGGGTTCCAAGCTTCCACTGCCGCTCGCGATGCGCCGGCTCATGGAGTGGCTGCCAGACCACATTCCGGACCGGGACGAAACGACGCTCCTCCACGGCGACTACCGCCTCGACAATCTCGTATTCCATGCGAGCGAGCCGAGGGTGATTGGTGTGCTGGACTGGGAGCTCTCGACCTTGGGTGACCCTCTGGCCGATCTTTCCTACCAGTGCATGGCATGGCACATCCCCGCGGCGTTGTGGCGCGGCGTGGCGGGGGTGGACCTCCGGGCCCTTGGTATTCCCACGGAAGCGGACTACCTGCACCGCTACGCCGAAGCTACCGGTCGGGAGATACCCGCGGACTGGAACTTCTATCTGGCTTTCAATCTGTTCCGCATGGCCGCGATCCTTCACGGAATCGCGGACCGCGCCGCGGCGGGCAATGCAGCCTCCTCCGACGCGGTGGAGACCGGACGAAAAGCCGGTCCCATCGCAGACATCGGCTGGAGCTGCGCCAGCAAGCTGTGATCGCAGCTAACTTTCCACCTCAAGCCTGATTCGAGAATGAACAAGGTTTACTCCAGCGCGCAAGCCGCGCTCGCCGGCCTCCTGAGAGATGGCCAACTCATTGCAGTGGGAGGCTTTGGCCTGTGCGGTATCCCGGAGGCCTTGATTGACGCCGTGTTGGCGTCTGGCGTCCGGGACCTCACGGCCATCTCCAACAATGCAGGGGTGGACAACTTCGGTCTAGGCAAACTGCTGCGCTCGCGGCAGATCCGAAAGATGATTGCCAGCTACGTGGGGGAGAACAAGGAATTCGAGCGGCAATACCTCGCGGGAGAGCTTGAATTGGAGTTCACTCCGCAGGGGACGCTGGCCGAGAAGCTGCGCGCCGGAGGAGCCGGCATCCCGGCGTTCTTCACCCGCACGGGTGTCGGTACCGTGGTGGCAGAAGGCAAGGAGTTGCGCGACTTCGCCGGCAAAACGTACGTCCTCGAAGAGTCGCTGCTGCCGGAGCTGTCGCTCGCAAAGGCTTGGAAAGCGGATCGCGCCGGGAACCTCGTGTTTCGACGGACGGCGCGCAACTTCAATCCCGCCATTGCGATGGCGGGCAAGACCACCGTCGTGGAGGTCGAAGAGATCGTCGAAACCGGAAGACTCGATCCGGATGAGATCCACTTGCCAGGAATCTACGTGCATCGCGTCGTTCTGAACGCGACCCCTGAAAAGCGGATCGAACGCCGTACGGTGCGGCAGAGTGAAGGAATTTGAGATTGGCTTGGACGCATGACCAGATGGCCGCACGCGCGGCCCGAGAGCTTCAGGACGGCTTCTACGTGAACCTGGGGATCGGCTTACCGACGCGGGTAGCGAACTTCGTGGATCCGGCCATCGACGTGTGGCTGCAAAGCGAGAACGGCATGCTGGGGATCGGTCCGTATCCGACGGAGGAGGAGGTCGACCCCGACGTCATCAACGCCGGGAAGGAAACGGTGACGACGCTGCCCGGAACCAGCATCGTGGGCTCGCATGACAGCTTCGCGATGGTTCGTGGTGGCAAGATCAACCTGTCGATCCTTGGTGCGCTGCAGGTTAGCGCCCGAGGCGACCTGGCGAACTGGATGATTCCAGGCAAGATGGTGAAGGGGATGGGCGGTGCGATGGATCTCGTGGCTGGCGTGGGCCGCGTCATCGTCCTCATGGAACATGTGGCGCGGCGCAAGGACGGCAGTTGGGACATGAAGATCCTGCCGGAGTGCACGCTGCCGCTGACTGGCGTTGCGGTGGTGTCCAGGGTCATCACCGACCTCTGTGTCCTCGATGTGGTGGAGGGCGGCTTGCGGCTGATTGAGCTAGCTGATGGCGTTACGCGCGCGGTCGTCCAGGAAATGACGGGCGTGGCGCTTCTGTGAACGGCGTACTCGCAGTACAGCTCGACAGGGCCGACTAAAATTGCCCGATGATTCAAGCGAGTGCTGATGACGGCCTGGAAACATCCTCGGCCATGCCGTCCGCGAGCGCGTCAGACGCAGTCTTCTTCGGAATTGTCAACGCGCTGGAGGCTCAGGAACTCGTTCCAGGTCAGCGGCTTGTGGAGATGGAGCTGGCCAGCCAGTTCGGGGTCGGCCGCAATTCCGTTCGTGAAGCGTTCCACCGCTTGGCAGCGGAAGGCCTCGTCGACCTTTTCCGCAACCGCGGCGCCGCTATCCGTCTCCTGAGCCTCAAGGAAACGATGGACGTCCTGGACGTCGCAGAACGGATGACAGGACTGCTCGCGCGCACTGCGGCCCGGGGTGCCATAGACCGAAAGTCGATCCGGACTCTGACGGACGCTTTGAAGGAACTCTCGAAGTCCGCGGATGAGGAGGACACCGATGGCTTCGCACGTGGAAGAAGGCACTTCTACCGCGCTCTTCTGGCGCTCTCCGGCAGTTCCGAGCTGAAACGCCTTTTCCCCGCCATTCAGATGCCTATCGTTTACGCGCAACATCGCTTGCCCGGTTTGCACAGGCTACGCGTGCGGGACTATCGGTTGATTGCGAAGGCTGTGTCCGCGGGCCTGGAAGCCGATGCGGATGAAGCAGGGATGGCGCATGTACGTAACGTTCGCCAATTGGTGCTCGACAAAGCGGCTGCCAAAGGCTCCTAAGCCTACGCAGTGCGTTCGGCACATCGTAGCCTGTCCGCGTGCACGGGCACCTCGTAGTCGGCGAGGCCGTGATTGGCGATCAGGCCAAGCCCCGCGTCCACGGCCAGCTCCATCAGAGCTAGGCCCGCCTAAGGCGACAGATCTTCGGCGAGGAAGTCGACCACCGCGCGCACGCGCGGCGCCAGCATCCTTCCGTGAGCGTAAAGCAGGTAGAAGCGATCCTCCTCGGTGCGCTCCACGTAAGGCTCA
>JBEVNO010000068.1:0-6716 GCA_040508085.1 Steroidobacteraceae bacterium
ACGCTGCTGCAGGTCTCGCCCTCGGACCTGGATCAGTATCTCTCCGCCGCGCGCAACGTGGCGCGGCGGGCGGCGGGCGGCGGGCAACCGGCAGGCGCAGCCGGTGAGCACCACCTACGGCAACATCGCGGACATGGTGATCGCGCTGACGGCGGAAGGGCTAGCAGGATAGGGATCGCAGCTCATCTGACGAACACATGCGTCTGTGCGCGCGTGGCTGAAGTCCCATACTTGAACCTGCGTGAGGCCACCCCATTCTCAGCCGATGTCCCTCGCCCATATCGTGATGGCCGCGCCTGCGTTCCTTCTGGCATACGTCACTGCCGCGATGCTCTTGATGCACGCCACGAGCGACGCGCACGCCGCGGACTGGCGCAGCGCGAGTCGCGAATCTGTTGGGTTGGCCCCCGATCCAGCGACAACGCCCGAAGCCGTAGTCCAGATCTACGCCGCCCGCGCCCTCAGCTGGCGCGGCTACTTCGGCATCCACCCCTGGATCGCCGTAAAGCCCGCCAACGCCCGCGCGTTCACCGTCTACGAAGTCAACGGCTGGCGCCTGCGCAGTTCCGGCTCCTCCATCATCCGCAGCAACCGCCCCGCCGACGGCCGCTGGTTCGGTAACGCCCCCGAACTGCTCGGCGAGGCCCGTGGCCCCGGCGTCGACGCGCTGATCACCCGCATCGAAGACGCCATCGCCCGCTACCCCTGGAAGGACGAGTACCGCGTCTGGCCCGGCCCGAACTCCAACACCTTCATCGCCTGGGTGCTGCGCGCGGCGCCTGAGCTGCGGGTGAACCTGCCGCCCACCGCCGTCGGCAAGGATTGGCTCGGTGCGGTCCCGGTTGCGAAACTGCCGAGCGGCACCGGTGCGCAGGTGAATGCGTTCGGTGTGCTGGGGTTGGCGCTCGGCATCGAAGAGGGCGTCGAGGTCAATCTGCTCGGTCTCACCTTCGGCATCGACCCGCGCCACCTGGCAGTGAAGCTGCCGCTGATCGGTTCGGTCGGGCCGAAGCGCTTCCGGTATTCGCGGGCTTCGCCGCAGGCCCCGCACGAGGCTGCCCCGCCGGATTCCATTGGTCTGTAGGCCGGTCCCACGAAGGGTGGTTCTCCTACATGGGCGGCCCGGCTGACGCTCGACAATTAGTGTTCCAGGCGCGCGGGCGCAGCCCCGCCATGTCGAACAGAGGAGTTCCCCAATGAGCACCATGACCATCGTCCGGCGCATCGCCGCCGACCCGCAGACTGTCTACGACCTGATGACCACGGCTGAGGGCCTGAAGCAGTGGATCGGCCCGGACGACGGCCCGGTGCTGGCGGCAGACGCAGACGCCAGCGTCGGCGGCCACTTCCGCTTCCGCTTCAAGACGCTGGACGGCAAGGAGCACGAGTCCACCGGCGAATATCTGGAGGTGGATGCCCCGCACCGCGTGGTCATGCGCTGGCGCTGGCGCGATGAGCCCCACGCCAGCAAGGTGGAGATCGACATCAAGCCGGTGGCCGATGAAACCGATGTGCACTTCCGCCACGAGGGGCTGCCCGGGCACGAGGCCGCGGAGAACCATCGCGAGGGCTGGGACGGCGCGCTGGACAAGCTGGTGGCGGCCGCGGAAGGCGGCTGACCTGCGGCTACCGTGTTGCGCGATGCGAACTCATGTGCGCCGCGAGCCGCCTTGCGCACCCTGAGGTGATTCTCACCGCTGGCTACGAGGGTTTAACCCTCGATACCTTTCTCGCGCGGCTCGCCGCACATGGTGTGCGAACACTGGCCGACCTGCGCGAAGCGCCAATCTCACGCAAACGCGGCTTTTCGAAGACGGCGTTGGCGCTGGCGCTGGAGCAGCAACGAATTGGCTACCGGCACATCCGCGCGCTGGGCTGCCCGAAGCCGATCCGGGATGCATACCGTGCGGATGGCGACTGGCAAAAGTACACGCGCGGTTTCATGGCCCATCTCGGCCAGCAGCAGCCAGCCATCGCGGAACTCACGGCCCTCGTCGATGCACAGCCCACGGCGCTGCTGTGTTACGAAGCGGACTTCAACCGTTGCCATCGGACCTATGTAGCTCGCGCCGTGGCGCAACCACACCGGCAAGTTGTGCACATCACCGCCGCAGGTCTCGTCATGGACGCCAACCCATGCCCTCCACCGTAATCCGCAGCTACCGCTACGATGCCGACAGCCAGAGGCTGCTCATCGTGTTCCAGACCGGACGTCGTTACGTGTATGCGGATGTGCCGCTGGATGTATTCGAGGGGCTGCGCGCCGCGCATTCACGCGGTGCCTACTTCAATGCGCACATTAGGGATCGCTACGACTTCAAGAGCCTGGAGGATAGTCCACCAGGCTGACGGTGGAACCCGTTGGCGAGATGGACCAAATGCGGCGGTGCAGCAGGTTGGTCTGCCGCACCGCGCAGCCAGTCTCACCCACAAGCCTGGGAGTGTGAGCTGGGGCAAGCTGGCTCGAACCCTAATTTCCTACCCTGAGGCGATCAGTCAGGGAGGACCGATGTCGATACGCAAACATGCAGGCAGAAGCCAATGAGCCTTCCTGCGGCGGGTGAAGCCCGCGTCGCAGTGCTGGTCGATTGCGACAATGTAACTCCGGAAATCCTTGAGCATGCGCTCCGCGTAGTGGCCCAGTTCGGACGTGTGGTGGTACGCAGAGGCTACGGGAACCAGGGCACGCTAGGCGTGAAGTGGCAGGATATGCTGGTTCGTTTGGCCTTCACTCCCTGCCTGCAGTATCAGTACGTCGCGGGCAAGAATACGGCCGATATCGCCCTGGCCTTGGACGCGTTGGAGGCGCTGTTCGATGACCGGGCAGACACGTTCTGCCTTGTTACCAGCGACTCTGATTTCGCGTATCTATGCCGCAAGTTGCGCGAGCGGGGTGCGACGGTTTGCATTGTGGGCGAGCCCAAAACGAAGGACGCGCTGCGAAATGCAAGTGATCGATTCTTCGAGTGGACCCGGCCGGAAGCATCGGCGGAGATGACGGCGGAGATAAGCAAGGTTGCGTTACCAGTCCGGGCTGGAGCTGCCACTGAAGAACCTTCAAGTCCAGTGCCCAAACGAAGACCGCTCTTCGTTGTAGAGGCAGTGGCACTTCTGGGTGGGAATACTCCCGACGGAAAAGTCGGACTGGCCGCGCTGGGCCAGTATCTGCGTCGGGCAGACCCCGCGTTCTCCCACTTGATATACGGCCACTCGGGGCTACTTGAAATGGTGAAGACCTACGATCGACTCGTAGTCAATTGCGAGGAAGGGAGTAAATGGTGTGTCCGAGTAGCGCCACAGACTGCATGACACAGAATGCGGCGCCCTCGGGCTGGAGTGGGTAAAGGACGTCGACCGCTTGCGAGCCGCGCGGGAAACGGAAGTGTCAGCGAACCGGAATCTCCCCTTCCTCCTGCCCATCCCAATAATGCACGCGCTTCGCCTGCACCTTCACCATCACCAGCCCCGGCGTATCCGCCCCTTGGTCAAACCAGTGGTTGAGATCCGAATTCCAGTGCTGGCGGAAGGCTTCCGGATCCCGCACCACTTCCGCCTGCCCTTCGACATTGATGTTCATGCCGGGCCGGCCCAGCAGCTTGCGATCTCCCTGGAATGACAGCGCCACCTTGGGGTCGCGTTCGATGTCACTCACGGTGCGCGTCTGGTCGAAAGTGAAGTAGTACGAATCGCCGTTGTACTCCACTTCGCGGTTGTTGCTCATCGGCCGGCCCGCAATCGCGCCGTCCTCGGTATGGGTCAGCAGCATCGCAATGTCGATGTCCTTCATCGCCTTGGCTATGTCGGCTAGGGTCTTGTCGCTCATGAGGTCGCTCCGCAGGTCTGGGTGAGAAGGTGTTGATTAAGAAGGTAGCCTCATCCGTTGTGTGCGCCACACAACGATGACCCCCTGCTGCTGTAAGCGCAGGCTTACCCGTGGACTACAAAGCAGCTTGCTGCAGATCAACATGTCCGCGGCACAGTGCCGCACCTCAACCGCCGCCGGCGGCGGCGTTGGGCTGTAGGACGCACATAAGAACTGTCTGTCGGACAGTTGCGACAACTGCCGACAGGATGGCCCGGCGACTGGGGCTACGGTTTCCTACCCGCGTTCCATCAATACAATAAATAGAGAGATCACGCAGATGACCAAGATCTATGTCGGCAACCTGCCGTACTCCGCCACCGAAGCGCAGGTCCGTGCCGCGTTCGAAGCCCATGGCCAGGTGATATCCGTCTCGCTTCCCAACGATCGTGAAACCGGCCGTCCCCGTGGTTTCGGCTTCGTGGAGATGAACCAGGCGGATGCCGCGCGCGCCATCCAGGCGGTGAACGGCCAGGATTTGGGCGGCAGGTCACTGCGGGTGAATGAGGCGCTGGAGAAGCCGCGCGCGGGCGGCGTGGGCGGGGGCCGCAGTGAGGAGCGGGGCAGCGGCGGCTATGGCCGCGGTGGGTATGGCGGTGGTGGCGCGGGTGGCGGCAACCGCTGGTAGCTAGTTTCCCGGCGGGGCGGGCCTCCTGCGCGGGGGCCGCCTTGTTGTAGGATGCGGGCTCTCACCCGGAGCCCCCATGTCCCACGGCATTGCTGCCGGCCAACGCTGGCTGGCGCTGTATATCCTTTGTCTCGGTGTGCTGATGATCGTGCTGGACACGACCATCGTGAACGTGGCGCTGCCCTCCATCCGCACGGACCTGCACTTCACCGAAACCTCGCTGGTGTGGGTGGTGAATGCCTACCTGCTCACCTTTGGCGGCTTCCTGCTGCTGGGCGGGCGGCTGGGCGATCTGTACGGCCATCGCCGGGTGTTCCTGCTCGGGCTTGCGGCGTTCACGCTGGCCTCGGCGGGCTGCGGACTTGCCACGACGCAGGGCCTGCTGATCATCGCGCGCGCGGTGCAGGGCCTGGGCGGGGCGGTGGTGTCCGCGGTGGCGCTGTCGCTGATCATGAATGTGTTCACCGAGCCGGGTGAGCGGGCCAAGGCCATGGGCATCTACGGCTTCGTGTGCTCCGGTGGCGGCAGCATCGGCGTGCTGCTGGGCGGGCTGCTCACCAGCAGGCTGAACTGGCACTGGATCTTCCTGGTCAACGTGCCGATCGGCGTGGTGGTGTATGCGCTGTGCCGGGCGCTGCTGCCGGCCGGTCGTGGCCAGGCGGGCGCGGCGCGGCTGGACGTGGCCGGCGCGGTCACGGTGACGGCATCGCTGATGCTGGCGGTGTACGCCATCGTCAACGGCAACGAGATCGGCTGGCTGGCGCCGGCCACCTTGTGGAAGCTGGGCCTGGCCATCGCGCTGCTGGTGGCGTTCCTGATGATCGAAGCCCGGGTGCCGGCGCCACTGATGCCGCTGTCGCTGTTCCGCCTGCGCAGCGTGGCCACGGCCAACATCGTGGCGGTGCTGTGGGCGGCGGGCATGTTCGCCTGGTTCTTCATCTCGGCGCTGTACCTGCAGCTGGTGCTGGGGCATGGCCCGATGGCGGTGGGCCTGGCCTTCCTGCCGGCCAACCTGATCATGGCGGTGTGCTCGCTGGGCATCTCGGCCAGGCTCGTGATGCGCTTCGGCATCCGCGGGCCGCTGACGGTGGGCCTGTTGCTGGCGGCCGGCGGGCTGCTGCTGTTCGCGCGCGCGCCGGTGGCGGGCAGCATCTGGGTGGATGTGGTGCCGGCCATGTCGCTGCTGGGCATCGGCGCCGGCATCGCCTTCAACCCCATGCTGCTGGCGGCGATGAACGATGTGCCGGCGTCGGATTCGGGCCTGGCCTCGGGCGTGGTGAATACCGCCTTCATGATGGGCGGGGCGCTGGGGCTGGCGGTGCTGGCGAGCCTGGCGGCGGCGCAGACGCAGGGCGCGGCCCTGCACGGGGCGGGCGCCATCGAGGCGCTGAATGCGGGCTACCACGTGGCCTTCGCCGCTGGCGCGGGCTTCGCCGTGCTGGCCGCGCTGACTGCCCTGCTGCGATTGAAGGAGGTACGCTAAACCCATGCCGACCATCCACCGCGAACAGCTGCTGCACGCCCTGTACGAGGCAGCCGAGCTCGAACACAACCTGATGTGCACCTACCTCTACGCCGCGTGGAGCATCAAGGAGCGCGGCGATGAAGGGGTGGACGAGGCGCGGCATGCGCAGCTGGCCGAGTGGAAGCAGACCATCATGCGGGTGGCTATCGAGGAGATGAGCCACCTGGTGTCGGTGTGGAACATCACCTCGGCGCTGGGCGGTGCACCGCGCGTCGGGCGATACAATTTTCCGCTCCCACCCGGCGCGTTGCCGGCCAGCCTGAACGTGCGCCTGGCCCCCTTTACCCGCGCCACTTTGCAGCACTTCATCTTCCTCGAGCGTCCGGGCGACTCGGCTGAGGCCGACGGTGCGGGATTCGGCGCCACCGGCGTGTTCTTGCGTGGCAACGCGGCGGCGCGCCACACGCCGATGCCGGATGATTACCTTACGGTTGGAGAGTTCTACGCATCGCTCAAGATGCAGCTCGATGCTTTCGTGAGGTCACGTGGTGAGGCACTGGCCTTCTCGGGTCAGCGCGGACTGCAGATTGCCGGCATCGAGTTCGGCCTGCCCAAGGCGAAGACCGTGATCTGCGCGAAGACGGCGCAGCAAGCCTTCGACGCCATCGTCGCGGAGGGTGAAGGTGCTCCCAGCGAGACACGCGACTCTCACTACTGCCGCTTCCTCACGATTCGCGATGGGCTCGATGAGCTGGAGAGAC
>JBEVNO010000063.1:0-48690 GCA_040508085.1 Steroidobacteraceae bacterium
CGCGGATCGGCGTGGAAGCGTTCCTGCATCATCGAATCGTTGAGCACATTGTCGAGCGCCACCAGGCTCATGCCCTGGTGATGGGCCATGTAGGCGTGCACCACCGCCACCGACTGGCCGTTGGGGACGCGGCCGGCGGTGAAATCCAGCGCTTCGTAGAACCCGTAATCACCCCGGCCCGAGCATTGCGCCAGCGCCCGCAGGTTGTCGTTGGCTTCCACCGGCATGTACATGGCGGCCAGCGCCGTGGCGTATGGGGCGATGACATAGTCGGCGGACAGCCCGCGCTTCAGGCCGAGCGTAGGCACGCCGAAGGCCGAATACTGGTAGGTGTAATCGCGGTCGCGCAGGTTGTATGCCGATTCGGAGATGCCCCATGGCAGCCGGCGTGCGCTGCCGTAGTGGATCTGCTGCCGCACCACGCGGCGATTGGTCTGGTCGAGCAGGCTGAAACGCGGCTCCTGCATGACCAGTGCCGGCATCAGGTACTCGAACATCGAGCCGGACCACGAGGCGAGCACCGGACGCGCGGAGCCGCCAGTGAGGCGCCGCCCGAGGCGGAACCAGTGCGAGCGCGGCGCATCGCCCTTCGCGATGGCCACGAGGCTTGCCAGCCGCGCCTCGGACGCCAGCAGGTCGTAGTAGCTCTCGTCCAGCGTGCCGTCGGTGACGCGGTAGCCGATGGAGAACAGGCCGCGGCGCCGATCCAGCAGGAACGAGAACGACATCTCCGCGACCAGTGACTCGCACTGCCTGGCGACGCTGCCGAGCGCTGCGCACACGGGCGCGAACTGCGCTGGTGCCAGCGCCGCCATCTGCTCAAGCGTGGTGCCGGCAGGCAGCTGCGCATGAGCGGCCGGCACCAGGCGCAGGTCGCGCAGCTGCGATTCGATATCCTGCCGCGCCACGCGCAGCCAGCGACCCGCCGCCGCCGACAGCTGCCACTCCTCCGAGGCCAGCACCGCGGCCAGGTTTTCGGCCACCGCTGCAAGCGTGTCGCGGGCCTGCTGCAGGGTGGCGTGCGGACCGGCGAGCTGCAATTCGATCTTTGCCAGCGTGCTGATGAGCTTCAGTGAGGCATCCAGCAGCGTCTGCTGCAGCTGCGGTTCGAGCAATGCCTGGCGGCAGTTGGTGATGGCGTCGAGCGGCGCCAGCAGCGCGCGCCTGGACAGCAGCGGCTCCTGCAGCGCGCGGATGCAGGCCTGCTGCAGGGTCATCAGGTGGCCGGCCAGGTTGCCGCTGTCCACGGTGGACACATACTTCGGCGCCAGCGTCGCCAGCGTGCGCGTGTCGTACCAGTTCAGGAAATGGCCGCGGTAACGTTCCAGCCTCTGCAGGGATGCCAGCGTGGCTTCCAGCCGCGCACCCATGTCGTGCAGGCCCAGCCAGCCGAAATCGCGCGCGGCCACCGTGGACAGCAGGTACAGCCCCATGTTGGTGGGCGAGCTGCGGTGCGCGATGACCGGCGCCGGGTCTTCCTGGAAGTTGTCCGGCGGCAGGAAGTTGTCTTCCGCCGTGACGAACTGCTCGAAGAAGGTCCAGGTCATGCGGGCCGTGGCGCGCAACTCCCGCTCCACCTGCGGGGCCAGTTCCTCGTTGGCGCGGCGCATGTCCAGTGGCCGGCTCAGGAACTGCGCCAGCACCGGCGTCAGCCACCACAGCAGCAGCAAGGGCGAGAACTGCGCCAGCGCCGCGTGATTGACGGCGAGGAAGATCACGACGGCGGCAAGCACCACGATGCTGGCGCTCTTCATCGGCCACACGAAACTGGCCAGGGCCGCACTGCGGGCAGCCTTCAGCTGGGCAGCGGTGACCCATTCCAGCAGATGCCGCCGCGACACCACCAGGCGGTAGAGCGCCCGGCCGATGGCATCGATTGCCAGCCAGCTGTTCTGGGCCAGCATCGCCAGCGACACCAGCGCACGCACCAGATCCCCGCCGAGATTGGCGACCGTGCGATACAGGTGCATGCGCCGCGACTTGGCCAGTGGCAGTTCCAGCAGCCGCTCCAGTGCCGTGATGATGGCGGGCACCACTGCGGGCGCCAGCACCAGCAGCAGCCACACCACCGGATGGGAGTGGGTGACGGCGAAGGCGGTGATCAGCAAGGCCAGCACGGCCGGCGCCAGCAACGAGCGGCGCATGTTGTCCAGCATCTTCCAGCGGCCGAGCGGCGGCAGGCTGCCGCGCAGCCCCAGCACCCAGGGCGAGAGCTGCCAGTCGCCGCGCATCCAGCGATGCGAACGCGCCGCCGCCACTTCCGAGTTGGAGGGGAAATCCTCGAAGAACTCGATGTCGCTGACCAGGCCGCAGCGCGTGAACAGCCCTTCGAACAGATCGTGGCTGAGCAGGGTCTCGGAGGGGATGCGGCCGCGCAGCGCCGTATCCCAGGCGCTCAGGTCGTACAGACCCTTGCCGGTGAACAGGCCCTCGCCGAACACGTCCTGGTAGAGATCGGAGACCGCGGCGGCGTAGGGATCGATGCCGCTGCCACTGGTCACGATCTCCCGGTACAGGGAGCGCTCGTCGATGGCCGGCAGCAGCGGCGTGATGCGCGGTTGCAGAACGCCATAGCCGCGGGTCACGCGGCCGGATGCCGGATCGATGCTGGCGTGGTTGAGCGGATGCACGGCGACACCGACCAGATCCTTCACGCTGCCCAGCGGCAGGCGCGTGTCAGCATCCACGGTCAGTACATAGCGCACGCCAGCTGGCGCGCGCACTGCGCCGTCGGCATCCGGCAGGAAACTGGTGGCGCCATGCCCCAGCAGCAGGCGGTTCAGTTCCTCGAGCTTGCCGCGCTTGCGCTCCCAGCCGATGAAGCGGCCTTCGCTTTCACTCCATTGCCGGCGCCGGTGCAGCAGATAGAACCTGGGCTCCGAGCCGGGGGGCGCGTTGGCGCTGTCATTGAGCCGGGCGATCTCGCGCTGCGCGGCGGCGAAGATGCCGGCGTCTTCGGGGCGCGATTCGGTGCTGCTGTCCACCCAGTCGGACAGCAATGCGAAACAGATGTGCGGATCCTGGTTGGCCAGCGCGTGGATCTGCAGCTGCCTGCATGCCTCCACGGCATCCTCTGCCGACCGCAGCAGGGTCGGCACCACCACCAGCGTCTTCATCTGCGGCTGCAGTCCGGATTCCAGCGCCAGGCGCGGCAAATGCCGGGGCGGGAAGGCGCGCAGCCACACGCGGTTCAGGATGCCGATGGCCAGCTCCGAAGCCGGGAACGCGGCCAGCACCGACAGCAGCAGCAGCGTACCCACGGAAGTGTGTGGCCAGTCGGTGCCCACATCCACCGCGACGACGGTCAGGGCCACCGTCGCCAGCGCGATGCCGCCCAGATAGAGGCCACGTGCCTGCGACAGCAGGCCGCGGCGCAGCCGCTTGCCGATCGATGGCGCGAAGCGCAGCTGCCGTTCCAGCTGCGGGCGCTGTGGTCCGATCAGCCAGCTGCCCAGATCGCTGCTCGCGGTATCGCCTTCTGCCGGCGCGGGCAGCAGCTCCAGCACCTGACGCGTGACCACCACTTCATGGCGCCCGGTGGTGGCGGCCAGATCCTCGATGCTGTGCCGGTAGCGGTCGCGGGTGCGCCGGTCGCACACCAGATAATCGGCGCGTGAACGCAGCAGGGCCTCGACATGCGAGGTCTTCTCGAACAACACCCGCCAGTCGAAGGAGGCCAGCTGCCGCAGGCTGGTGATGATGTTGCGTGCCGCGAGATTGCTGGTGCTGCGACGCGCGTGCTGGCGCTGGATGGATTCATCCACGGAGGTGTCATGCCGCGCCAGCCCCTGGGCGAAGGCATCGAGCACCGGCACGCCGGCCTTGCCCATGCCATGCAGCCGCCTGACCAGCTGCACCGTGAAGGGAGCCGGCAACGGCTCGGCCTGCGACAGCAGTTCGGCGGCGGCCGAGATGCGCGCGCCGGAGCTTTCCTCCACCGACAGCCAGTCGGCCAGGTCATCGGCGATCGCGCGGGCGTCGAGGGAATCCTCCACGCGCACTGCGACGCGCCGCAGCTCATCGATGAGCACGATGCGCAGGATGGGGTACAGGCCCCAGATCTCCTCCATCCGCAGCGGGCGCAGTTCCTGGTAGCCGTCGAGCAGGCGCACCAGGGATTCGGGATGGAACTCCCACATGCGGTAGCGCAGGAACTCGCGCGCGATGTGGTAGATGCGCGGCCAGCCCATGGCCTGCGGATGGGCCGTGGCCGGCAGCCGCCGCCATACGCGCGGCGTCAGGCGCAGCGGCACTTCGCCCAGCTGCTCGGAAATGACATGGAAGTTGTCGACGATCCATTCCGCCGCGGGCGAGATGGCGCGGCCGGCCTGCAGGGCGGCGACGATCGCGCCGTAGGCGGATTCCAGCGCCCGCGCGTTGGACTTCAGGCGGCCGTTGAGATCCGGTCGCTCGCTGCCGCGGAAGTTGCCTTCGCGCTCCGCCAGATGCCGCCCATGCTCATAGAGGCGTTCGGGATCCCATAATTCGCCGCTGCTGGGAGGATCCACCCGCTCGGTCATCATCGCCAGACGCTGCATGGCTTCTGGCAGGGTCGCTAATGCCACGTTAAAGCTGACCTTTACGCGCCCCCGGCAGTGCCGGCGCGTCTTAGAGAAAAGAGTGAATTCATTTGTGGCTCTCTGTGAATTTCCGTGGAGAGCCGGGATGGCACAATGCAACGCCCTCGCAAGGGCGCGTAAGAATCTGCCGACACAAGATCAGCCAGCAGCGCTTGGGATAAGCTGCAGCGCTCAAACATGCTAACAGAGGAAGGGGAACTGCCATGGACGATAAGACCCTGAACCGGCGCCACCTGCTGGGTGGCCTGGCCGCGGCGGGCGCCGCGGGAACACTGGGCGCGTTGAGCCCCGCCGAGGCCCTGGCGGCCGAAGCTGGGTATCCCGACATGGGCAGGTCGCAGGCGCCGACCATCACCGACGTGAAGGACAAGGTGGCGTATGTCACCGGTGGCTCAAGCGGCATCGGCCTCGGCATCGCGCGCGTGCTGCATGAGGCCGGCGCCAAGGTGGTGATCGGCAATCTGAACGACCAGCAGTTTGCCGAGGCGCTGAAGCACTTCCCGGCCGGGGACGCGCGCATCCATACCGTGGTGCATGACGTGATGGACCGGGATGGCTGGCAGCGCACCGCCGATGAAATCGAGAAGAAGTTCGGGCCGCTGCACATCCTGGTGAACAATGCCGGCGTCGGACTGCAGCAGGCTGCCGCCAGCGGCTCACTCAAGGACTGGGAGTGGGGTCTCGGGGTGAACCTCTGGGGGCCGATCTATGGCGTGAACACTTTCGTGCCGCGCATGCTGGCCCACAAGCAGGGGGCGCAGATCGTCACCACCACCTCCACCAGCGGCATCCTGCCCGGTAGCGGCGCGGGCATCTACACCGTCTCCAAGATCGCGGCGGTGGGGTTGATGGAAGAGCTGCGTGGCGAACTGCGCGAGAGCAACATCGGCACTTCGGCGTTCATGCCAGGGCTGACCACCACCAATATCGGTCGCAGTGAGGAGGCGCGCCCCGCGTCGCTGCAGAACGATGCGCCCGCCGCCACTGCAGCGCGCCCCGCCGGTGCCGGCGCGCCAAGACCCGCGCCACGGCCCGCTGCGCCAACGCCGCCCTCACCCTACTGGACTCGTCCGCAGGATCCGGTAGTGGTCGGCCGCGTGGTGCTGGACGGCATCCTCAACAACGACCTGTTCATCGTGCTGCAGCCGGAGTACCGGATGGGCATCGAGGCACGCATGACGGCGCTGCTGGAATCCATGAGCCCCGTGCAACCCATGCCCCAGGCCATGCAGACCGGCAACTACTACCGCACGCCGGTATATGTGCAGGAGATCGCGCATCGCCGCGCCAGCCGGCAGCGCGTCATCAAGGGCATCTGAGGCGAACGCCATGGGGTCGAGCCTCGACACGGTGCAGTACATCTGTGACCAGGCGGGGCTTGGCCACCGGCTCACCCATCGCAGGATGTTCGGCGAGTTCGCGCTGTATCTGGATGGCAAGGTCATCGCTCTGGTATGCGATGACCAGTTGTTCCTGAAGCCCACCGCGGCCGGTCGCGCCTTCCTGGGCCCCGTGCCCGAAGCCGCGCCCTTCCCAGGCGCGAAGCTGTTTCCGCTGCTGTCGGCCGAGATGGATGATCCGGAGCGGCTGGCGGGTGCCTTCGAAGTGACAGCTGCGGCCCTGCCGATGCCCAAACCCAAGGCAAAGAAGAAGAGCAGCAGCCGGCAGGCCCGGGGCACCAGCGCTGCCGTGCCCGGTATCAGCATCAGGGTGAAGATCCAGGGCGGTGATGGAATGCCGACGATTCCGGTGCGGTTTGATCCCCGGACAACCTTCGGCAAGGCGCGGCCGGCGGTGAAAGTCACGCTGAATGGCTACACCTATCGCAGCACCATCTTCTCCATGGGCGGCCGCACTTTCATTCCACTGAGCAAGGCCAACCTGCAGGGGGCGGGCCTCGACGGCGGCGAGACGCTGGAAGTGGCCATCGCACTGGATGAAGAGCCGCGCAAGGTGGCGCTGCCTGCCGAGCTGCAGAAGGCATTGCGCGGCAGCAAGGCGCTTGCCGCCAGGTGGGCGCAGCTCAGCTACAGCAGCCAGCGAGAGCAGGTGGAGGCGATCACTGGTGCGAAAAAGCCGGAAACGCGGCAACGGCGGCTGGCGAAGACGCTGGCATTGCTGAAGGGTTAGATTCGTGTGCGGCCTTGTGCTGGAGCAGTCGGTGACAACAGAGACAGAAGCGTGGAGCGGCACTTCGTCGCAGATCGTGAACCTGGGCACGTTCATCCTGTGCGGGCTGGTGAGCCTGACAGTGGTGGGCGCGGTGATCGCCATTCCCTGGGCAATCTGGAAATACCTGGTAGTGAAGAACCAGGTTTTCGAAGTGACCTCGCAGCGCATCAAGGTGCACAGCGGCGTGCTGTCGAAGAAGACCGAAGAGCTGGAGCTTTACCGGGTCAAGGACACGAAGTTCGAGCAGCCCTTCTTCCTGCGGCTGTTCGGCCTGGGCAATGTGGTGATCGTCTCCACGGATGCCTCGACGCCCATCTCGATGATCCCGGCGATCAAGGATGCCCGCACGGTGCGCGAACAGCTGCGCACCTTTGTGGAGGAGAGGCGCGACGAGAAGCGGGTGCGCGTAGCGGAGCTTGAATAGCCAGGCGCAGGCATGGGCGGACAGCGCAAGATAGCGCCATGCAGAGAAACATCACCGCAGTCCGTTCTGTCCCGGCGCAGGTGGCCGGTTTCGCCGGCTGGCTGGCATTGACCTTCGCGGCGGCGGCGCTGGGAGCGTGGGCTTCCATCGAAGCCAAGGCCTTCTACGCGCAGCTCGCGCGACCCGCATGGGCGCCGCCAGCGGGCGTCTTCGGTCCGGTGTGGACGGTGCTCTATCTGATGATGGCCATCTCGGCCTGGCTGGTATGGCGGCGCTGCGGCTTCCGCCACGCCCGTACGGCGCTGTGGCTGTTCATTGTGCAGCTGGCCGTGAATGCGCTCTGGAGCTGGCTGTTCTTCGGGTGGCACCTGGGAGCAATGGCATTTTTCGAGGTGCTGGTACTGTGGGCATTGATCGTCGCCACGGTCATCGCCTTCTGGCGGCTGCACCGCCCGGCAGCCGCCCTGCTGCTGCCCTATCTCGCCTGGGTGAGTTTCGCCGCGGCGTTGACGCTGGCGAGCTGGCGGATGAATCCGGCTTTGCTGTGAGCCGGCGCGGGCGTCAAGCCGGTGGATCCTTGGCGCGGGTGCGCGATACCGCGGTCATGATGCCGATGCCCGCCACCACCAGGCAGGCGATCCCCACATAGGTGGGCGCAATGCCGGCAGTAACCATTCCCCAGGCAATGCCACCGACGAGCACGGCCAGCCCAACGATATAAAGCGCAAATGACATCTCGTGCTCCGGGTGCCGCTGATGGAGGCAGCGTAAGGTGCTCGTGGCGCATCCCGCAGTGGCGCCAGTGCAGCAGGTGGCGTAGGCCCGCTCCTACCGGAAGGTTATGCTGCAGCACCTGCAGGCGGATCCGCACATGGACTTCCACTTCTACGAACCGGCCAACGGCCATGGCCTGCCGCACAACCCGTTCAACGCCATTGTCGGGCCGCGGCCCATTGGCTGGATAGCCACGCGCGGCACCAGCGGGGTATTCAACCTCGCGCCATACAGCTTCTTCAATGCCTTCGCCTATACCCCGCCCATCATTGGCTTCGCCAGCACCGGCGCCAAGGACACGCTGCGCAATGCACAGGACACCGGCGAGTTCGTGTGGAACCTGGCCACCATGCCGCTGGCGCTGGCGATGAACCAGACCGCCGCTTCGGCGCCCCCGCAGGTGAGCGAATTCGAGCTGGCGGGCCTGACGCCCATCGCGTCAGTGCGCGTCGCCGCGCCGCGGGTGGCAGAAAGCCCGGTGTCCTTCGAATGCAAGGTGACGCAGATATTGCAGCTGCAGGACAAGGAAGGCGGCGCCATGCCGAACTGGGTGGTATTCGGCGAGGTGGTGGCGGTGCATATCGCGCGCCACCTGCTGGTCGACGGCATCTATGACACCGCGGCGGCGCATCCCATCCTGCGGGCCGGCGGCGCGGCTGCATATGCCGAGATCACGGCGGCGACCATGTTCAATATGCCCCGCCCGGACTGATCGCCCCCCTGCCCGGAGCATGCGGCCGATGCAGACCTGGGGCTATGATCTGCCTGACCAAAAACAATAGAAGGGGATCCTCGATGAAGCGCCACTCTTTCGCCTCTTTGTGCCTGGCCCTGTGCGGCACCCTGCTGCTGCCGGCATTCGCATCTGCCGCGGAACAGGGCTCGGCGGCCGCCCAGAAACCCATGGTTTCGTGCACCCGCGGCGGCCTGCAGCACGCCGTCAACCTGTATCTGGCCGCACAGGCCAAGGGCGACATCTCCGCCCTGCCGGTGGCCACCGGCCTCGGCTACCAGGAGAACATGCAGCCCGGCGATCTCAAGACCGGGTTCCTCAGCAAGCCGCTGCATATCGACAAGACCATGAGCATGTTCGACCAGGAATCCTGCCAGAGCTTCACCGAGATCATCGTCACCAACAAGGCCGCGCCTTATGTGGCCGGCATCCGCATGCGCGTGAACCACGAGAAGATCGCCGAGATTGAAGTGGTGTGGACCACCACCGGCTACTGGCTGTTCAACGCGGATGACTACCTGAAGCATGCCTCGGTGGAGGACTGGACGGCGCTGCCGCCCGAGAAGCGCAGCTCGCGCGGCGAACTGGTGGCGGCGGCCAATGCCTATCTGGACGCATTCCTGGAAGGCAAGATCGACCTGGTGCCATGGGGCTTTCCCTGTGTGCGCATCGAAGGTGGCGCCTACACCGGTCGGGGGACGCCCGCCGATACCTGCGAGGCAGGTGTGCCTTCCGGCGTGAACATCGCCAATCGGCGCTTCGTGGTGGATGAGGTGACGAACTCGGTGGTGGTGTTCTGCACCTTCGGCGCAGGCGGCCCCAACGGTGGCAGCGGCGCGCCGGATACGCATCTGTTCCGCATCGAGAATGGCAAGCTGCGTTACGTGCATACGCTGACCCACCTGCTGCAGTCGAATTTCCGCGGCAATACCGGTGGCAACACCGGCACCAACAGTGACCGCCGCCCGGTGTCGGGGCAGCCGGCGCCGGCTACGCGGAACTGACGTGGCAGAAGAGCAGATCCGCTTCGACGACGGCGCCGGCTACGAGCGGTACATGGGCGCCTGGAGCCAGCTCGCGGGAGAGACCTTCCTCGACTGGCTGGTGCCTGCGGCGGGTGTGCGCTGGCTGGATATCGGCTGCGGCAACGGGGCGTTCACCGAGCTGGTGGCCACGCGCTGCCTGCCCAGCGCCATCGATGGCATCGATCCGGCCGCGCAGCAGTTGGAATATGCGCGCGCCCGGCCGTTGCTGCGCGAGGCGAAATTCCAGATCGGCGACGCCATGGCGCTGCCCTTCGCCAACGACTGCTTCGATGTGGCGGTGATGCCACTGGTGATCTTCTTCGTGCCGGACCCGGCGCGGGGCGTGGCGGAGATGCGCCGCGTGCTGCGTACCGGCGGCATTGCCGGCGCCTATGCCTGGGACATGGAGGGCGGCGGCTTCCCCTACGCCCTGCTGCAGGAGGAGATGCGCAAGCTGGATGTATCGGTGCCGCAGGCGCCGAGCATGAGCGCCTCGCATATCGACGTGCTGCGCAAGCTGTGGATCGACGCGGGGTTCAAGGATGTCCAGGTGCAGCAGTTCACCGTGGACCGCACCTACCCCAGCTTCGATGAGTACTGGAAGATCGTGCTGGGCGGGCCCAGTGTCGGCGGCAAGCTGAAGGCGCTGGGGCCGGAAAAGACCGCGCAGCTGAAAGCGCGCATGCAGGCGCGACTGGCGGTGGACGCTGGCGGCGGCATCGCGAGCAATGCCCGGGCCAATGCGGTGAAAGGCGTGGTGGGCTAGCGTCCGCGCAGCTGCTCGACGATGCCCGGATTCTCCAGCGTGGAGATGTCCTGGGTGATCTCATCGCCGCTGGCGATGCTGCGCAGCAGGCGCCGCATGATCTTGCCGGAACGTGTCTTGGGCAGGTTGTCGCCGAAGCGGATGTCGTCGGGTCTGGCGATGGCGCCCAGCTGGTCGGTGACCCAGGCACGCAGTTCCTCCACCAGCGCGCTGGTGTCACCGGTCGGGCGCTCGCCCTTGCAGACCACGAAGGCGAACACGGATTCACCCTTGACGTCGTGCGGCCGCCCCACCACGGCCGCTTCGGCCACGCGCGGATGTGCCACCAGCGCAGATTCGATCTCGGCCGTGCCCAGGCGATGGCCGGCAACATTCAGCACATCGTCGATGCGGCCGAGGATCCAGTAATAGCCGTCCACATCGCGGTGCGCGCTGTCGCCCGCCACGTAGTAGCGGTTCTGGAAACGTGCCCAGTAGGTATCCAGGTAGCGCTGGTTGTCGCCCCAGATGGTGCGCAGCATTGATGGCCACGGCCTGCGGATGACGAGGTATCCGCCCGCTTCCGGGCCGGTGACCCGGTTGCCCTCCTCATCCACGATGTCGGCTTCGATGCCGGGCAGCGGGCGCGTGCAGGAGCCGGGCTTGGTGGCGGTGACGCCTGGCACCGGCGCGATCATGATGGCGCCGGTTTCGGTCTGCCACCACGTATCGACGATGGGGCAGCGCCCGCCGCCGATCACGCGGTGGTACCACATCCAGGCCTCGGGATTGATGGGCTCGCCGACGCTGCCCAGCAGCCGCAGCGAGCTCAGGTCATGGGCCGCGGGAATCTCATCCCCCAGCTTCATCAAGGCGCGTATTGCGGTGGGCGCAGTGTAGAAAATGCTGACGCGATGATCCTGGATGAGCTTCCAGAAGCGGCCCGCATCGGGGAAAGTGGGCGCCCCTTCATACAGCACCACCGTGACGCCGTTGGACAGCGGACCATAGGCCACATAGCTGTGGCCGGTGATCCATCCCACATCCGCCGTGCACCAGTAGACATCGCCGGGCTTCAGATCGAACACCCATTGCGAGGTGAGCCTGGCACCGAGCAGGTAGCCCGCGCTGGCATGCTGGATGCCCTTGGGCTTGCCGGTGGAGCCGGAGGTATAAAGCAGGAACAGCGGGTGTTCGGCATCGACCCAGGTGGGCTCGCAGGCCTCCGGCTGGCCGGCGATGAACTCATCCCACCACAGGTCGCGGCCCGCCCGCATGTGGGCATCGTGGCCGGTGTGCTTCAGCACGATCACCTTCTCGACACTGTGCCCGCCTTCGGCCAGGGCCTTGTCGGTGGCGGCCTTCAGCTCGATGGCCTTGCCACCGCGCCAGCCGCCATCCGCCGTGATGACGAAGCGGGCACCGGCATCCTCGATGCGGTCTCGCAGCGACAGCGCGGAGAAACCGCCGAACACCACTGAATGGATGGCGCCGATGCGGGCACAGGCGTGCATGGCGACGATGACTTCCGGCAGCAGCGGCATGTAGATGACAACGCGGTCGCCCGGCTGCACGCCCAGCGCGCGCAGTGCGTTGGCGAAGCGGCCGATCTCGCCGTGCAGCTGACCGAAGGTGAGCTCGCGTACGCTGCCATTCTCGGCCTCGAACACGATGGCGGTACGGTCGCGGCTCTCCTGCAGGTGGGTGTCGATGCAGTCGTAGGAGACATTGACCTCGCCACCGGTGAACCAGCGGTAATTCGGTGCCGCCGAGGCATCCAGCGTGCGCGTGAAGGGTTTATGCCAGTGCAGGTTGGAGCGCGCCTGCTCGGCCCAGAAACCTTCCGGATCGCTGCTGGCCTGCTCGTGCAGCCGCTGCAGCACCTCTTCGTCGGGATAGGCGTGGCTGGCAAAGGCATCCGGTGGCGGGAACAGCCGCCACTCCGTCTGGACCGAACGCAGGGTGTTGTCACTCATGGCTTGCTTTCCGTGCTCAGCAGCAGATACGCGCCGCCTGCCGTGGCAGCAGGGCTCCAAAACCGTTCGCCGCGCAGAATCCTTCTATGGCGGTGAGATCGGGGTTCCTGCGGCGCAGGTGGTCGCGCGTCACCGGCAGGGGCATGTCACAGCGGATGCGGGTGAGCTCGCGCGCGAGGTACGCCGCCTCGCGATGCAGGGCCAGCTTGTCCACCAGCTTGCCGGCGCCGCGCAGTGGCAGGTCGCGGACGGTGTCCAGGCGCGCGTACAGATCATCGAGGGAGTGGTAGGCCGTCATCAGCGCGGTGGCGGTCTTCGGCCCCACGCCCGGGACGCCGGCGATGTTGTCGACGGCGTCGCCGGTCAGGGCCAGGTAATCCGCATAGCGTTCGGGCGGCACGCCGAAGCGGCCGGCGATCTCGCCATGGTGGTAGCGGTTGTCGCCGGCGTAATCCCAGTACACATCGCCGGGATTGATCAGCTGCGCCAGATCCTTGTCGCGCGACACGATGGTGGAACGCAGGCCCTCGCCGCGCATCAGCGCCGACAGCGTGCCGATGATGTCATCCGCCTCGAACTCGCTGCTGTCGTACCAGGCAACGCCCAGGTGGGCGCAGAAGGCGCGGCAGCGCCTGAACTGCAGTTCAAGGTCGGGCGGGGCCGGGTCGCGGTTGGCCTTGTAGCGCGGGTAGATGAGGTTGCGGAACGAGGTGGACAGGCTGGCATCGAAGGCCACCGCCAGATACTCCGGGCGCGTGCGCTCGATGAGGTCGCACAGCAGGCGCGCGAAGCCATACAGCGCATGCACGCCATTGCCGTCGCCATCGCGCATGTCGGGCGGCATGGAGTAGTACGCGCGGAACACGTACACGGAGGCGTCGATGAGGTAGACCAAGCGACGCAGTTTACGCCGGGTTGCCCGGCTCAGTGGTTCCAGTCGCGGATGCGGGCATGCAGCGGGCTGGTGCGCGGGAAATGCGCCAGCAGGTATTGCATCTGGTCGGCCAGCACGCGCCGGCCTTTCAGGAAGATGTATTCGGCGTAGGTGGGCGTGAACGGCACCGCGATGAGCTGCATCTTGGCCTGCTCCGGGGTGCGCGAGGCCTTGGCATTGTTGCAGCGCCGGCAGGCGGTGGCGACATTGTTCCAGCGATCCTTGCCACCCTGGCTGAAGGGACGGATGTGGTCGCGCGACAGATCGCTGGAGGAGAAACGCTGCGCGCAATACAGGCACAGGTAGCCATCGCGGCGGAACAAGGTCTGGTTGTTCAGCGGCGGCACGTAATCGTGCCGCGTGTTGCCGGGATTCGCGGTGTGCCCGATGGTGGCGATGATGGAGCTGATCTCGAGCACGGTGCGCAGGCCGGTGCGCGCATTGGTGCCGCCATGCAGCCGGTAAAGGGGCGAACCCACCGAGTAGGCCACCTGGCCCTGGGTATACAGCCGTGCCGCTTCCTTGTAATCGACCCATTCCAGCGGCATGCCCGCCACATCGGCACGCAGGATCGGCTGGCTCAGGCCGTGGCCTTCCAGTGTGCTGACGACCGTGAGGTCGTCGTCGAAGGTGCCGGCTGGCACCGCCTTGGATCGGACATCGTAACGGTTCACTCGGCGTCAAGATTAAGATAGCCGCGCCCAACACACAACGCGGCGCAGCGGCCCTCGCGCCGCACATTTCAGTCTGGAGACATCATGAAAGCCTGGCGCGTCCCTTCCGGTGGTCAGATCGACGGTTTGCAGCTGGTGGAGGAGGCGCCGTCCGTGCTGTCGCCCGGCCAGGTGCGGGTCAGCGTGCGCGCCGCGGCGCTGAATTTCCGCGATCTGATGGTATTGCGCGGCGGTTATCCGGTGAGCACCCCGGGTCCGCTGGTGCCGGGCTCCGATGCCGCGGGGCTGGTGACGGAGATCGCCGCCGGCGTGCAGGAATTCCAGGTGGGTGATCGCGTCGCCACCAGCTTCTTCCCGGACTGGGTGGAAGGCCGGATGACAGTGCCGCGGATCCTGACCCCGCTGGGCGGCGGTGGCGTGGGCACGATGGCCGAAGAGATCGTGCTGCCGGCCACCGCACTGGTGCGCAGCCCCGCGCATCTGAGCGACACCGAAGCCGCGACGCTGACCTGCGCCGGCACCACCGCCTGGCATGCGCTGTTCGAGACCGGCACGCTGCAGCCCGGCAACACCGTGCTGCTGCTGGGCACCGGCGGCGTATCGATCTGGGCACTGCAACTGGCCAAGGCCGCGGGCATGCGCGTGATCATCACCTCCTCCAGCGATGCCAAGCTGGCGCGCGCCCGCGCGCTCGGCGCGGACGAGACCATCAACTACCAGCAGGTTCCCGAATGGTCGGCGCAGGTGCGCCAGCTCACCGGTGGCGAAGGCGTCGACCTGGTGCTCGAAGTGGGCGGTGAGAAGACCGTGCAGCAGTCGATCGCCGCGGTGCGCCCGCAGGGGACGGTCGCGATCATCGGGGGGGTCAGCGGCATGGGTGGCGCCATCGCGCCGCGGTCCCTGATCTTCGGCGCCACGCGCGTGCAGGGCGTGTATGTGGGCAGCCGCCGCATGCATGCCGACCTCGCCCGCTTCGTGGCGGCCAAGCAGCTGCACCCGGTGGTGGACCAGTCTTTCGCATTCACCGAGGTGCCAGCGGCATACCGGCATTTCCAGAGCGGCCAGCACTTCGGCAAGGTGACCATCTCGATGGCCTGAAAGGCTAGTCGAGCTCCGTGGTCATCACTTCCACGTCCAGGCCGAGAAAGCTGCCGCCCTGCTCGTTGTTGTAGGTTCCGGTGATCGGCATCACACCACGCGGATGCTGGCTGACCCCGGTGGCAATGTGGCGCAGGCCGGTTTCCTTGCCGACAGTCGGATCCAGCCCGCGCCATCCCAGCACCGGCAGATACACCTCGGTCCAGGCATGCGTCGAGGCGCGCCCCGCCAGCGAGGCCGAACCGTGCAGGTAGCCGCTCGCGAAACGGCTGGCGACGCCCAGCAGCCTTGCCGCATCCATCAGCAGCGTCGCCATGTCGCGGCAGGAGCCGCTGCGCAGCGCGATGGTCTGTGCCGGCGATTGCACGCCCTTCTCGTTGCGGCGCCGGTAGGTGATCTCGCGATGGATGAACGCGCACAGCTCGCACATCATCGCCTCGGCATCGGTGCTGCCGGCGGCAAAGATGGTGTCCAGCCATTGCTGCACCGGCGCCGCATCGGCCGCGAACGACAGCGTGCGGTAGGCGTCGACCACCGCCTGTTCCTCGGCCGGATACTGCACCGGCCATCCCAGGATGGCGGGCTCGTGGAAGTGCCGCGCCGGAAAATGCGCCTGCCGCTCGATGACCACATCGTTGATGAACTCGAGCTGCGCGGCGGGCTGGTCGAAATCCACCAGCGCCAGCGAGTTGCCGTGCACGTCGCGCGCCCAGGTGACGTGGTGCGCCGGCTGGATGTCGAGGTTCAGCGAGACGATGCGCAAGTCATGCCCCTCGCGCGGCCGCAACACCACGCGGTGCCGCCCGAACTGGACCGGCTGGGAATAGCGGTAGGTGGTCCGGTGACGGATCCGCAAACGGAACATGCTAGTCGGTGCCGGCTGAGAGCATCACGCCGCGGCTGCCCAGATGTTCGTTGTGGATGGGCTTGAATTCCTGACCCTCGCCGAGCTCGCAGGTGACGGCGCTGTGCATGCAGGCCACGGCGCCGAACACGCTGGCCACTGCCGTATCCGCCGCATCCCGCCCGGTGGCAATGCGCACCAGACCGTTGAGGCGTGCCAGCCGCGTGGCATCGAAGACCATCCACTTCTCGCCGATCAGGCATTCGAAGCATGCGTGGAAATCAGGTGGCTGCAGCTGGTAGGCATAGCCGGTGAAATAGCGGGCCGGGATGTTCAGTGCGCGGCACAGCGCTATGCCCAGGTGGGCGAAATCGCGGCATACGCCAACGCGCTGGGTGACGGTGTCATAGGCGGAGGTGCTGGAATTGGTGCTGCCGCTGACATAGGCGACATTGCGGTAGATCCAGTCGGTGATCTTCACCACCTTCTCGTGCGGGGTCTTGTATTTGCCGAACAGGTCCCAGGCCAGCTTGCCCAGGCGATCGGACTGGCAGTAGCGGCTGGGGAACACGTATTGCAGTGCTGCGTGGTCCAGCACGGTCACGGGCGTCTCGGGCACGTGGTCGGCGCGGCTGATATCGAAGGTGCAATCCACCGTGGCCGTGTAGTGCACGGCGAGCTTCTTGTGCTTGCCGGTGTTCAGCCGCACGAAGCGGTTGCCGTGGTCGTCACGGAACAGCGAATGCGGTACGCGGGGCTGGATCTCGAAGCTCTCGGCCAGCAGGGCCTGCGAATCGCTTTCCTGCGCGTGCATGCTGAGGATCATCGCGGAGGGAAAGCTGGCCTGGTATTCAATATCCGCGCTGACTTCGAAGATCATGGGCAAGGTCCGGTGGCGGTGCAGCTGCGAGTCTGGCAGAACCGCGCGCGGCAGGCCGTCAGCCCCGCCCGCGCCGCCGGGTAGGACGGGGTGCCGCGCTCAGCGCCGGATCGAATTGTGCTGCCAGGGATAGGCAGGCATGGTCAGCGCCGCGCCGGTCTCCCCGCCGCCCGACGCGGCCTGGGCCTGCACCGTAGCCGAGAACGGCACCACCGGACAGGCGCCGGTGAGCTGGTAATTCAGTGCCGTGCGCAGCTGCGCTTCGGCGGGGTCGCCCAGATCATGGTTGAAATCATCGCCAGCGGGGCAGCCCGGCAGGATGGCGCGCGTGTCGCCGCTGGCACGCGTTACCGAGAAGCCCTCGGCGTAATCGCCGAAGTTCATGTCGTTCACGCCACGGAACTGGATGGAGAAATAGGTGGTGCCGCAGTTGTCCTCGGGATAGAACCCATAGGGCTTGCCGCAGGTGGTGCCGCCGAACTGGTACACCGTGACGCCGACGCCCTTCAGGCCATTGATGATGGATTCGCTGGCGGAACAGGTCTCGTCCGAGGTGAGCACATACACGCGCGCAAGGTTGAGCGCCGGCAGCGCGGCGCCCTCGGTTACGGAGAACCCCTGGCCCTTGTCATGGAAGGGCGTGGGCACGATGCGGTTGCCGGTGACCGGATTGGTGGTCGGGTGCTTGCTGTTGAACTGCAGTGTTTCGAAGTTGTGGCCGGCGGTGCGGGCTGCGCCTGCGATCATGTAGGCCACTTCGCTGGCGATGTCGAGATAGCCACCGCCGTTGTAGCGCAGGTCCAGCACCAGGTCGACGACACTGGCGCTGCGCAGCGTTTCGAAGGCGCCGCGCAAGGCGCTCTCGGAAGCCGCCGTGTGGTCGTTGAACAGCAGATAGCCAACGCGGCCCGCGGCGGTGGGCACGGTGCTGACCACCGGCACCGCATCGAAGGTGACCTGCGCGGCGGCCAGCGTCACCGCGCGGGTGGCGGTGGTGTTGCGATCCCTGAACACCAGCTGGTGGCTCGAGCCCTGCGCGGGCGAGAACGCCGCGCTGTTGATGGCGGCAATGCCGGTGGTGGTGTTGTCGGCCACCACATCGTAGCCATCCGCGCGCAGCAGTTCCGCGCCGCGGGTGATGCCCGCCACTGCGGCGGGGCTGCCTGGCTGCACGTACTGCACCACCAGCCGCCGCGGCGGCGTGGCCGCGACCAGGTCGAAGGAGATGCCGTAACCCAGCATGGTGCCGTTGGTCGAGGCTGCCAGGTATTCCGCCGTGTTGTAGGTGAAGTGGAACTCGTCCTTCCTGCGGCCCGAAGCCAGCACCGCCGGTGTCCTCAGCAGATCGAAGTAGGCAGGCACATCCGCGGTGGCCGCCGGATTGCTGTCAGGCACCTCGCTGAACCACAGGTACAGCTCGTTGGTCCATGAGCGCAGGAAGTGCTTCTCGGCGAGCAGGCTGCCGGCGGCATCCGGCCAGCGCCGGCCCTGCGGATCGACTCCGGTGCGCGGCACGGCGCACTGGTTGGCAAAGGTGGATGAAGCGGGATACACGCCCGCGGTGTAGGGAATGGTGCCGGCTGCGCCGGCGGGCGGAGCCGCCGGAGCGATGGCAGCATCGCCACCGCCACCGCAGGAGCACAAACCACACAGCAGTGCGAGGGCCGGCAGGGCGAGGATCCGGGATCTCATGCCGCGATCATCGGCAGCCACCAGGGCGGAAACAAGTATCCAGCTCACGGAAAAGCCCCGCCGGGCGGCAGGGTTGGCTATCAGGGGCTGGGCGTGAACCGCGGCAGCGGCGTATCCATTTCGGCCAGGAAATATGCCAGCACGCCCAGGGAGGCCACATGCGCCTGCATGTCCACCGGGTCCACCTTGTCGAAGGTGTCGGCTGGCGTGTGGTGCAGGTCGAAGTAGTGGCGGGTGTCCGGCTTCATGCCGAAGCCTGGTATGCCCACTCCCTGCAGCGGTCCGATGTCCGCCCCGACGCGCTGGTCCACGCGCGTGATGGCGGTGGCACCCAGCGGCAGCAGCACATCAACCAGCGGTTCGAGCTGGCTGGCGGAGCCGGTGGTGACAGCGGCCTCGAAGCCCAGTGGACGGCCGGCGCCGCTGTCACTCTCGATGACTGCGGCATGGGTCGCCGCCGCAGCCGCGCCACCGGCAGCCTGCAGGTAGGCACGGCCGCCGGCACCACCGTTCTCCTCATTGGCGTAGCCGACCACGCGGATGGTGCGACGCGCGCGCAGGTTCAGATCCTTCAGCACGGCGATGACGCCGGCACTGCCGTAGACGCCGATGCCATCGTCGATGGCGCCGGTGCCCAGATCCCAGGAATCCAGGTGGCCGGAGACCAGCACGATCTCGTCCGGCTTGTCGCGGCCCTTCCAGTCGGCGATGACATTGAAGGTGTCATGGTCGGGCAGGATCTGCGGCGTCAGCACCAGCTTCAGCGACACCGGGCCACGCGCCGCCAGGCGCGCGATCATGTCGGCGTCCTCCGCGGCGAGGGCCGCGGAGGGGCTGTGCTTCTGGTCGTCCGCAAAACGCGTACTGCCGGTGTGCGGTAGCCGGAAGTCGGCGCCTCCCACGGAGCGGATCAGCGTCGCTACCGCGCCGAGCTTCGCCGCTTCCGAGGGGCCGGAACGGCGGTACCAGCCGTTCTGTCCGTAGGCGACATCGGCCAGGCCGTTGTCGGCCATGTTCTGGTCGAACCTCGCGGTGAACACCACGATGCTGCCGGGGACTTCCCTGGCGCGCGCCGTGAGCTCGGCCATGTCCTTCACGGCCACGACGCGCGCCGTGATTCCGGCGGCGGGCGTGGCGCCCGAGCCGCCCAGCGCCGTGAGGTGCAGCTTCTGTATCAGTCCCCTGGGCTGGCCGGGGTAGCTGGTGAGTTCGGCGGTCTCGAGGCCGCGCACCCAATGTGGCACCTTCACCGGCTGCAGCGTAACCTCCGCGCCGAGCGCACGCATATGTGCCGCCAGCAGCTGCACGGCAGCGTCGTAGCCGGGCGAACCGGACAGCCGTGGGCCGACTGAATCCGTCATTTCGGCCAGGTGCTGGTAGGCCCAGTCGCTCTTCATGCCGGCGTCGCGGATGCGGCCCAGCGTTGCGGCATCGGCACCGGCCGCCTGCGCCGGCTGGCACAGGCCCGCCGCGCCGAGCAGGCTGATGGTGAGTACGGCGAACTGCAGCCGGCGGATTCTTGTTTTCATGGCCCGATCTAAGCATGCGCGCCGAAGCACTGTAAATTCAGGGAAGCCACTGTTGTTGCTGCCATCATGACCGCAGCGTTCGCCCGGGTTGCACTCGATACCCCGCTGCGCAGGCTGTTCGACTATCGCATTCCGGCCGGGATGCCCGCGGGTGCCGCCGCGCTGCCGGGCGTGCGGGTGCGCCTGCCGTTCGCGCGCCGCGAGGTGGTGGGCGTAGTGATGCAGGTGGTGGATGCCAGCGACGTGCCCGCGGACAAACTGCGCGACCTCACCGAGGTGCTGGACGAGGCGCCGCTGCTGGGCGCGACCGACCTGCAGCTGCTGGAATGGGCCGCCGGCTATTACCACCATCCGGTGGGCGAAGTGGTGGCCGCGGCAGTGCCGAAGCTGCTGCGCACGGTGCGCAAGCGCAAGCTGAAACCCAAGGCCGTGGCAGCGGCCGATGTGGCCCCGATCGGCACGCGCGAGACACCCTACCCGCTCACCGGCGCGCAGCACGCGGCCGTGGCGGCGCTGCTCGCTGATGGCGGCGGCGACGCGGCCGGCAATTTCCTGCTGGATGGCGTGACCGGCAGCGGCAAGACCGAGGTGTACCTGCAGGCCGTGGCACAGACGCTGGCGCGCGGTGGTTCGGTGCTGGTGCTGTGCCCGGAGATCGGCCTCACGCCGCAGCTGCTGGAGCGCTTCGAGAAACGTTTCGCCGCGCCCATCGCGGCGCTGCACTCCGGGCTCACCGATAGCGCGCGCGCGCGCGCCTGGCAGCAGGCCGCCAGCGGCGCGGCGCGCATCGTCATCGGCACGCGCTCGGCCGTGTTCACGCCCATCCCGGGGCTGCGGCTGATCATCGTGGACGAGGAGCACGACGCCTCCTACAAACAGCAGGACAGCGGCTTCCGCTACTCCGCCCGCGATCTGGCGCTGGTGCGCGGCCAGCTGCAGAAAGTGCCGGTGGTGCTGGGCTCCGCCACGCCCTCGCTCGAGACCCTGCGCAATGTGGAGCTCGGCCGGCTGCGCCACCTGCAGTTGCCCGAGCGCGCCGGCAGTGCGACGCCACCCAGCCTGCAGCTCATCGACATGCGTGCCCATGCCGTGCACAAGGGCATCGCCGCGCCGGTGCTGCAGGCCATGCGCCGGCATCTGGATGGTGGCTCGCAGGTGCTGCTGTTCCTCAACCGGCGCGGCTATGCGCCGACGCTGCTGTGCCAGGCCTGCAGCTGGGTGGCGCCCTGCCACAGCTGTGATGCGCGCATGACGGTGCACCTGAAGACCGGCCGCCTCGCCTGCCACCACTGCGGCGCGGAGGAAGCGCTGCCCGGTCGCTGCCCGCGCTGTGGCCACGCAGTGAACCCGCTGGGACACGGCACCGAGCGCGTGGAGGAAACCCTTGCCGCGTTGTTTCCGGATCATCCCATCGAGCGCTTCGACCGCGATGTGCTGCGCGCGCCGGCGCAGCTCACCGATGCCATCGAACGCGTGCACAGCGGCAGCGCCCGCATCCTGGTGGGCACGCAGATGCTGACCAAGGGCCATCATTTTCCCGACGTGACGCTGGTGGCGGTGCTGAATGCCGACCAGAGCCTGTTCGCCACGGATTTCCGCGCGGCCGAGCGGCTGGCGCAGACCATCGTGCAGGTGGCCGGGCGCGCCGGCCGCGCCGAGCGGCCCGGCGAGGTGCTGATCCAGAGCCAGTATCCGCAGCACCCGCTGCTGAATACGCTGCTGGCCGACGGCTATGCCGGTTTCGCCACCAATGCGCTGCTGGAACGGGCCGAGGCGCACTGGCCGCCCTATGTACGCATGGCGGTGCTGCGCGCCTCCGACACCGCGCCGGGCGCCGCGATGCACTACCTGGAGCAGGCCCATGCACTGCTGCCGACGCCGGCGGGCGTGGCGCTGCGCCGGCCCATGCCTTCTACCATGCCGCGCCGCGCCGACCGCTACCACGCGCAGATGGTGGTGGAATCCCCGCAGCGCACGCTGCTGCAGCAGTACCTGGCGCAGTGGGTGCCGCTGCTGGCCGGCCTGCCCGCGCCGCGCTCGCTGCGCTGGGCGCTGGATGTGGACCCGCTGGACGTGTTCTGAAGGGCACACGCCGCTCGGGTAGACTTGCGGCCCGCCATGAAAAACGAAATCGAACAACTGCTGCGCGCCGCCCTGCGGCGCCTGACCCCGGCCCTGCTGCCGGCGGAGCTCGCGCTGGACGACCTGGGCGTGGAACGCACGCGTGATGCCGCCAATGGCGACTTCGCCTCCAATGTGGCGCTGCGGCTGGCCAAGGTGGCCCGCAAACCTCCGCGCGAGCTGGCGCAAGCCATCGTCGGCGCGCTGGAAACCGATGCGGCCGTGGAACGCGTGGAGATCGCGGGCGCGGGCTTCATCAATTTCTTCCTGGCGCGTGCTGCGCAGGCAAGCGTGGTGCGCCGCATCCATGAGCTGGGCGATGCCTATGGCCGCAATGGGTCGGGCGGCGACCGCAAGGTGCTGCTGGAGTTCGTGTCCTCGAACCCCACCGGGCCGCTGCATGTAGGCCATGGCCGCCACGGCGCCTTCGGCGCCAGCCTCGCCAACCTGCTCGAGGCCAATGGCTTCGCGGTGCACCGCGAGTACTACATCAATGATGCCGGCCGGCAGATGGACATCATCGCCGTCAGCGTGTGGCTGCGCTACCTGGAAGCCTGCGGCGAGCAGTTCCGCTTCCCCGCCAATGGCTACAAGGGGGCGTATGTGCGCGAGATCGCCGCCCAGCTGCTGCAGCAGGTCGATGCCACGCTGCAGCGGCCGGAAGGCGAGGTGTTCGGCAACCTGCCGCCGGACGAGCCGGAAGGCGGCGACAAGGATGCCTACATCGATGCGGTGATCGCGCGCGCGCGCGCACTGCTGGGGGAGGAGAACTTCCGCATCCCGTCAGACCTGGCGCTGACGTCGATCCTGGCGGACATGGAGAATGACCTCGCCGAGTTCGGCGTGCATTACGACCGCTGGTATTCGGAACGCTCGCTGGCCGAGAACGGCGCCATCGACCGGGCGCTGGCGCGGCTGCGCAGCCAGGGCCATGCCTATGAGAAGGATGGCGCGCTGTGGTTCCGCGCCACCAGCTTCGGCGATGAGAAGGATCGCGTGGTGGTGCGCGAGAACGGCGTAAAGACCTATTTCGCCTCCGACATCGCCTACCACCTGGAAAAGCGCGAGCGCGGCTTCGACATCCTGCTGGACGTGCTGGGCTCGGACCACCATGGCTATGTGGCGCGCGTGCGGGCGGCCCTTGCGGCCATGGGCGAGCCGCCGGAATCGCTGGAGGCGCAGCTGGTGCAGTTCGTGTCGCTGTTCCGGGGCGGCGAGAAGGTGCCCATGTCCACGCGTGCCGGCGAATTCGTCACGCTGCGCGAGCTGCGCAATGAGGTGGGCAACGACGCCGCGCGCTTCTTCTATGTAATGCGCAGCCACGACCAGCCGCTGGACTTCGACCTCGAGCTCGCCAAATCGCGCAGCAACGAGAACCCGGTTTATTACATCCAGTACGCGCATGCGCGCGTTGCAAGCGTGGGCCGGCAGCTGGCTTCCAAGGGCTACGGCTACGACAGCACCATCGGCCTTGCAAGCCTGGATACGCTGGAATCGCCGCACGAGACCGCGCTGCTGACCATGCTCGGGCGCTATCCGGAGATCATCCTGCTGGCCGGCCAGCTGCGCGCGCCGCATACGCTGGTGCATTACCTGCGCGAGCTGTCGCAGGCATTCCACACCTGGTACAACGCCGAGCAGTTCATCGTCGAGGACGAGCGGCTGCGCAATGCGCGGCTGGCGCTGGCCATTGCCACCCAGCAGGTGGTGCGCAGCGGCCTCGGGCTGCTGGGTGTATCGGCGCCGGAGACCATGTGAACGGCTCCAAGCCCAGGCTGGCGGCGCGCGACTACAAGCAGTCGGGACGGCGCGACGGCGGCTTCGACCTGCTGCAGTACCGGCAGTTTGGCGCGGGCCTGGTGGTGGGCCTGCTGGCGGCGCTGGGCGTGTGGCTGTACGACCACCGCAGCGGCGCAGCCGGCGGCGATGCCGAGGCGCCGCAACCACGCGCGGCCAGCGATGCCGCCGAAGAGACGCCGCCGGACAATGCCACGGATACCCCCTCCGCCAACGAGGGCCCTGCCGCGCAGGACCTGGCCTTCTACGACATGCTGCCCTCGTTCGAGGTGGAAGTGCCCAAGGGGCGCGATGCGCGCGCCGCGGCGCCGGCATCGCGGGTGGTGGAGCAGCCTGGCGCCTATGTAGTGCAGGCCGGTTCGTACCGCAACCAGTCCGACGCCGAACGGGTGCGCTCGCAGCTGGCCAAGCTGGGCATCGCCGCCACCATCCAGAACGCCGACAACTGGCACCGCGTGCGCATCGGGCCGTTCCGTGACCTCGGCAAGCTCAATGCCACCACGCGCGAACTGCGCGCCGCCGACATCGATGCCATCGTGATGCGGGTCGGCGACTGATAACGGCATCGGTGTGATGCGAATCGCACCGGCCGTGAACTATGTCGCATCGGGCCTCGGCCAGCCTACCTATTATGTAAGCATGCTGGCACTGAAGATGGACCCCTCACCGGAACTCATCGGCTCCGTAGCTGCCGCCACCCAGTACCGTGATCGAGACGATATCGAGCGGTCGCTGGTGGAACTCGTGGCGCAGTTTCTGGAGGCCGACATCGTGTCGCTGTACAAGCTGCAGCGCGGTGCGGAGAGCGATCTGGTCGTCTCCTGCGTGGCCGCGATCACAGGCGCCGGCGGCACGCGTGTAACGCGCGGCACCAGCGAGACGCTGCAGCTGGCCGAACTGGCGAGCTGGCGGCGTTGCCTGGAGAAGCGCGCGCCGCGCGCCACGCTCCTTACCCCGGGCCGTTTCGAAACCGTGGTGCCGGTGATCGGCGCCGATGACCAGCCGCTGGGCCTGCTGCGCATCGTGCGCCCCACGGCGCCTGATTCGCGCGAACTGAACCTGGTCACCGGCATCCTGAAGATCATCAGCAACCATCTGGCGCTGCTGGAGTACGGCGAGCGCGACAGCCTCACCGGGCTGCTGAACCGCAAGACCTTCGATGCGCAGTTCGAGAAGCTGCGCGGCGGCCTGGCGCGGCGCACTGCCGCCAACCCCGATCATGCCAGCTGGCTGGCACTGGTGGACATCGACCACTTCAAGGCGGTGAACGACCGCCATGGGCATATGCAGGGCGACCAGGTGCTGGCCCTCACCAGCGAAGTCATCCAGCACAGCCTGCGCGGCACCGACCATGTCTACCGTTTCGGCGGCGAGGAATTCGCGGTGCTGCTGCCTGACGTGCCGCAGCATGTGGCGGTCAGCGCCTTCGAGCGGCTGCGCCGCGCGGTGGAGCTGCATCAGTTTCCGCAGGTGGGCCACATCACTGTCAGCCTGGGCTGGACGCAGATCCGCGTGAATGACAGCGTCACGCATGCGCTGGACCGGGCGGACCGCGGGCTCTACCACGCCAAGGACAGCGGGCGGAACCGGGCCTGCCATTACGATGCGGTGCTGGCCACCGGGACATACCGGCGGCCGGCGGGCCTCGAGGGCGGCTGACCCTGCGGGGCCAGCGCCACTGACTACTGCCTGGGCCGTACCGGCGTAGCCGGCGGTGCGGGCGGGGCCGTCGGCGGACCGAAGCCTGGCAGGCCGGGCACGCCCATGCGCCCCTGCAGCTTGCGCAGCGTTTCCAGATCCACGCTGCCGACGATGTTGATCACCACCAGCTCCTTGGGCTCGCTGGCGACGAAGAACATGCCGCCATCGTGGCTGTCCTGGCGCATCCACATCTCGACGCGATCCTCGCCATCGCGGATGGACATGAGCTTCTTCCAGCCGCTGGTTTCCACCTGGCGGATCATGGCGTCGATGTCGCTCATCGCGTACTGCCCGGCCTTCTCGAACTCGAAGGTCTTGATGTAGACCCCATCGAGCCGCTTCACCTGCTCGGCAAACTGCGGGTCTTCGGCGCCGCTCATGAACGAGGCGGCGGTGCGCAGCATGTCCTTGTCGAGCGCGATGTCGACGGATTCCTTTGCCTTCGCCGCCAGCCCGGAGAAATCCGGCATGTTGATGCGGGCAGCCTGCGCCACCGAGGCCAGCGGCGACAGCAGCGCCATCGCGGCCAGCAGGATATTCACGCGTTTCATGTTCCATTCTCCTGTGAAGCAGGTTCAATCGTTTCGAAGTGCACCAGCCGCCGCTGGACCAGGTTGAGCTGTTCGCTGGTGATCTCGAGCGCCAGCATCAGCTGCTGGCGTACATGGGCCTCGCGCTGCTGCGCCACATGCCAGTGCAGGGCGAACGCCACGGCGCAGGTGCTGGCCGCAATGGCGCCCAGAGGGCGCCAGTTGAAGCGGCGGCGCGATGACGCAACTGGTCCAACCACCAGCCGCGCCATCACGCGCGCCTCGAAATCGGGCGGCGGTTCGGTGGCCGCGAGGCTCCCGCGCAGCCGCTGTTCAATATCCATGGTTCTCTCCATCCATCTGCGTCCGCAGCCACTCCAGCGAGCGGCGCAGATGGCTCTTCACTGTATTCACCGGCATGTCGAGCACGCCGGCAATATCCGCCGGGTCGAGGTCTTCCTGGAAGCGCAGCAGCAGCACTGCGCGCGCATCCGGGGCGAGATCCAGCAGCAGGCGGCGCAGGCGGCTGTCGGCCAGCGGATCGCCCTGCACTTCCAGCCCCGGAACGTCGCCGGCATCGCGCAGCGACTCGATCGGCACCAGCTTCGGGCGCCGCGACTGCTGACGCAGCCGGTCGATGGAGCGGTGCGCCACCGTGCGCAGCAGCCAGTGCTTCAGGTGGGCATGGTCGGCCATCTGCGCCAGCGCGCCATGCAGCTGCACGAACACATCCTGGGCCAGCTCCTCGGCATCGGCACCGCGGCCGGTGAACCGCAGCGCGATGCTGTACACGCGTGCCTGATGCGCCCGGACCAGCTGCCGGAACGCGGCGGCATCGCCGGCCTGGGCGCGGGACAGCCACAGTGCCTCCTCGGCTACGGCCACTGGTCTGGCAGCCATGGCGGGGGCCCCGGCAAGGGGCAGGTCCACACTGGAAATGTTGGCGAATTGCGCGTCCACATACCCCTATACGCCGATGGCAGGCCGCGCGGGTGCAGTGTGGCCAGACCCTGACAGCAGCGGCCATGGGGAGGATAATGCCGGCATGCGGTTGCTGCGCCTCCTGCTGGTGGTCCTGTTGAGCCTTGGTGTGACCAGCCAGGGCTATGCCAGCGTCGAGCCCATGGATGCCGCCTGCCCGATGCTGCAGGCGGCCGCGCCGCTCGCCGCGCACCATGACATGGCGCATGGCATGGCGCATGACATGAGCGGCATGGAGCACGGACACGACCACGGCCAGCATGATGGATCAGCCGGCGCCGACCAGCATGCCGGGCACTGCGCCTGCGTCGCGGGTGCGCAGCCTGCCAGTGCGCCGCCGGACATGGCGCGCTGCGCTGCTGCCTGGGTTGTGATGCAGCCTGCGCCCGGCGCGGGCGACCCTGCGTTCCAGTCCCATCACTGCTTCCGGCACTGGCGCCCGCCAGCGCTGCCCTGACCCGCCGATTGTCGAGTTGCGCTGCCGCGCTGACGCGGCAGCCGGACAGGCATTGACGCGCCAGGCGCGTGATGGAGCAGATCATGAAAGGCGAAATACTCCTGCCGCAGGCGGCCACACGGCGCCGCTTCGTGCAGGGACTGGCCGGTGGCGGCCTGGTCGGATCATTGGGAATGTGGCCGCGTGGCGCCGCGGCGGACAACGCTGCGGAACTGGTCATCGGCGAGACGGCGGTGAACTTCACTGGCAGGCAGCGCAGCGCCATCACCGTGAACGGTTCGCTGCCGGCGCCGCTGCTGCGCTGGCGTGAGGGCAGCACGGTGGAAGTGCGTGTGCGCAATGCACTGCCGGCGGACGCGGTGCACGGCGCGGTTACTTCCCTGCACTGGCATGGGCTGCTGCTGCCCGCCAACATGGATGGCGTGCCCGGCATGAGCTTTGACGGCATCCGGCGCGGCGAGACCTTCGTCTACCGCTTTGCGCTGCGGCAGGCCGGCACCTACTGGTATCACAGCCATTCCGGCTTCCAGGAACAGGCCGGGCTCTACGGCCCGCTGATCGTCGATGCCGCCGAGCCGGAGCCGTTCGCCTATGACCGCGAACACGTGGTGCTGCTCAGTGACTGGACGGATCTGGCGCCGGACGCGTTGTTCGCGCGGTTGAAGAAGATGGCCGGCCATGACAACTACTCGCGGCAGACCGTCGGTGACTTCATCCGCGATGCCGGCACGGCGGGCCTGCGCGCGACGCTGGCCGAGCGGCGCATGTGGGGGGCGATGCGCATGACGCCCACGGACCTCTCGGATGTGAATGCCAATACCTACACCTACCTGATGAACGGCAGGACGGCGCCTGGCAACTGGACGGGATTGTTCCGGCCGGGGGAGAAGCTGCGGCTGCGCTTCATCAATGGCTCGGCCATGACGTACTTCGACGTACGGATCCCGGGGCTGAAGATGACGGTGGTGGCGGCAGACGGGCAGTACGTGCATCCGGTGACCGTCGAGGAGTTCCGCATTGCCGCGGCGGAGACTTTCGATGTGATCGTCGAGCCTGCCGGGCAGGACGCGTTCACGATCTTCGCGCAGGATTCGGCGCGCACCGGTTATGTGCGCGGCACGCTGGCGGTGCGCGACGGGCTGGCGGCCCCGGTGCCGCCGCTGGATGCACGGCCGCTGCTGACGATGGCCGACATGGGCATGGCGCATGGCGCGGGCGGTCATGAACACATGGCAATGCCGATGCCTTCGCATCCGCCCAGCGAGCAGCACAATCCGCTGGTGGACAACCAGGCCATGGCCCCCATGTCGCGACTCGACGACCCGGGAGCGGGGCTGCGCGACAACGGCCGCGACGTGCTGAGCTACGGGCGCCTGCACAGCCTGTTCGCCGACCCGGATGGCCGCGAGCCGGGCCGCGAAGTGGAGCTGCACCTGACCGGACACATGGAGAAGTTCGCGTGGTCCTTCGATGGCATCAAGTTCGCCGGCGCCGCCCCGCTGCGGCTGAGCTACGGCGAGCGGCTGCGCATAGTGCTGGTGAACGACACGATGATGTCGCATCCGATCCACCTGCATGGCATGTGGAGCGACCTGGAGGACGACCAGGGTGAATTCATGCTGCGCAAACACACGGTGGACATGCCACCGGGCAGCCGGCGCAGCTACCGCGTGCGCGCGGATGCACTGGGCAACTGGGCCTACCACTGCCATCTGCTTTACCACATGCAGGCCGGCATGATGCGGCATGTGCTGGTGGAGGAAGCGCGATGAGGACGGTGACGCTGACCCTCGCGATGCTGGCTGTGACAGCCGCCGCCCGCGCGCAGCAGCCGGAGCATGCCGGACACGCGGAGCATGCTGGTCATGCAGGCATGGATCACGGCGCTGCCGGGCAGGCGCCGGCGCCGCACGACGCCGTGCCCGCCGCAGCGGCGGCAGCCGGCGTGGCACCCGTACCGCCATTGACCGACGCCGACCGTGCCGCAGCGCAGCCACCGGCCGCCACGCACGATTCCCACGACAATGACATCCACAGCTACCTGCTGCTGGACCGGCTGGAAACCTGGCGAGACGGCGGCGCATCCGGCGCGGCCTGGGAAGGCAAGGGCTGGATCGGCACGGACCTGACGCGTGTCTGGCTGCGCTCTGAGGGCGAACGTTTCGCGGGCCACACCGACAGCGCCGATGCGGAGATGCTGCTCGGCCGCAGCATATCGGCGTGGTGGGATGTGGTGGCTGGCGTGCGCGCGGATTTCGCACCCGGTGGCGCGCGCAGCTTCGCCGCGCTTGGCCTGCAGGGCCTGGCGCCACAGCGCTTCGAGATTGCCATCACGGCGTATTTCGGCAGCGGCAACCAGAGCGCGCTGCGCCTGGATGCCGAGCGCGATGTATTGCTGACCAACCGCCTGATCGCGCAGCCGCTGCTGCAACTCACGCTGTATGGCCAGGACGATGCAGGCCGCGCCATCGGTGCGGGATTGTCGGAGGTGGAGGCGGGCCTGCGGCTGCGCTATGAGATCACCCGGCAGTTCGCGCCCTACTTCGGCCTGGGTTATGTGCGGGCCACGGGCAATACAGCCGGCGTGCGGCGCGACGCCGGCGAGGCAGTGGGCGATGCGCGCTTCGTGGCGGGCCTGCGGCTGTGGTTCTGAAACCAGGCGCTCAGGCGCGCATGGCCTTCTGCATGTCGTGGATCGCGGGCGGCAGCAGCACCTGGCTTTCGATCACCGGGCGGCCCAGATGGTAGCCCTGGGCGTAGTCGCAGCCCAGTGACTGCAGGATGGCCAGCTGGCCGGGGGTTTCAACGCCCTCGGCCACGCTGGCCTTGCCGAGGTTCGAGACCAGCGTGATGGTGGCGTGGATCACCGACAGCGTGTCGGAACCGCCTTCGAGGCCGGCGACGAACGAGCGATCGATCTTGATCACATCGAAGGGGTAGTCACGCAGGCAGCCCAGTGACGAGGTGCCGGTGCCGAAGTCATCCATGGCCAGGCGCACGCCGATCTCACGCAGCAGCTGCATCACGGCCAGCGCGCCCTTCGGGTCGCGCATCACTTCGCGCTCGGTGACTTCCAGCTGCAGGCAGGACGGCGGCAGCTGCGCCGCCTCCAGCGCCGCGCGCACGGTGCGGATCAGGGCGGCGCCCTGCGCCAGCTCTGCACGCGACACATTGACGCTGATGGACTCCGGCGCGTTGTCCGCATCCAGCCGCCGCCAGCGCGCCAGCGCCGCGCAGCTTTCATGCAGTACCCAGGCGCCCATCGGCACGATCAATCCGGATTCCTCGGCCACGGGTACGAACTCGCCGGGGCCGATGGCGCCCAGCTCCGGGTGCACCCAGCGGATCAGCGCCTCCACCGAAGTGCGCCGGCCTGAATCCATGTCGATGATGGGCTGGTAGACCAGCGACAGCTGCGATGTGCCCAGCGCGCCACGCAGGCCGCTTTCTATCTTGTGGATGCGGGTCAGGCGCTCGCGCATCTGTTCGCTGAAATACACGGCGCGCGCGCGACCGGCGCTCTTGGCCTCGTACATGGCCGCGTCGGCGTTGCGGATGATGGTTTCGGCATCCTCCAGGCAGCGGTCGCTGGTGACGATGCCGATGCTGGCGGTGGAGAACACCTGGCGGCCGCGCAGCGCATAGGGCGCGGCCAGTATCTTCAGCAGCGCGTTGGCCAGCCGCGCCGCATCCACCGGCTTCTCGACATCATTCAGCAGCACCAGGAACTCATCGCCGCCGAAGCGCGCGACATTGCGCTGCGAGCCGTCGGTATCCTTGAGCAATGCGCGGCGCAGGCGTCCAGCAATGCGCACCAGCAATTCGTCGCCGGTCTGGTGCCCGAGGGCATCGTTGACCATCTTGAAGCGGTCGAAATCCAGGAACAACACTGCGAAGCTCGCCTGGCTGCCCTGCTGTACACGCCGTACCGAATCCTGCAGTGCCTCGAAGAACTGACGGCGGTTGGAGAGGCCGGTGAGCGGGTCGCTGCGCAGGGCCAGGGCGAGCTGGGCCTCCACCTGTCGACGCTGGCCGAGCAGCTCCTGCTGCCGGCGCCAGGCACGCATGCGGTAGCGGTAGACGGATGCTGCCAGCAGCACGGCGCCAGCTGCGGTGGCGGCCTGCAGCAGCAGACGCAGCAGCCCGCCCTGGGCAGAAGCCAGCCACAGCGCCGCGCCGGCGGTGACCAGCACCGTCGCGGCATCCCTGCCGGCGAGCAGTCGCTGGCGCTGTAAATCCCGCGCATCCTGCGTGGCGGGAACTTCTGTTGGAGGCATTGCACAACCACTAACGGCAGCGCCCCGGCAACATGGAGTCGCGGCTGCGGTTCTGTGATAGGTTTCACGCGCGTGAGCATCTCCGACGCGGACATTGTCAAGGCGGCCTCGGCGCTGGGCCTGTTGGGCAGCGGCTCGCAAGCCGCACACCATATCCTCGCCGCGCTCTGCGACGTCAACCTCGATACCCGCGAGATCACGGCGCTGATCCAGCGCGAACCCGGCCTCGCCGCGCGGGTGCTGAAGGTGGCCAATTCGGCCTACTACGGCCATTCCCGCCACATCGCCACGCTGGACCGGGCATTGATGGTGCTGGGCCTGGATGCCGTGCGCGGCATCACTGCCGCGGCCTGCCTGGACCGCAGCATCGCGCGCGGCAGCCGCGCCGCCGGCATCGATCCGCGCGCCCTGGTGAACCATTGCGTGGCCAGTGCCTTTGCCGCCGAGCAGCTGGCGCGGCGCAGCGGCAAGGGGGTGGCACCCGAAGCCTTCATGGGCGCACTGCTGCATGACTTCGGCGTGCCGGTGCAGGAGCGCCTGGACCCGGCGGGCATGGAGGCATTGATCGAGGCGCTGCGCACCAGACCCGAGGCGGACCCGGCCGAACTGGAGCGGACGCTGGTGCAGGTGGATCGTGCGCGCTGCACGCAGGCCATTTTCCTGAGCTGGAACATGCCCGAATCGATCTTGCTGGCGGCACGGTTCTACAGCGACCCGGCGCGCTCGACGCTGCCGGCGCGCACGCAGGCCACGCTGGTGCATGTGGGTGTCCAGCTGGCGCTGGAAGCCGGGTTCACCTATCCGCTGGAACCGCGGCAGTTGCGCGTGCCGCGCGAGCCGCTGCTGGAATCACTGGGGCTGAACAGCAAGGTGGCGGCGGAGATCGCCGAGGGGCTGGCGGAGCGCGTGCTGCTGCTGGCGGAAAACCCCGCCTGAGCGCAGCCCGGCGCTTCAGTGCGCGCGCAGCCGGCGCAGTGCAAGCGCCAGCAGCGTGCCGGCGCCGATGCCCCACATCAGGTCGTGCAGCAGCGTGACCACCAGCGTCACCAGCAGCGCCAGGGCATCCGGACGCGCGTGCCGGACCATCTCCATGATGGCCCCGCGCTCGATCATGTTCCATGCCACCGTGACCAGCACCGCCGCCAGCGCGGCCAGCGGAATGAATGCCACCAGTGGCGCCGCCACCAGCAGCGTCAGCAGGATCAGCAGCGCGTGCAGCATGCCGGCCACCGGCGTGCGTGCGCCGGCCTTCACATTGGTCGCGGTGCGCGCGATGGTGCCGGTGACGCACAGGCCACCAAACAGCGCCGTGCCGATATTGGCGATGCCCTGCGCGAACAATTCGCTGTTGGCGCGATGCCTGCGCCCGGTCATGCCATCGGCCACTACGGCTGACAGCAGGCTCTCGATCGCCCCGAGCAACGCAAACGACAGTGCCGTGGGCAGCAGCTGCACCATGCGGGCCCAGGAGAGATCCGGCAGTTGCGGCGACGGCAGGCCATGTGGCACGCCGCCGAAGCGCGAGCCGATGGTCTCGATCGGCAGGCGCAGCGCCCACGCCAGCAACGCGGCCAGCGTCACCGCGATCAGCAGTGCCGGCGCGCGCGGCAGATAGCGCTTCAGCACCAGGATGATGGCGATCGAAACCGCCGCCGTGATGATGGCGGCGAGGCTGAAAGTCGCGGCCGCCTGCCACAGCGCGATGAGCTTGGGCACGAAGGCCGCAGGCTCTTGCTGCAACTGCAGGCCGAGCAGATCGTGCAGCTGGCTGGCGAAGATGGTGAGCGCGATGCCGGCAGTGAACCCCACCACGACCGGCGGCGGAATCAGCCGCACATAAGCGCCGACGCGCAGCAGGCCGGCCAGCGCCATGAGCACGCCGGCCATGGCGGTGGCGAGCAGCATGCCGTCGACGCCATGGCGCGCCACCGTCAGGGATACGAGCACGATGAACGCACCAGCAGGGCCGCCGATCTGGAAGCGGCTGCCGCCCAGTGCCGAGATCAGGAACCCCCCCACGATGGCCGCGTAGAGGCCGCGCTCGGGACCCACGCCCGAGGCAATGGCGATGGCCATCGACAGCGGCAGCGCCACGATGGCCACCGTGATGGCGGCGAGCAGATCCTGGCGCAGCATCGCGAGGCTGTAGCCCTCGCGCAGCACCGTGACGAATTTCGGCTCGAAGGGTTCCAGTTCGCGGGCGATGGGCTGTCCTACCTGGGCGGGAGCGGAATGGACTCCGTCTCGCCCGGCACCATGGCGAAGCGGCCTTCCTTCCAGTCCACCTTGGCCTGCTCGATCAGCGCGGGATCAGAGGCGACGAAGTTCCACCAGATATGACGTGGCGCATCGGCAGGCTCGCCACCCAGCAGCATCAACCGCGCGGCGCTGATCGCGCGGATGGTCACTGCCTGGCCGGCGCGCAGTACCAGCAACTCACCGGGACCGATGCGTTCGCCGCCCAGATCGATCTCGCCATCGCAGGTGTAGATCGCGCGCTCCGCGTAACGCGCGTCGAAAGGCAGCGAGGCGCCCGCCTCGAGTTGCAGCTCGGCGTAGATCGTCTCCATCGGCAGCTGCACGGGCGAGATGCGCCCTTCCATCTCGCCGATGATCAGGCGCAGGGTAGCGCCGCGGCCAGTGAGCACCGGCAGCTCGCCGGCGCCGAAATGCGTGAACGCCGGGGCTGAATCCTCGTGGTTGCGCGGCAGCGCGACCCAGGACTGGATGCCATACAGATCGTGGCCCGCCGCGCGTACGTCGGGCGGCGTGCGCTCGGAATGCACGATGCCGCGGCCGGCGCTCATCAGGTTCATCTCGCCGGGGCGGATGGGAATGACCGTGCCGAGCGAATCCCGGTGCAGGATCTCGCCGCTGAACATGTAGGTGACGGTGGCGAGGCCGATATGCGGATGCGGTCGCACGTCCATGCCCGCACCGGGGCGGAAATGCTCCATGCCGAACTGATCCCAGAAGATGAAGGGGCCGACCATCATGCGGCGCGCCGTGGGCAGTGCACGGCGTACATCGAAATCGCCGATGTCGCGTACACGCGGGATGATGCGCTCCTCGATGGCGGGGCAGCTGCCGGCGGTGGCTTCGGGTTCGGCGGTTTCCTGCCAGCTCATGCGGACCTCGATGATGCGTGTCTCATTGTGGCAGCCTGCGGACGCTAGACGCGGAATGCTAGCAAAGCGCCCACCGCACCACTAGGCCACGGTATTGCTACGACAGCGACCGCGAGCCGCGACGCGCCAGCAGGGGATCGAGCCGCGCCAGCAGCAGGTAGCTGGCATAGGAGAGGATGCGGCGCCAGAGGGTGCGCGTGGCCTGCCAGCCGGCAGCATCGACGGCGACGCAGCGCGCCAGCACCGAGGCATGCCAGCTGCGCGCATCCGCGGCCAGCTCCGGCCAGTCGATGCGCAGCAGCAGCTCGTAGTTGATGTGCAGGCTGCGGCGGTCGAGGTTCGCGGAACCGACATACACCACGTCATCGAGGATCAGCAGCTTGGCGTGCAGGATCTGCGGCTGGTATTCGAAGATGCGCACATGGCGCTCGAGCAGGCGGCCATAGAGATGCTGGGCAGCCAGCCGCGCGATGGGCACATCGGTGCGCCCGGCCAGCAGCACGCTGACTTCACCCCGCGCGGCGGCCTCATAGAGGCGACGGCGGTAGGTACGCGACGGCAGGAAATAAGCCGCGGCGATGGAAACCTTGCGGGCGCGCCGCAGGTCGCTGCCGAGACTGTGGCCCAGCGGGCGCCCGCGGGTGGCGGGACCAGAAACAAACAGCTGCACCGGGCCACCGCGCGGCGCTGCATGCTGCAAATGGCGCACCGTCTTGCGGAAGCGCCGCACTGCTCCGGGCGTGAACGGCGCCAGATCGAACATGGCGTCGAAACTGCGCTCCAGCTCCCCGACGATGGGCCCACCGACATAGATCGCCGTATCGCACCAGCCGCGCGTCACGCCATCACCGGCGTATTCCTCGGCGATGTTGAAGCCGCCCAGGATGGCGTGCTCGCTGTCGCAGGCCAGCAGCTTGCGGTGGTTGCGGAATGAACGCCGCAGCCAGCGCTGCGGGTTGAACAGCGTCAGCCGGATGCCGGCCTGGCGCAGTGAATCCAGGAAGGGCCGGTGCACGCCCTCGGCGCCAAAGGCGTCCAGCAGTACACGCACATCCACGCCCCGCTGCCGCGCACGCAGCAGCGCCGCTGCCAGCACGGCCGCCGGCCCGGCTTCCTTCAGGATGTAGGTTTCAAGTCGCACCGAAGCCGTGGCGGCATCGATGCGTTGCTGCATTTCGGCGTAGGCTGCGTCGACGGTGCCGATCCAGCGGGCGCGATGCGGGCCGCGCGCGTGTTCGGTGAAGGGCGGGTCGCCGGCGGCGGCGGGCAGGGACAATGTCACTCGCTACTAAACGGCGTCACTCGTCGTTCGAGGGCCGGAACTCCACGCCGAGGGAACGCAGCTTGCGATACAGGTGCGTGCGCTCCATGCCGACCCGCTTGGCCAGCTGGCCCACCTTGCCATTGCACAGCAGCAGCTGCTGCTGCAGGTAGGCACGCTCGAACTGTTCGCGCGCCTCGCGCAGCGGCAGCGCCAGCAGATCCTGCTTCACCAGCGGCTCGTTGGGCGGAGTGTGTGCCTGCAGCTCGATCTCGATCTCGTCGAGCGAAATCTCTTCGGCGCCGCCGCGCGCCAGCATGCGGCGCACCAGGCTGCGCAGCTCGCGCAGGTTGCCCGGCCAGGGGTAGTTGCGCAGGCGGTTCTGCGCCGCCACGGAGAAACGGCGCAGCGGCAGCTTTTCGGCGTCGGCGATGCGCTCCACATAGAAGCGCAGCAGGTCGGGAACATCCTCGGCGTATTCACGCAGCGGCGGCACGCGCACCAGCACGCCGGACAGATGCGCGAACAGGTCGCGCCGCAGGCCCTCGGCGGAACCCGCACGCTGCTCGACGCCGGGCTGGGCGGTGGCCACCAGCCGCGCATTGAACGGCACGGCAATGTGCACGTCGGTGCCCGAGCCCACCCGATGGAAGCGGCCCGTGTCGATGACGCCGAGCAGCAAGCGCTGCACGCGCGGTGACAGATCTTCCACTTCCTGGATGTACAGCGTGCCGCCCAGTGCCTGCTCGAGCAGGCCGGGCGTGACGCCGGCGGCCGAGACACTGCCGAACAGGAAGGTGTCGGCGGTGTCCTCGGGAATGGCGCTGGCGACGAGGTTCACGAAACCGCGCGCGGCACGCGGACCGGATTCATGCGTGAAGGTGGCCAGGGCCTCGCGGCCGCTGCCCGGCTCACCCACCAGCAGCAGCGAGGCGTTCAGCGATGCGACACGCGTGAGTTCCTCGCGCAGCTGCTGCGCGATGCGGCTCTTGCCGAAGGTGGCCAGCAGTGGCGCCAGCTGCGGGCGGCCGGCGATGCGGCGCCGCTTGCCGGCATCCATGGCGCGCTCCACGGTGCGCAGCAGCTTGGCCAGCGACAGTGGCTTCTCGACATAGTCGAAGGCGCCCAGGCGCGTGGCCTCGACGGCAGTCTCGACTGTGCCATGGCCGGACATCATCACCACGGGGCAATCCTCGGCCGCGGTGGTGGACCATTCGCGCAGCAGCGTGATGCCGTCGGTGTCGGGCATCCAGATGTCGAGCAGCACCAGATCGGGGGTGGCGCGTGCGCGCGACGCGCGGGCCTGTCCGGCGTTGGCGGCGACGTCCACGTCGTAGCCTTCGTCGGAGAGGATCTCCTTCAGCAGTACGCGGATGTCTGCCTCATCGTCGACGACCAGAATCTTGCCGGTGCTCATGCGATGCCTCTTGCGGGCTGCGTGGCTTCTATGCGCGCAGCTACCGGTATGACGACGCGTACGTACGCGCCTCCCTCGGACCTGTTGCTCACTTCAATGCTGCCGCCGTGCTCCTCGGCGATCTTCTTCACAATGGCGAGCCCCAGCCCCGTGCCCCTGGGTTTGCTCGTCACGTATGGCTCAAACACGCGCGCGAGCATTTCGCTGTCGAACCCGTGTCCGTTGTCGGTGACCATGATGACTGCTTTGGCCGTCCCCGGTCCACCTTTCAGTTCCGTGCTGATGGTGATGCGGCCGCCCTCGGCAGCCTCGAGGGCTTCGAGGCCATTGGTTATCAGGTTGTTCAGTATCTGCCGCAACCGCCCGCGGTCTGCCTGGATGGGTGGCAGGGCAGGATCCGCGTGGACATCGATCACCGCCCGCGTCTCCTGGGCGCGATACAGCTCGGCCACCTCGGCCACCAGCTCGTTCAGATCCACCTGCGCCAGCTTCAGGTCCGGTGCGCGGGCATATTCGCTGAACGCATTCACCATGCCTTTCAGCGTTTCCACCTGCTGCACGATGGTGTGGGTGGCCCGCTCGAGCAGGTCCGCGTCTTCAGCACCGAGCTTGCCGCCGAGCCGGCGCCGCAGGCGTTCCGCGGCCAGCTGGATGGGCGTCAGCGGATTCTTAATCTCATGCGCCAGGCGCCGCGCCACCTCGCTCCATGCCGCATCGCGCTGGGCGTGCAGCACATGCGTTATGTCATCGAACACCAGCACATGGCCGGTTTCACCGGAGGCATCCACCAGTGGCGCGCAGGCACAGCGCAGCACCCTGTCCGGTGGCAGCAGGAACTCGTCCTGCCAGTCGGCAAGGCCCCCATCCAGCCGTTCGTTCACCTGCCGTGCGAACGCAGGCAGGCGCGGCGCCTGCGCCTGCAGCTCGCTGAACCCGCGCCCGATGGCTTGGCCGAGCTGTGCGCCGAGGATGGCGTCGGCCGCGGCGTTGGCCAGGCGCAGGCGCCGCGCAGTGTCGATGACGATGACTCCCGTGGAGAGGCCAGCCAGGATCACCGCCAGGCGTTCACGCTCTTCTTCCACCAGCTCGCGACTGCGCACGGCATCTTCGCTGGCGCGCCGCAGCCGCTTGGTCATGTCATTGAAGGAGCTGACGAGGTAACCCATCTCATCGCGCGCCGGCAACTGCAGGCGCATGGTGAAATCGCCCTTGCCCACTGCGCGCGTGCCCAGTATGAGATCGTGCACCGGTCGCGTGAGGCGCTGCGCGGAACGAATGGCGAGGAACACCGCGGACAGCACCGCCAGCAGCAGCACCAGTGTCAGCGTCAGGCGGAAGCTGAATTTCAGAGGTTCGCGTGAATACGCAAGATTGCCGTAATTGGTGTAGGCCTTCTGCACGGCATTGGCGAGGTTCGCCAGCTCCTGCGGCAGCTGATGGCGAGCCACCACGAAACGCCGCTGCGCCTCCGGGCCCGCATCCGGAATCGGCGCCGCGGTGGCAATCAGGTAGCCGCCATCATCCAGTGGCTCGAGGCTCATGTAGGCATTGCCGGACCGCACCTGCATCAGCATCTCGCGCGGTATGCCTGGATCGAGCATGGCATCGCTGGTGGCGGCGCTCGCGGCCACCACCTCGCCATTGCGGCCGAACACGATGAGTTCCTGTGCGCCAACTGTGCGCCGCTCGGCATCCAGCGCGGCGGCCAGGCTGGCATTGGAGTGATCGCTGAGCGTCGCGGCGAGCTCGCCGGTGCGCTGCGACTGCTCGCGCGTGCGCAGCTCCAGCGCCGAACGCGACAGTTCGGTGGCTTCACGCAGGCCGTTGCGCACCTCCACCTTGAACCAGCTGTCGATGCCGCGATTCAGGAATGACAGCGCGAACAGGTAGATGACCAGCAGCGGCACGATGGCCAGGGAGCCGAAGGTCAGCACGGTGCGCGCGGTGAGGCGCGAGCCCGGCACATGGTTGCGGTAGTCGCGCACCAGCTGGCGGATGCGGCGCGCCAGCAGCACCGCCAGCACGATCACCAGCGCGGTGTTGACCGACAGGATGGCGATCTGCCAGCGGCTGAACTGCGCCGAGCTCTCGACGCTGCGGGCCAGCAGCAGCAGCACAGCCAGCACAGCGATCGTGCCGGTGGCGATGTAGCCGTAACCGCTCCAGCGTTTCAGCGGGGCAGGATCCATGAGTACCAGCTGCTGCGGCGGTTCCATCCGTCGGACCAGAAGAACAGGGCGCGCAGCGAATTGGGCAGCCGCCCACGGCGGAAGCCCGCGCGCACGCGGATCTCGTAGGTGGCGTCAGGATCCAGCTGCGGCTCCACCACCACGGGCCAGTCCTTAACCACGCCGGCGGCGATCAGGGCCTCATCGAGAGCGGCGTAGGCATCCTGCGCGCCGCGGTCGATGTCCTTCACCACATAGCGCTGGCTGACTTCATTCCAGGACAGCTCGCGGCGCAGGATGATGTCCACCAGCGTGGCATTCATCCAGTAGCGGCGCTGCTTGTCGACCACCGCCTGCAGGTCGAAATTGATGGTGGCGCCGGCCATCAACGCCGCGCGCACCTGGTCATCCAGCGGAAAGATGGTGCGCGCATTGAGCTCGAACACGCCGCCGCGCACATTCACATAGGCGCTCTGCACCTCGATCTGGTCGGCCGCCCGCGCGGCCTGCACCGTGAACAACGGCAGCAGCAGCGCCAGCAGGGCGGCGAGCAGATGGGCGCGCGCGGGCTTCATGCAGAGGGACCTGCCTTCTGCAGGCTGGCGTAATAGAAACCGTCGGTCATGCCCGCCGGTCCCACCGAGCGCGGCCGTGGCAGCAGCTCAAGCTCCGGCGCTGCGAGACGGAACTCCGGTTGCTGCAGCAGGAAGCGTGCGATCAGTTCCTGGTTCTCCTGCGGCAGGATGGAACAGGTGACATACACCAGCCGCCCGCCCGGCTTCAGCAAGGTGGCGCAGCGTTGCAGCAGCTGCATCTGCGTGGCGGCGAAGGCGGGGATGTCCTCGGGGCGGCGCAGCAGCTTGATATCGGGATGGCGGCGGATGACGCCCGTGCCGGAACAGGGCGCATCGAGCAGGATGCGGTCGAAGGGGCGGCCATCCCACCACTCGCTGGCGCGCAGATCCGTGGCGATGAGGTGGGCGCTGTAGCCCAGCCGCTCCAGGTTCTGCTGCACGCGCTGCAGGCGCGTGGCATCGCTGTCGATGGCGGTGAGATCAAGGGGCCCCGCGCAGCGCTCGAGGATGTGCCCGGTCTTGCCGCCAGGCGCGGCGCAGGCATCCAGCACGCGTTCGCCGGGCTGTGCATCCAGCAGCACCGCCGCCTGCTGCGCGCCGGCATCCTGCACGCTGATGAGTCCCTCGGCAAAACCGGGCAGCACGTTCACATCTACCGGCTCATACAGCACGATGCTCGCGTCGCCCAGGCCCGGCGCGGCGCGCATCTTCAAGCCAGCCAGTGTAGCCAGGTAGGCCGCACGACTGCCGCGTGCCAGGTTCACACGCAGCGTCATCGGCGGACGCTCGTTGTTGGCGATGGCGATCTGCTCGACATCATCGGGCCACGCGGCGCGCAGTGCCTTCAGCAGCCAGCGCGGGTGCGCCAGCCGCGCCGGCTCGCTGCGGTCGAAGCGCGCCACGATGTCATTGCGCTCGCGCAGGTAGCGGCGCAGCAGCGCATTGACGAAGCCTGCGGCGCTGCCCTGCCCGGCAAGCTTCGCTGCATCAACCGCGATGTTCACCACGCTTGCCGCGGGCGCGCGCGAGAATTCGATCTGGTGCAGCGCCACGGTCAATATGGCGCGCACCGGCGGCGCCATCACCTGGCCACGTTCCAGCAATGCATCCACGCGTGGCGCGAGCCGCAGATACCAGCGCAGCGTGCCGCTGTGGATGGCCCGCACCGCGCCGCGATCGGCCGCGTCCAGCGACAGCTGCTGCAGGGCGGCCTCGGCGGTGCAGCCGCCTTCGCGCACGACCGCGTGCAGCGCCTGCGCGGCGGCGGCGAACACGGTGGCGCCCGGCGCAACGCCGCTGCGCGCGGCAGCAGCGGCCGGGACGGCGGCGTCGATGTCCGGCGTGGTCACTGGAATACCTGCTGCGCGCCGGCGGACGGGCGCAATGCGTTGTAGAAATCCCGCGCCGGCACGGCCTTGCGGCCCGCGCGCTGCAACTCCAGCACCTGCAACACACCGTGGCCGCAGGCAACTTCCAGCGCCGCACCATTCAACCCCAGCAGGGTGCCCGGCGATGCCGCGGTAGTGGCAGCTGGCGCCACCGGCAGACGGCTGCGCAGCAGCTTCACCTGCTCTCCCTGCAGGTGGGTTTCCGTGGCGGGCCAGGGATTGAAGGCGCGGATCTGCCGGTCGATGTCAGTGGCATCGCGCTGCCAGTCGATGCGCGCTTCGCTTTTCGAGAGCTTTTCCGCGTAAGTGATGCCAGCCGCTGCCTGCGGCTGCGCGACAGCACCGCCAGCGCTCACCGCATCCAGCGCGCGCAGTATTTCGCCGGCCCCCAGTGTCGCCAGCGCGTCATGCAGTTCGGCGGTGGTGGTCTCCGGCCCGATGGACAGTGCCGCGCTCGCGAGCACGGCGCCGGTATCCAGCCCCTCGTCCATCTGCATGATGGCGATGCCGGTGCGCGCATCGCCGGCCAGGATGGCGCGCTGGATGGGCGCCGCGCCGCGCCAGCGCGGCAGCAGCGAGGCATGGATGTTGAGGCAGCCGTAACGCGGCAGCTCCAGCACCGCGCGGGGCAGGATCAGCCCATAGGCCACCACCACGATCACATCCGGTTGCCAGGCCGCCAGCTGTTCGAGCGTGGCGGCCAGCGCCGCGGCATCGCCACGCAGTTTCGCGGGCTGCAGCACCGGCAGGCCGAGCTGCTGCGCCGCCTGCTTCACTGGGCTTGCGGCCACCGCGCGGCCGCGGCCTGCAGGGCGGTCCGGCTGCGTCAGCACGCCCACCACCGCATGCGCGTTCGCCAGCGCGCGCAATGGCGCGACCGCGAACACTGGCGTGCCCGCAAACACCACACGAAGTTTCATGTCGGGAAGGCCGGCGTGTGCGTCGGTCAGAGTCGCGCCTGGCGCTCGCCGGTCGAGGCGCCGCGCGCATCGCGCTCGCGGCGTTCCTTGTCCAGCTTCTTGCGGATGCGCTGCCGCTTCATCTCGGAGAGATAGTCGACGAACAGCTTGCCGGTGAGGTGATCCATCTCGTGCTGCAGGCATACGCCCAGCAGGCCGTCGAGGTCGCGCTCGTGCGTATCTCCGGCCATATCCTGGAAGCGCACGCGCACGCGCTCGGCGCGCGGCACATCGTCGTAGATGCCCGGCACCGAGAGACAGCCTTCCTCCCCCTTCGCCTGGCCTTCCTTCGACAGGATCTGCGGGTTGATGAACACCTGCGGCTCGTTCTTCGCCTCGGAGACGTCGATCACCAGCAACTGGAAATGCCAGTCGACCTGCGTTGCGGCGAGGCCGATGCCGGGTGCGGCATACATGGTCTCCAGCATGTCGGCCACCTGCTGCTTCAACGCCGCATCGAAGCGGGTGACGGGCGCGGCGACGGTCCGCAGTCGCGGATCCGGATACTCGAGAATTGTCAGTCGCGCCATGGCCTGTCTCCGGGACTCGAAAATGCTGCTACTGTTTCGCCTAAAATGCGGGCGCGCCTTGGAAAAACCAGTGCGGCCGTGATGCAGTGCTCAAACCGGAACGGCGGCTGGGCGACGCTCCGGCCAAAGAGTTTATAACAGCGTGTGCAAAGGCGGGCCGCGCCGGCAGACGGGCGCGGCAGAAGACGGGAACAGGAGCATAAATGGTCTCGAATCAATCAGTTAGGCGTTCCCCGAACGCCGTGGCCGCCCTCGTGGCAGGCCTGTCGGCACTGACGCTGGTGGCAGGATGCCAGTCCACGCCCCCCGAGAGCGAGGCGCCACGGCCCCTGAGCGTGCCTGCCGCCGCTGCCGACCAGGCCCCCGAAACCGCCATCGATGCGGCACTGGCGCGCGAGGGAAGCGGGCCGGCGCCGGCCGCCGCCCCTGCCGCGGCCGGCCCCGTGCTGAACCCCAATGCCCCGCTGAGCTACACCGTGAAGCGCGGCGATACGCTGTGGGACATCTCCGCGATGTTCCTGCGCGACCCCTGGCTGTGGCCGGAAATCTGGCACGTGAACCCCACGGTCTCCAACCCGCACCTTATTTATCCGGGCGATGTGCTGACGCTGGCCTATGGCGCGGACGGCCGCCCGCAGATCTCGCTGGCGCGCGGCGATGCCGTGCACGTGTATCCGCTGGTGCGCAGCAGTGCCGCTGACGGCCCGATCTCCTCCATCCCCTACGAAGCCATCGCCTCGTTCCTCGGCCGCCCGAGCATCATCTCGAAGGACGACCTGCTGCATGCCGCGCGGGTCGCCGGCCTGCGCGATTCGCACCTGGTCGCCTCCATCGGCCACGACATCTATGTGAAGGGCCTCGAAGAACGCGGCCCGGGCCGCTACTCCGTCGTGCGCCTGGGCGAGGAGCTGAAGGATCCGCAGACCGGCAAGGTGCTGGGCTACATGGGCACCTTTGCCGCTTCGGCCCAGGTCGACACGGTGGCTAAGCTTTCCAAGGCCGCGGTGGTCGAATCCTCGCGCGAGACGGTCGCCGGGGATCTGGTATTCGCCGAGGACCTGCAGACTGTCAGCACGGACATCGTGCCGCATGCACCTGCCGGCGATGTCGATGGGCAGATCATGGCGGTGGTCGATGGCGTGTCGCTCATTGGCCAGTACCAGGTGGTCGCGATCAATCGCGGCAGCAGGCACGGGCTCGAAACCGGCCATGTACTCGCCATCGACCAGAAGGGCGAAGTGGTCATGGACGGCGGCTGCAAGCGCACGGGGACGTCCTGGTGCCTGGGCAAGAGCCTGCAGCTGCCGGACGAGCGCGCCGGCACGATGCTGGTCTTCAAGACCTACGACGCCATGAGTTATGCCCTGATCGTCGCTACGACCGCGCCGGTGCGCGTGGCAGACCGGGTGCGCACGCCGTAACAGCGGGCGCAGCGTCCACTGATACAACGGCCCGCGACTGCGGGCCGTTGTCGTTAAAGAGGGTACAAACGCAGCGCGCCATGGCGCGGCCGGCTTATTACGCTGGCCGGCATGACCCAAGAACAGATTCTCCGCGCTGCCGATCCGCGCTATCCGGCGCAGCTGCTGCAGGCGCTGACCACCGCGCCGCCGCTGCACCTGGTGGGCGACGCCAGCCTGCTGCAGCGGCCGCAGGTGGCCATTGTCGGCAGTCGCCGGCCCACCGCCGCCGGCCAGCGAATCGCGCGCGATATCGCGACGCAGCTGGCCGCGGCGGGCTTCGTCATCACCAGCGGGCTGGCACAGGGCATCGATGCGGCGGCCCACGAGGCAGCCCTTGCGGTGGGTGGCGCCACCATCGCCGTGTGCGGCGCCGGCCTCGACACCTGTTACCCCGCTGCCCATCGCAGCCTGTTCGAGCGCATCGCGCGGCGGGGGCTGCTGGTGTCGGAGTTCGCTCCCGGCGTGCCACCCCGCGCGGCGCATTTTCCGCAGCGCAACCGCATCATTTCCGGCCTGTCCCGGGGCGTGGTGGTGGTGGAAGCTGCCGAGGGCAGTGGTTCGCTGATCACTGCCCAGCGGGCGCTGGAGCAGGGGCGCGAGGTGTTCGCCGTGCCCGGCTCGCCGCTCAACCCGCTGGCCGCTGGCTGCCTGAAGCTGATCCGCCAGGGCGCGGTGCTGGTCCGGGGCGCGGCCGACATCCTGCCCGAGATCAAATGGGAGATTGAATGTAATAGCGTTCCTTATCAACAACTTGCGTTCCCAGCGGCCCTGCCTGCCGGGCCTCCCCGGTTGGACAAGGATTACGAAATGCTGTTAGATGCGCTCGGTTTCGAGCCTGGCAGCATCGACGATCTGGTAGCCAGAACGGGCCTTGCCGCAGGCGTAGTAGCCTCCATGATGTTGATTCTCGAACTGCACGGCAGGGTCGAGGCCCGGCCTGGGGCTCTGTACAACCGCATTGAATAGAGAATGAACGGCACCGTCCTCGACATCCTCCTGTACGTCTTCGACCGCTACATGTTCGACGAAGCGCCCGAGGTCCCCGAGCGCGACGCCCTCGCCCGTGACCTCGCCGTCGCCGGCTTCGGCGAAGACAACGTGGAACGCGCCCTCGACTGGCTGGCAGACCTGGCCGGCGAGCGGCATCGCGCCCCGCTGCCGCATGTCCCTGCCGGTGAAGGCGGCGTACGCCGCACTCCTTCGCTGCGCGTGTACACCACGGCCGAGATGGCGCGGTTGTCGGTGGAATGCCGCGGCCTGATGCTCTCGCTCGAGGAAGCCGACATCCTGAACCCCACGCAGCGCGAGCTGGTCATCGACCGGCTGCTGGCGCTCGAGGTCGAAGACCTCAGCGTCGAGCAGGTGCGCTGGGTGGTACTGATGGTCCTCTCCAGCCAGCCGGGCCAGGAAGCAGCCTGCGCGCGGATGGAAACGCTCGTATTCGATTCCGAATCGAGCGCCACACATTGAGCATCCCGGTTGGCTGAAAATCTCGTCATCGTGGAATCGCCTGCCAAGGCGAAGACCATCAAGAAGTACCTCGGCAAGGATTTCGACGTGCTGGCCTCCTACGGCCACGTGCGCGATCTGGTGCCGAAGGAAGGCGCGGTGGATCCCGACCACAACTTCGCGATGAAGTACCGCTCCATCGAGCGCAACGAGAAGCATGTGGATGCGATCGCCAAATCGCTGCGCAAGGCCGACACGCTTTATCTTGCGACCGACCCGGATCGCGAGGGCGAGGCCATCTCCTGGCACCTGTTCGAGCTGCTGAAGGAACGCGGCGAACTGGAAGGCAAGAAGGTCCACCGCGTGGCCTTCTACGAGATCACCAAGAACGCCATCCGCGCCGCCATCAACGAGCCGCGCGAATTGTCGATGGATCTGGTCAACGCGCAGCAGGCGCGGCGCGCCCTCGATTACCTGGTGGGTTTCAACCTGTCGCCGCTGCTGTGGAAGAAGGTGCGCCAGGGCCTGTCGGCCGGCCGCGTGCAGAGCCCGGCACTGCGCATGATCTGCGAGCGCGACGAGGCCATCGACGCCTTCAAGCCGCAGGAATACTGGACCATCGAGGCCGAAGGCGAGCACAGCGAGGTCACGTTCCCGCTGAAGCTCATCGAATTCGCCGGCAAGAAGGTGGAGCAGTTCAGCTTCACCAACGAAGGCAGCGCGCGCGAGGTCGAGGCCACGCTCAACAAGGCCGCGGCCGGCCAGCTCACCGTCGATACCATCGACCGCAAGCAGCGCAAGCGCAACCCGTCGCCGCCGTTCACCACCTCCACGCTGCAGCAGGAAGCCGCGCGCAAGCTGGGCTTCTCCGCGCAGCGCACCATGCGTCTGGCGCAGCAGCTGTATGAGGGCGTCGATTTCGGCGAAGGCGCGGTCGGCCTCATCACCTACATGCGTACCGACTCGGTGGCGCTGGCCAACGAGGCGGTGATGGAGATCCGCACCACCATCGAGAAGCTGTACGGCAAGGAGGGCCTTGCCGAGGCGCCGCGCCAGTACAAGACCAAGTCGAAGAATGCCCAGGAAGCCCACGAGGCCGTGCGCCCCACCTCCGCGTCGATCACGCCGCAGCAGGTTGAAGGCAAGATCGAGGCGGATCAATACAAGCTGTATGCGCTGATCTGGAAGCGCGCCATCGCCTGCCAGATGGCGCCCGCCATATTCGACACCGTGGCGGTGGATCTCATCGCCGGCCCGCGTGGCTCGGGCAACATGCTGCGCGCCAATGGCTCCACGCTGCTGAAGCCCGGCTTCATCGCCGTCTACCAGGAAGGCCGCGACGACACCGCCGGTGACGACGACAACGACCATGTGCTGCCGGTGATGCAGGAAGGCGACCTGGTCAAGCTCTCGGGCCTGCACGGCGAGCAGCATTTCACCGAGCCGCCGCCGCGCTTCTCGGAAGCCTCGCTGGTGAAGGCGCTGGAAGAACACGGCATCGGCCGTCCCTCCACCTATGCCTCCATCATCTCGACGCTGCGCGACCGCGAATACGTGGATATGGACGCGCGCCGCTTCATCGCCACCGACATCGGCAAGATCGTCAGCCGCTTCCTGACCAAGTACTTCACCAAGTACGTGGAGTTCGGCTACACCGCCGACATGGAAGACGAGCTCGACGCGGTGTCGCGCGGCGAGGAACCCTGGACCAGCCCGCTGGAGAAATTCTGGAAGCCCTTCATCGACCAGGTCGAGGAAGTGGGCACCAATGTCAGCCGCGAGGAAGTCGCGATGGCGCGCGAACTCGGCACGCACCCGGAATCCGGGCGGCCGGTGTCGGTGCGCATGGGCCGCTTCGGTCCATTCGTGCAGGCGGGCACCAAGGATGACGTGGAAAAGCCCAAATTCGCCGGTTTGCGACCCGGGCAGAAGATGGACACCATCACACTGGACGATGCGATGGTGCTGTTCCAGCTGCCCAAGAACCTGGGCGAGACCGCCGACGGCGAGCCAGTGATGGTGGCCATCGGGCAGTTCGGTCCGTATGTGAAATACGGCGCGAAGTATGTTTCGCTGAAGGAAGACGATCCCTACGCCGTCACGCTCGCGCGCGCCATCGAAGTGATCGAGGCGAAGAAGATCGCGGACGCCAACCGGCTGATCATCGACTTCGGCGTCGACGACATCCAGGTGCTGAACGGCCGCTATGGTCCCTACATCACCGACAAGGCGCGCAATGCGCGCATCCCGAAGGATCGCGACCCCAAGACGCTGACGCTGGAAGAATGCCGCGCGATGCTGGCTGCGGCGCCGCCGCGTCCGGCACGCGGGCGCTTCGGGCGGCGTGCTGCACCGGCCAAGGCGAAGGCCAAGGCCGCAGCGCCCGAGAAGGAAGCCGCCGCCAAGGC
>JBEVNO010000113.1:0-7819 GCA_040508085.1 Steroidobacteraceae bacterium
GCACCGGGCTTGTCGCGCTCGCGCACGCTGATCAGCACCAATCCGCACCGCGGCAGTACCGTGCCCGAGGCGGCCTGCGCCTTGGCATAGGCCTCGCCGAACGCGCGGCCGGTGCCCATCACCTCACCGGTCGGTTTCATATCCGGTCCGAGGATGGGGTCGGATTCAGGGAACTTCGCGAACGGGAATACCGCTTCCTTCACCGAGAAGAAGCCAGGCACGATCTCGGTGGTGGCATCCAGCTCGGCCAGCTTGCGGCCAGCCATGACCAGCGCACCCAGCTTGGCGATCGGGCGGCCAGTGGCCTTGGAGACGAACGGCGCGGTGCGCGAGGCACGCGGGTTCACTTCCAGCACGTACACCAGTCCGTTCTGGATGGCGTACTGCACATTCATCAGGCCGATCACATCAAGTCCCAGCGCGAGCTTGCGGGTGACTGCGCGCAATTCCTGCTGCAGCTCGAACGACAGGCTGTTGGGCGGCAGCGAGCAACTGGAATCGCCGGAGTGCACGCCCGCCTGCTCCACATGTTCCATGATGCCGCCGATCAGCACGTCGGTGCCGTCGCAGATCGCGTCCACGTCCACTTCGATGGCCTGGTCCAGGAACCGGTCGAGCAGCACGGGTGAGTCATTGGAGACACGCACCGCGTCTGTCATGTAGGTTTTCAGGTCTTCTTCGGCGAACACCACTTCCATGGCCCTGCCGCCCAGCACATAGGACGGACGGACCACCAGCGGGTAACCCACTTCCTTGGCCATGCGCAGCGCCTGTTCCTCGGTGCGCGCGGTGGCATTGGCTGGCTGGCGCAGGCCGATGCGGCGCACCAGCTCCGCGAAGCGCTCGCGATCCTCGGCGATGTCGATGGATTCCGGCGTGGTGCCGATGATGGGCGCGCCATTGGCCTCCAGCGCCCGGCAGAGTTTCAGCGGCGTCTGGCCACCGTACTGCACGATGACGCCAACCGGCTTTTCCTTGGCGATGACTTCGAGCACGTCTTCCAGCGTCAGTGGTTCGAAGTACAGGCGGTCGGAGGTGTCGTAGTCGGTCGAGACCGTTTCCGGGTTGCAGTTGACCATGATGGTCTCGAACCCGGCCTCGCGCAGCGCCAGCGAGGCATGCACGCAGCAGTAATCGAATTCGATGCCCTGGCCGATGCGGTTGGGTCCGCCGCCCAGGATCATGATCTTCCTGCGATCCGAGGGCTCGGCCTCGCACTCCTCCTCATACGTCGAATAGAGGTAGGCGGTGGAGGTGGCGAATTCGGCGGCGCAGGTGTCGACGCGCTTGTACACGGGGACGACGCCCAGCTCGCGGCGCCTGTTGCGCAGCACGCCCTCGGGCTGGCCGGTGAGGCGCGCGAGGCGCATGTCAGAGAAGCCCTTGCGCTTGAGGCTGCGCAGCCGTGCCGCGTCCAGCGCCGCGATGCCGCCGGCGGAAACCAGGCTCTCTTCGCGGATGAGGTCGCGCAGCTGCGCCAGGAACCAGGGATCGATGTAGGAAAGCTCGTTGATGCGCTCCAGCGACCAGCCGGCGCGGAAGGCATCCGCCACATACAGCAGGCGGTCGGCACCGGGGCTGCGCAGTTCGTAGGCGAGCTGGCCCTCGGCCTCCTCCCCCGACAGCGGCAACCGGGTGATGCTGGTCAGGCCATCAAGCCCGGTCTCGAGCCCGCGCAGCGCCTTCTGCAGCGATTCCTGGAAAGTGCGGCCGATGGCCATCACCTCGCCTACCGACTTCATCTGCGTCGTCAGCCGGTTGTTGGCGGCCGGAAATTTCTCGAAGGTGAAGCGCGGCACCTTGGTGACCACGTAGTCGATGCTGGGCTCGAACGAGGCTGGCGTGCGCCCGCCGGTGATGTCGTTCTTCAGTTCATCCAGCGTGTAACCCACGGCAAGCTTCGCGGCGATCTTGGCGATCGGGAAACCAGTGGCCTTGGAGGCCAGCGCCGAGGACCGCGACACGCGCGGGTTCATCTCGATGATCAGCAGCCGCCCGTCCGCCGGATTGACCGCGAACTGCACGTTGGAGCCACCGGTCTCGACACCGATCTTGCGCAGCACCGCGATGGAGGCATCGCGCATGCGCTGATACTCCTTGTCGGTGAGGGTCTGCGCCGGCGCCACGGTGATCGAATCACCGGTGTGCACGCCCATGGGGTCGAGGTTCTCGATGGAGCAGATGATGATGCAGTTGTCCTTGCGGTCCCGCACCACCTCCATCTCGAACTCTTTCCAGCCCACCACGGATTCCTCGAGCAGCACCTCGCTGGTGGGCGAGGCATACAGCCCGCGCGTCACGATGGTCTCGAATTCCTCGCGGTTGTAGGCGATGCCGCCGCCGGTGCCGCCCATCGTGAACGAGGGGCGGATCACGATCGGGAAGCCGAGCTCAGCCTGGGCCGAGTAGGCTTCCTCCATGGTGTGGGCGATCAGCGAGCGCGGCGATTCGAGCCCGATCTCCGACATCGCGTTGCGGAACTTCTCGCGATCTTCGGCGGTGTCGATGGCCTCGCGCGAGGCCGCGATCATCTCGACGCCGAATTGCTCAAGCACGCCCTCGCGGTCGAGGTCGAGGGCGGTATTCAGTGCCGTCTGTCCACCCATCGTCGGCAGCAGCGCATCGGGGCGTTCCTTCTCGATGATGCGTGCCACGGTGCGCCAGTTGATCGGCTCGATATAGATGGCGTCGGCCATCTCCGGGTCGGTCATGATGGTGGCGGGGTTGGAGTTGACCAGGATCACCCGGTACCCCTCCTCGCGCAGCGCCTTGCAGGCCTGGGCGCCGGAATAATCGAACTCGCAGGCCTGCCCGATGACGATGGGGCCGGCGCCGATGATCAGGATGCTTTGGATGTCTGTGCGGCGTGGCATGTCTTCAGGTACCGGAGCGCGGGCGGTCGCGCAGCTGGTTCTGCAGGCGGCGGATCATCGCCTGCGTAAAACGGTCGAACAGGGGCAGCAGGTCGTGCGGCCCGGGGCTGGCCTCGGGATGCCCCTGGAAGCTGAAGGCCGGCTTGTCAGTGAGCTCGATGCCCTGCAGTGAGCCGTCGAACAGCGACACATGGGTGACGCGCACGTTCCCCGGCAGGGTGGCCGGATCAACCGCGAAGCCATGGTTCTGGCTGGTGATCAGCACGCGGCCGGTGGCCAGCTCCTGCACGGGATGATTCGAGCCGTGGTGGCCGAACTTCATCTTGACCGTCTTCGCTCCCGCAGCCAGGCCGAGCAGCTGATGGCCGAGGCAGATGCCGAAGATGGGCAGGTCGGTCTGCAGGAACTCGCGGATCGCGTCGATAGCGTAGGTGCATGGCTCCGGATCACCGGGACCATTGGCCAGGAAGATGCCGTCCGGTTGCAGCGCAAGCGCCTCGGCGGCCGGTGTCTGTGCCGGCACCACCGTCATGCGGCAGCCCGCATCGGCCAGCAGGCGCAGGATGTTGCGCTTGATGCCGTAATCGTAGGCGACCACGTGCAGGCGCTGCTGGGGACGCAAGGTCGGCCGACCCGGCGCGCGCCAGATGGTGCCGTCGTTCCACTGGTAGCGCTCTTTGGTGGACACCACCTTCGCCAGATCCATGCCGGCCAGACCGGGGAAGCGGCGGGCCGCATGCACGGCGGCGTTCGCATCGATGTTGTCGCCGGTCATGATGCAGCCGGCTTGCGCGCCCTTCTCGCGCAGCAGGCGCGTCAGCTTGCGCGTATCGATGTCGGCGATGGCCACCACACGGCCACGTTCCAGGTATTCCGGCAGCGACACGCTCGAGCGCCAGTTGCTTTCCAGCAATGGCAGGTCACGAATCACCAGGCCCGCAGGCGCAACCATCGACGACTCCTGGTCTTCAGGCGTCGTGCCGGTATTGCCGATGTGCGGATAGGTCAGCGTGACGATCTGTCGCGCATAGGACGGGTCGGAAAGAATCTCCTGATAGCCCGTCATCGCTGTGTTGAAAACAACCTCGCCGGTGGTATTTCCTTTCGCTCCAATGGAGATGCCGCGGAACACGGTTCCATCTGCCAGAGCCAGTACGGCGCTCACACTCACTCACCGACCTCCGCATGTTCTTGGCGGCTTGTCATTCGTCTCGCTTAACCGGTTTTCCGAGGTGCGGATGCACAAAGCGGGAGGAGTTCTTGTGGAACGCCCTCCCGCCTTGCGCGGACTAACCCGCAACTGGATGTAACGGATTAGGCCGAAATTCTACGTTTTCCGGCATGCCGCGTCCATGCGCAGTTGGGCCAAAAGCAGGCATTCCGGGCGAGGAAAGTACTGCGGAATATCTCCCAAGCTATTGCCCCGCAAACAGAAAGTCGGCCATTTTGTAGCGCCCACCCGGACGGCCGGCCAGCCATATTGCAGCTGCGACGGCGCCATGGGCAAATATTGCCCGGTCAGTAGCTACATGCGTGAGGCGCAGCTGCTCCCCCTCGCCCAGGAAGCGCACATCATGTTCCCCCACAGTATCGCCGCCGCGCATGACCGAGAAGCCGATGCTGCCGGCTGCACGGGGGCCAGGCTGTGCGCCGGTCAGCTCAGCCGGTCGCGGCAGCCGCTGGTCGCGGCCCGCAGCCGCGGCATCGCCCAGCGCCAGCGCCGTGCCGGAGGGAGCGTCCACCTTGTGGCGGTGGTGCGCTTCGAAGATCTCGATGTCGTAGCCAGGCGGCAAGGCGCGCGCGGCGCGCTGCACGAGTTCGAGCAGCACATTGAGTGCGACGCTGGTGTTGGCCGACACCAGCACCGGCACCTGCATGGCGGCTGCATCCAGACGCTGCTGCGTGCCCGCATCGAGGCCGGTGGTGCCCACCATCAGGGCAACCCCGGCAGCTGCGCAGGCGTCCGCGGTGTCGCCTACGGCGTGTGCGCTGGAGAAGTCGATCAGGACGTCCACATCCGCCAGGGCGGCACGCAGGTCCGTGCTGATGAACACACCATTGGGTTCAACACCTGCGAAGGCGCCAGAATCGATGCCCACAGCGCGCCCGCCGCGCCGGCCGATGGCAGCCACCAGCTGCGCACCCGCCTGCTCGCGCAATGCGCGCACCAGCTCCACGCCCATGCGTCCGCCAACTCCGAGGATGCCAACCCTGATGGTCACGTGGGATATCCTTGTGCGGCAGCTATTCGGCGCTGGTGAAGAAACGCTTCACGCCATCGAAGAAGCCTTCCTCGCGCGGCGAGTGCCGGCGATCGTCGGTCTTCAGCGAGGCCTCGAATTTCTTCAGCAGGTCCTTCTGCTCGCTGGACAGTTTCACCGGCGTTTCCACCATGGCCTTGCAGAACAAATCGCCACGCGCACCACCGCGCACAGGCTTCACGCCCTTGTCGCGCAACCGGAACACGCGCCCGGACTGGGTCTCGGCCGGAATCTTCAGTGATACCTGGCCATCCAGGGTCGGCACCACCACGGTGCCGCCAAGCGCCGCCGTGACGAAACTGACCGGCACTTCGCAGGACAGGTGCTCGCCCTCGCGCTCGAAGATCTCGTGCGGGCGCACGCGCACTTCGACATACAGGTCGCCAGCTGGCCCGCCGTTCTTGCCGGCCTCGCCTTCGCCGGACAGGCGGATGCGATCGCCGTTGTCGACACCGGGCGGAATCTTCACCGACAGCTTCTTGGTACGGCGCACACGCCCCTGGCCAAAGCAGGTATCGCAGGGATTTTTGACAATCTTGCCGCTGCCGCGGCAGCGCGGGCAGGTCTGCTGCAGCTGGAAGAAACCCTGCGACACGCGCACCGTACCAGCGCCATTGCAGGTGTCGCACTGGATCGGGTTGCTGCCCTTGGCCGCACCGGAGCCGTGGCAGGTCTCGCACTCGGCGAGCTTCGGCACCTCGATCTCGGTACTGGCGCCGAAAACCGCCTGGCTCAGGTCCAGCTCGAGCTCGTAGCGCAGGTCGGCTCCGCGGAACACCTGCGAGCGGCCGCCGCCACGCCGGCCGCCACCGAAGATGTCACCGAACACATCGCCGAAGATGTCACTGAAGCCTTCCCCGGGATTGAACCCGGGGCCGCCGCCGCCGCGCTGCGCATCAAGCCCCTCGTGGCCATGCTGGTCGTACACGGCCCGCTTCTGGGCGTCCGACAGCACCTCGTAGGCCTCTTTGGCCTCCTTGAACTGCTCCTCTGCGCCCTTGTCATCGGGATTGCGATCCGGATGCAGTTTCATGGCAAGGCGCCGGTAGGCCTTCTTGATGTCGGCCTCCGACGCATCGCGCGGCAGTTCCAGGATCTTGTAGTAGTCGCGCTTCGCCATGCGTGGTGTTGCCCTGCCCTTAGGCGTTGCGGTCCTTGTCCTTCACTTCCTCGAACTCGGCATCGACAACATTGTCGTCCGCCGCCTTGCTACCCGCGGAGCCCGCGCCCTCGCCACCCGGTGCGCCCTGCCCGTCAGGACCAGCGCCGCCAGCCTGCTGTGCAGCAGCGACCATGCCGGAAGAGGCCTTCACCAGCGCATCGGCCTTGCGGTCGATGGCCTCCTTGTCGTCGCCCTTGATGGCGGTGCGCAGGTCGGACAAGGCCGATTCCACGGCGGCACGGTCACTGCCCGACACCTTCTCGCCGAGCTCGCCCAGCGACTTCTCGGTAGCATGCACCAGGCCATCGGCGCGGTTGCGGCTCTCGACCAACTCGCGGAACTTCTTGTCTTCCGCGGCATGCGCCTCGGCGTCGGTCACCATCCGCTTGATCTCGTCCTCGGACAGGCCGCTGGACGCCTTGATGACGATCTTCTGTTCCTTGCCGGTGGCCTTGTCCTTGGCCGACACATTCAGGATGCCGTTGGCATCGATGTCGAAGGACACCTCGATCTGCGGCATGCCGCGCGGTGACGGCGCGATGCCGGCGAGATCGAACCGTCCCAGTGACTTGTTGTCACTGGCGCGCTCGCGCTCACCCTGCAGCACGTGGATGGTCACGGCCGACTGGTTGTCATCGGCGGTGGAGAATACCTGTGCGGCCTTGGTCGGGATGGTGGTGTTCTTCTCGATGAGCTTGGTCATGACCTGGCCCATGGTCTCGATGCCCAGCGACAGCGGCGTCACGTCGAGCAGCAGCACATCCTTCACTTCACCGGACAGCACGCCGGCCTGGATCGCGGCGCCCACGGCCACCGCCTCGTCCGGGTTCACGTCGCGGCGCGGCTCCTTGCCGAAGAAATCCTTCACATACTTCTGTACGAGCGGCATGCGCGTCTGGCCGCCGACCAGGATCACCTCGCCCACTTCGGCCGCCGACAATCCGGCGTCCTTCAGCGCGATGCGGCAGGGCTCGATGGTGCGCTTGACCAGGTCCTCGACCAGCGAGTCGAGCTTGGCACGCGTGAGCTTCACGTTCAGGTGCTTGGGGCCCGAGGCATCGGCGGTGATGTAGGGCAGGTTCACATCGGTCTGCTGGCTGGAAGACAGCTCGATCTTGGCCTTCTCCGCCGCTTCCTTCAGGCGCTGCATGGCGAGCGGATCCTTGCGCACGTCGACGCCGGATTCCTTCAGGAATTCATCAGCGAGGAAATGGATCACGCGCAGGTCGAAATCCTCGCCGCCGAGGAAGGTGTCGCCATTGGTGGAAAGCACTTCGAACTGGCGCTCGCCGTCGATCTCGGCGATCTCGATGATGGAGACGTCGAAGGTGCCGCCGCCCAGGTCATACACCGCGATCTTGCGATCGCCGGTGGCCGCCTTGTCGAGGCCATAGGCCAGCGCGGCCGCGGTCGGCTCGTTGATGATGCGCTTGACGTTCAGGCCGGCGATGCGGCCGGCGTCCTTGGTCGCCTGGCGCTGCGAATCGTTGAAATAGGCCGGCACCGTGATCACGGCCTCGGTC
>JBEVNO010000146.1:0-4504 GCA_040508085.1 Steroidobacteraceae bacterium
TACATGGGCACGAAATTCGTGGTGTAGCACTTCACCGCGTCACCATATTTCTCGCGCGCCTGCGGCTCGGTGAGCCCGACGGTTCCGAGAGGGGGATGACCGAACATCACCGTCGGGATGTTCTGGTAGTCGAGCTTGCGCCCCGTCATGCCGCCCCACACGCGATCGGCGAGTCGTCGGCCCGCCGCGATGGCCACGGGCGTCAGCGTCATGCGGCCGGTCACATCGCCCACGGCGAAGATGCCGGGCACCGAAGTCTCCTGGAATTCGTCCACCACCAGATAACCGGCCGGGTCCATCTGCACGCCCACACCGGCATCGATGAACCCGGTCTGCGGCGCACGACCGGTGGCCCAGATCACCACGTCCTGATCGATCAGCAATTCGCCATTGTCGAGGCGCACATCGATGCGCCGGCCGTCGGCAGCGTGCGTGAGAGCCGTGGGCCGCGTCTGCAGCAGCAGCGTGGCACCGGCCTGCGTCAGGCCTTCCATCGTGGCCTCGATCAGGATGGGATCGAATTCGCGCACCAGCGTCGAGGCCCGAGCGACCACACTGACCTCACTGCCCAGCGCGGCGAATATGCCGGCGATCTCCACGCCGATGTAGCCCCCGCCCACCACGGTCACGCGTTGCGGACGCTCGGCCAGTTCGAAGAAGCCATCGGAATCGATGCCGAGTTCGGCGCCAGGAATGGAAGGCCGCTGGGGCCGGCCGCCCACCGCGATCAGGATGCGCTCGCCGGTCAGGCGCCGGTCGCCCACCTGCACCGTGTGCGCATCGACCAGCCGTCCCCAGCCCTGCACGATGGTGACCTTGCTCTTCAGCAGGTTGGACTCGTAGATGCCATTGAGCCGGACCAGATAGGCATCGCGCGCGGCCTTCAAAGCCGGCCAGCTGTGCGCCCCGAGCGTCACGTCGAAGCCATAGCCCCGGGCATCGGCCACGATGCCCACGAACTCGGCCGCATTCCACATCAGCTTCTTGGGCACGCAACCCACGTTGACGCAGGTGCCCCCCAGCCGGCCGGCCTCCACCAGCGCCACCCGCGCACCATATTCCGCCGCCCGCCGCGCCGCGGCGATGCCGCCACTGCCGCCGCCCACCACCACCAGGTCAAACTGCTCATTCATGCCAGGAATGGTACGCCGGGCATGCTTGCATCAGGGATACAAGCTCAGAGCGCTTCATTAATATAGAGCGTCTATGAACCCCGAAAATCCGCTGCTGGGCCCCGGCCCGCTGCCCGCGTTTGACCAGATCCTCCCCGAACATGTCGAGAGCGGCATCCGCCAGCTGCTGGACGCCAACCGCGCGCGCATCCGCGAGATCGAGGCGGCGCCGGCACCCAGTTTCCGCTCGCTGGTCGAGCCGCTGGAAGAACTGCATCACCGCCTGTCGCGCGCCTGGTCGCCGGTGGGCCACCTCAATGGCGTGATGAACAACGAGTCGCTGCGCGAACGCTACAACGCCTGCCTGCCGCTGCTGTCCGAGTACGGCACCGACCTCAGCCAGAACGAGCGCCTGTTCCACGCCTTCAGTGTGGTGCGCGATCAGGAAGGCGCCGCGCTCGACCCCGAGCAGCTGGCCGCGGTCGAACATGCCCTGCTGGACTTCCGCCTTGCCGGCGTCGCCCTCGATGGCCCTCGCAAGGATCGCTTCAAGGCCGTGATGCTGGAACTGTCGAGCCTGGGCGCAAAGTTCGAAGAAAACGTGCTCGATGCCACCAATGCCTTCACGCATGCCATCACCAGCGCCGATGAACTCGCGGGCCTGAACGCCACCATCGTCGCGCAGGCGCGCGAGCGTGCGGTTGCGGCCGGCAAGGACGGCTGGCTGCTCGGCCTGGATCAGCCCACGTATGTGGCCGTACTCACCGACGCACGCTCACCGGCCCTGCGCCAGGCGTTCTATCGCGCCTGGAGCACCCGCGCCGCCACCACCGGTCCGCACGATCCGAAGTTCGACAACACACAGGTGATGGAAGACCTGCTGCGGCTGCGCCACGAAGCGGCGGAGCTGCTGGGCTATCCGAACTACGCGGCCTATGTGCTGGCGCGGCGCATGGCCCGCAGCGTCGACGAAGTGCTGAAATTCCTGCGCGAAATCGCCGCCGCCGCACGCCCGGCCGCACAGCGCGAAATGGCCGAGCTCGAGGAGTTCGCCGGTCGCAAGCTCGACGCCTGGGACATCACCTTCTATTCCGAGCGTCTGCAGGAGGCCCGCTACAGCATTTCGCAGGAAGAGCTGCGGCCCTACTTCCCGCTGCCACGCGTGCTGGATGGCCTGTTCCGCGTGATCCAGAAGCTGTTCCAGGTTACGTTCCGGCAGCGCAACGATGTGCCGGTGTGGCATCCGGATGCGCGCTACTACGACATCATCGATGCCGGCAACAACACCATCGGCGGTTTCTATCTGGATCCGTACGCGCGCGCGAACAAGCGCAGCGGCGCATGGATGGATGACTGCGTGGGTCGCAAGGAACTGCCTTCGGGGGCCGCCTTGCCCGTGGCATACCTCGTCTGCAATGCGCTGCCCGGCAACCAGGGCCAGCCCGCGCAGCTCACGCACGACGATGTGGTGACGCTGTTCCACGAGTTCGGCCACGGCCTGCACCACATGCTCACGCGCGTGCGCTACCCCACCATCGCCGGGATCAACGGCGTGGCCTGGGATGCCGTCGAGCTGCCCAGCCAGTTCATGGAGAACTACGCCTGGCAGCCGGAAGTGCTGCGCGACCTCACCGCGCATGTGGACACCGGCGCGCCGCTGCCGGAAGAAAAGATCACCCAGCTGCTGCGCACCCGCAGCTTCCAGGCCGGGCTCGCCACCTTGCGCCAGGTAGAGTTCTCGCTGTTCGACTTCCGCCTGCATGCCGAATACGATCCGGCCAGGGGCGCACGCATCGCCGAGATCCTCGCCGAGGTGCGTGCCGAGGTGGCGGTGATCCGCGTGCCGGAATGGAACCGCTATGCCAACAGCTTCGGCCACATCTTCGCCGGCGGCTATGCCGCGGGTTACTACAGCTACAAATGGGCCGAGGTGCTGGCCGCCGATGCCTTCGAGGCCTTTGCCGAAGCCGGCGTATTCAACCCCGCCACCGCCAAACGCTTCGTGGACAGCATCCTGTCGCGCGGCGGCAGTCGCGATGCGCTGGACGCCTTCGTGGAGTTCCGCGGCCGCGCACCGGACATCCGGCCGCTGCTGAAGCAGCACGGCATCGCACCCTGATCACCGCATGAAGACTGCGGCGCTCAGGGAATCACTGCGCGCCGCCCCGCCCCGAGGCCGAAAAGCGCCTGCCCGGTGGACACCAGCAGCACGAACAGCAGCGGCGCCGTCCAGCCCCCTGCGAGGTCGTGCACCAGGCCGAAGGCCAGCGGTCCCAGCATCGCGATGAAGTAACCCACCGCCTGCGTCATCAATGACAGCGCCGCGGTGGTGCCCGCACTGCCGGCGCGCAAGCCGATGAAACTCAGCGCCAGGATCAGGCTGGGTCCTGCTCCCAGCCCCAGCAACACCACCCAACCGGCCGCCGCGCCGGGCGCCAGCCACAGCCCTGCCGTAGCGGTGAAACCCAGCGCCGCGAACCCCAATGCCAGCAAGCGCTGGTCGGCGACGTGTCGGATCAGCAGCGGCACCGCCATGCCGGCCAGCAGCGCCGCCACCTGATACACGAACATCAGCCAGCCGGCCTCGGCCTGTGAATAGCCGAAGTCATGCAGATAGGTGGGGTACCAGCTGATGGCGGTGTAGAACATCGCCGACTGCAATCCCATGAAGCCGGCCAGCTGCCATGCCAGCCAGCGACGCCAGGGCGGATGCGGTGCAATGGCGGTGGCGACCGCAGCAGCTTGCACAGGCGGTGCCGCGCGCACCTGCGGCACCCAGAACAGGATGGCAATCAACGTCAGCGCCGACCAGCTCGCCAGCGAGCCGCGCCAGCCGCCGGGCAGCAGCAGCGCCAGCGGCACGGAGATTCCCGAGCCCAGCGAGGCAAACACCTGCATTGCCGTGGCATAGGCACTGGTCAGCACCGGAACGCGCTCCGGGTAGTGCTGTTTCACCAGTGCCGGCACCAGCACATTGGTCATCGCAATCGCGGCGCCGAGCACCACGGTGCCGGCATACAACGCGAACAGCTGTCCTTCCGAACGCAGCAGGATGCCCGCCATCAATGCCATCAACCCGCCCAGCACCATGCGCTCGTTGCCGACCCGGGCACCGAGTCGCGCCAGTGGCGCGAACACCGCAAACATCAGCAGCGGAAGGCTGCCCAGCAGCCCGGCCGCCGTCGCGCTGAGGGAGAGATCTGCCTGGATCTGCGCCAACACCGGCCCCACGCTGGTGAGTGAAGCGCGCAGGTTGGCCGCCACCAGCAGCAGCGCCACGAAGAACCAGGTTCGGGAGGGCATCGAGGAAGACTTGCCGATCCGAGCAGGTTGAGGCAAGACTGGGGGATAGATTTCCACTGACGCACGGTGATCAGCGTTTCCCGGACTTT
>JBEVNO010000165.1:0-3807 GCA_040508085.1 Steroidobacteraceae bacterium
GATCTGCTCGCCGTGGATGAAGGCCGCAACCATGAGAACGCCGAAGCGGTCACCCGCGCGATCACCCGGCGCGTGGCCGAGCAGCGCCGCGATGAGCAGGCCGCCGCCGAACAGACCGCGACCGAGAAGGAACTGTCGGTGGCCAAGCTCAACCTGCTGCACGCGCAGGTCGAGCCGCACTTCCTCTACAACACGCTGGCCAACGCACAGGTGCTGACCCGCACCGATCCGCCGCGCGCCGACCAGATGCTCGGGCACCTGATCCAGTACCTGCGCAGCTCGCTGCCCAGCGTGGAGGAATCGATGTCCACGCTCGGCGTGGAGCTGGAGCGCACCCAGGCGTACCTGGAAATCCTCAAGATCCGCATGGGCGCGCGGCTGGCCCTGCAGGTGGACGTGCCGCCGGCGCTGACCCCCCTGCCGCTGCCGTCGATGGCGCTGCAGACGCTGGTGGAAAACGCGATCAAGCACGGGCTGGAGCCCAAGCCCGGGGGTGGCACGGTGTGGATCATCGCGCGTGCGTTCGACGACCACGTGACCCTGACCGTGGCCGATGATGGGCTGGGCTTCGGCCACGGCGGCAGCAGCGGCACCGGGATCGGCCTGAAGAACCTGCGCGAGCGGCTGCGCCTGACCTGCGGCGAACGCGCCGGCGTGGCGATCGTGTCCAACTTCCCCAGCGGCGTGGCAGCCACCATCACCCTGCCGCGCGATGCACGCGAGGCGATCCATGCAGCTTGATGCGCTCATTGCCGAAGACGAAGACCTGCTGCGCCAGTCGCTGGTCGCGCAGCTGCAGCGCCTGTGGCCGGAACTGCGGCTGGTGGCCGCCTGCGAGGATGGCGCCAGCGCGCTGGAACGGCTGGCCGAACTGAAACCCGACCTGGCCCTGCTCGACATCCGCATGCCGGCATCACCGGCCTCGAGGTGGCGCGTGCACTGCCCGAGATCAGCCCGCGCACCCAGGTGGTGTTCGTCACCGCCTACGACCAGTACGCGATCGATGCGTTCGAACAGGGCGCGATCGACTACCTGCTCAAGCCGGTCAGCGACGAGCGCCTGCTGGCCACGCGCGAGCGGATCCTGGCGCGCATGCAGCTGGGCCGCCCGGACAGCGGCATGCTCGAGCAGCTGCTGCAACGCCTCGGCCAGCCGCCGGCCGCCGCCCCGGGCACGCCGCCGTTGGCGTGGATCACCGCCAGCAACGGGCGCGACACGCACCTGATCATGCTCGAAGATGTGATCTACTTCCGTGCCGACAGCAAGTACACCACCGTGGTGACCGAGCAGGGCGAAAGCCTGCTGCGCACCTCGCTGCGCGAACTGCTGGACGCACTCGATCCGCAACGGTTCCGCCAGATCCACCGCTCCACCATCGTGAACATGAAAGCGGTTGCCGCGGTCACCCGCGACGACACCGGCCGCGGCCAGCTGCGCTTGAAGCACCGCGCCGAAGTCCTCAACGTCAGCCAACCCTTCATGAGCCTGTTCCGCGGCATGTGATCCCCCTTTCTCTGGAGCACGTCATGCGTATCGCCGTTCTCGCCAGTGTGTGCGTGCTGGTGCTGGCCGCCTGCCAGCAATCGAGCAACACCTCCGTCACCCGGATCCGCGCCAATGGCGTGGATGCGCTGTACAGCAAGACCACGGTCGACAACGGCGTGGCGGCGTTCGCCTGCCTGGCCAGCGCGAGCGGGCAATGCCATTACCTGGTGCTGGACCCGCGCTGCGATGCCGGCGCGGCCTGCCCGCATCCGCCGCTGCGCCGGCTGGCCGTGGCGGCAGGCAGAACCGAGCAGGTAGCGGGCCTGCCGAAGGGCTTCGGCCAGTGCGTCAGCCAGGTCCAGGAAGAACAATGCCACCGTGAGTGATCACGGTGGCATCATGGATCCCCCCGGATTGCGGAGCGCTCAGAACGCCGGTTGCAGGTGCAGGTTGCCGGTCTTGTCCTGTTCGCCAACGTGGTTGAGCTGGCCGACCAGTTCGGTGTGCTGCTTCATCCGGCCGATCTCGCGCATGATGCGGATGTCCTCGTGGCGCAGCTCGCGCTTGGCGCTGACGATCTGCTTGTAGTCGAGCACTTCGGGGTAGTGCTGGGCCATGTCCAGCGCTTCGGCCACGCATTCGACGGTGTCGGCATCGGCGGTGATCCGCGCGCGGCTGTTGAACGCCTTCATCCAGCGTTCGAAACCGGCCTTGTGATCGAACATGTTGGCCATGAACCAGATCACGAACAGGATCGACACCCACGAACCGAGCACGATCACCACGCGGGTGAAGGTGATATGGAAGTCGTCCTTCCACAGGTAGTTGCTGATCAGGCCCAGGATCAGCAGCGATGCCGCCTGCCAGCCCACGATGGAGGCCATCAGCCACTGGCCCTTGGCCTTGGCCAGCACCGCGACTTCCTCGCGGATCTGCTGTTCGCTCTTGTTACGCCAATGCGCGACCTGTTTCTCGAACGGGCTGCCGTACAGCTCGTTGTCCTGCAACAGCAGACCCAAACCTTTGAACAAAGCGATCATGACGGGCTCCTTCTGGAACGTGCGGCAAACGCATTGGACGACGTGAGGCGGATTCAGTTCTAGCACTTTCCCGGAGCGGTGCAATGAGCAAAACGCGAAGATTCGGCGGCGCGCCTGCCTGAATACGCACAATCCGCTGCGTTTTGCGCGGTGCGGCATGAAAAACCGGCGGGAAAATCCGGGCTGCTGAACCGCGCTGTGCTGCATCTGCACATCGCGCGGCCGGGCGACGTTTCCGGCTCGCCAGCGCCGCCGCCATCCCGCAGAATCGAGACATCCGCGCGAAACCGCGCGGTCCGTTCGATGCCCTGGATGCTGTATGACTTCGTTGCTGCGCACGCTTGCCCGCCCTGCCACCGCCCCGATCCGGCGCTGGGTCCTGGGTGCCTTCCCGCGGGGCCAGAGCGGGATCGAGTACGACCATCCGCACGGCGATCCGGGCTGGTTCGGCCCGGACAGCGTGACCTGGCGCGTGCATGCCGAATTCCCGGGCATGCTGGCCGGCGGGCTGTGTGCGTTGATGCTGCAGACCCTGCATCCGCTGGCGCTGGCCGGGGTCTACGATCATTCCAACTTCCGCGACGATCTGGTCGGGCGGCTGCGCCGCACCACGGCATTCGTGGCGGGGACCAGTTATGCCCCGACCCACGAGGTCGAGGCGCTGATCGCCAAGGTCACCCGCATCCATGCGCGGGTGCGCGGCCAGACGGCCGATGGCCGGGCGTATGCGGCCGATGATCCGGCGCTGCTGACCTGGGTCCATGTGACCGAGGCCTACGGCTTCCTGCAGGGCTGCCGGCGCTATTGCCGCGCGGTGCCCGGCGCGGTGGCCGACCGGTATTACCGCGAGTACAAGCGCGTGGCCGAAGCGCTCGGGGCGCGTGGCGTGCCCGCCTCGGAAGCGGAGGTGGACGCCTACTTCGCGCGGCAGCAGCCGCAGCTGGTGTTCGATGCGCGGTCGCGCGAGGTGCTCGCGGTGCTGTCCGGGATCCGCCTGCCGGTGCCGATGGCCGGGCTCTCGCGCGAGCTGTTCCTGGGCGCGGGCGCGGCGCTGCTGCCGGACTGGGCGGCCACGCAGCTGCAGCGCACCGGTGTGCAACGGGCGCAGGCAGGCGCTTCGGCAGTGCTGCTCAAGGGCATGGCGCCGCTGTTCCGGCGTGCGCTGCAGGACGGCCTGGCGACGCGCGCCTGCACGCGCATGGGGCAGCCGGCGCAGGTGCTGGCGCAGTGGCCGGCGCTTAGCTGAGGGCTGGGCGCGGTGCGGCGGCGCAAACAGAAACGG
>JBEVNO010000080.1:0-19695 GCA_040508085.1 Steroidobacteraceae bacterium
ACGGGAATCTGCAGGTTGGCTTCGCCGGTCGGGCCGTTGACCTCGATATTGCCCATGGTGAACCAGCCCTCGCGGATCGGTGTTCCCAATGCCGCGGTCGCGGCCGGGCTGGCGTGCACGCGCTGCAACGCCAGTATGTAGGCGTCGGAGGATTTGATCATGCCGAACACCAGCGAGATGACCAGCAATACGGCGCCCGCCACCAACGACAGTACAAGCGCAGCCAGCGCGGGCGCGGCCCATTTCCAGTGCCGGCTCCACCAGCCTTCGGGGCGCGCGGGTGCCAATGGGGGCGGAGTCGTGTTCATGGCGTCGGACCTGTCGGCGGCGTATGCGGTGCGGCGATTATCGGGCTTCTATCGGGCTTCGGCAGCGGGCAGAAGATCCGCCGGCAGCGTGGGTTCGGAGAGTATCCGTTCCATCGCCGCCCAACGCGCCTGCGCACTGGCGCCGGCCCGGTCGACATAGTCGCGCACCAGGTCCTGTCCCAGACCGTAATTGATCACGTAGCTGCGGTATTTGTCGGTGAAGGCGATCGATTGTTCGGCGCGCGCCGGCGACATCAGCTGGTATTTCTGCGCCAGCAGCACCGCATCCGCGCGGCTAATGCGACCGTCCAGATAATCGCGTGCGATGGTCAGGCGGGCGCCTGCCAGCGCGCTGCGTGCCCGCTGCAACTGCGCATCGCGCGCCGCCAGCGCGGGATCGAGTCCGGCGAGCGGATACAGCACGTCGCGTTCGAACGTCGGTTTTTGCTGGTCCGGAAACGCCAGTTCGATGCCGAAATTCGCCGAGCCCTCGGCGATCAGCGACATCGGGCTGTACAGCGGATATACCGTGAATTCCTTCCATCCCCGCTGCAGCGACAGGCGTTGCTCCAGCAGCATGTTCAGCACATGGTGCCCGGGATAGCCTTCATGACAGCCCAGGTCCACGGCGCGGCTTATCAGCACCGGCAGGTCGGTGTTGACCTGGATCAGGCTGGTCGCGTTGCCCTTGTACCAGTTGTAGCCGGACCACGGCTGCTTGGTGACAAGCTCGAGGGTGAACCGCTCTTTCGCAGGCAGTGCAATGTGCTGCTGGGTGCGGCGCCTGCACTCGGCAATTGAGGCCTGCATTACCGCCGCAAGCTTTCCAGCAGGGATGGCGGTGAGATCGAGAAAGGTATCCACCCGCTGCCACAGCGGGCCATCGCCGGGGAACAGGGCCTCCAGCTGCTGCAGCACGGAGTCGTAGGCGGACAAGGGCTTCAGCACCGGACGCAGCGCGTACAAACCCTCCGCCTCGCGTTCGAAGTCCAGCGACTCGCCGGAGATCATCGCCAGACGCGTACGCGCGGCGATCAGTTGACCGCCGAGCAGGCGTTTGCGGCGTACCTCCAGCGGTGCGAGCGCCGACTCATCCGTCGCAGCCAGGCGTTGCAGCAGGGCTTCGGTCGCAGCGCGCAATGCGGGCACCGGCCGGGCCGATTGCTTCGCCCGCTGTGCCCATTCTTCCGGGCCGTAATAGGCGTCGACGTAGCCGGCTTCGTGCTCGCCGGCTTCCAGCGTCAGGCGGACGTAGTCCTCGGCAATGGCGTCGAGCGGCGTGCGCTGGGATGTGGCACCAGGGGCTGCGGCGGTCATCATCAAGCCGGAGAGCAGGACCAGGAATTTCGCCATGGAGATCTCGAGTGATGCGTCGAGCCCATCTTAGCAGCAGCCACTACATCTTCCCGCGCGCCACCCAAGGATCCGGGGAGGCCGGGCCCACGATAGCCATGGCGTAATCCACGCGGCCGTTGCTCATCTTGAACACGTGCACATCGGCCAGGTTGCCGGAGAAATGCTCGAAGGCCGCGACCAGCCCGGCTTCCACATCCGCCAATGGCACGCGCGGCACCGGATGCTTGATCACCAGGCCCTTGGGCGAGCAGTTGTGTGTGGGGGTGGTCTTGATTCCGTTCTCCCAGCGGTCGCAGCGCGCGGCGAAGGGCGCATTCACCATAGGCTGTTCGGCGAACATGGCGAAATAGTCCGTGGCCGCGGCGGTCATCAGCGCGCGGGACTGCCGCTCGTCCGGCGGCAGGATGTTCTCCCAGTCCAGGTAACTGGTGGCCATCACGACCTCCGGCTTGTACATGAACTCCTTCTCCCGGCCCAGCACATGCTCGATCTCGGTGATGGCTCCGCCATCCTGGGTCTGCAGCCGGATCGCGGCATGGATCAGCCGCCCGTTCTCGTTGATGACACCGAAAGTCACGGCGCCACAACGCTCGGTGTCGAGCAGGTAGTTCTGCTCGCCCCAGGTGCCGGCGCCTTTCCACAGCGCGCTGGTGCCCGGTGCCTGCTGGACGCCGTTCTCTGTGAACATGGCGCTGGGCGCTATCTTCACGCGTGAAGCGTCGTGCGCTGCGAGCGCAGCCGAGTAGCCATCCACCAAGGCCCTGAGCGCCGACCGGGGGCACTTGGTGCCAGGCATCTCCACGGGATAGTTGCGGCGGGCCTGGCCCGGAGCCCCGCCCGCGGCAGGGCCGGTGCCAGCCGCAGGCGCAGCAACGGCAGCGGGTGGCGCCGGCTCGGCCGCCTGCACAGTGAAGCTGATCGCCATGGCTGCGGTGAATGCAGCGGCGAGAATGGTGTTCTTCATGGAGCCCCCGGCGAGTGTTCTTGTTGCGGGCAAAACTACTGGGCCGGGGTGCGAGGGTCAAGGATGCACTGCGAAGCAACCAGGTCCTCGTTCTCGCGCAGCGCCATGGCTGCGAGACCGCCTTCCGCAACTTCAGGATGTCCGCCGTGTAAATGGCTTCGGCGGCTCCAGCACGGCGAGGGCGGCCGCAGGCCTGCCTATTGTGGGATCGATCCGACGCGCTTTCCGGGTCGGCGGCGGCTGCGCGGCGCCGCCACCAGGCTCACCATGACGGCCAATCGTGGAGGAGGAAGCAACATGCGTTCCACTAAAATTGCAGTATGGATGCTGAGCGGTTTATCGCTGGTTGGGATTGCGGCCTGCAACGACTCGACCGGTGTTGCGCAGGCCTCGGAGTCATCGGGCGAGCGCAAGAGGCCGCGTGAGGTGTGTACCACCGAGACCGTAGTGACGGAGAAGCCGGCAAAAGACAAGGACCGTGTCCTGGGTACCGTGGCCGGCGCACTGGTTGGTGGCGTGGTCGGCGACAAGCTCGGCGGTGATGTCGCCACTGTGGGCGGCGCGGTGGCGGGTGGTTATGCCGGCAACCGCGTGCAGAAAAGCACGCAGAAGAAGGGCACCACCGAGACCACCCGCCGCGTGTGCCGGACGGTCTACGACTGACCTTGCAAGTATGTAGCCCCCGGTCTGCGGCAAGGTTCAAACGGCGACCGCAGGCCGGGGTGCGCGATACCAGCTGGCATACAACGCCGGCAGGAAGATCAAGGTCAATGCGGTGGCGAAAAACAACCCACCCATCATGGCCACCGCCATCGGGCCCCAGAACACATCGCCCGCGATCGGGATCAATCCCAGTATGGCGGCAGCAGCGGTCAGCAGGATGGGCCGCAGCCGGTGCATGGTGGCATCGACAATCGCTGCGCCTCTTTCCATGCCAGCGTCCTCGTTCTCCTTGATCTGCGCCATCAGCACCACCGAGTTGCGGATGATCATGCCCACCAGCGCGAACACCCCGAGCAGCGCCACAAAGCCGAACGGCCGGTTGCTCACCAGCAGGGCAACGGCGACGCCAATGATGGCCAAAGGGGCCGTGAGCATGACCAGCAGCAGTTTCTGCGTGCTCTGCAGTTGCAGCATCAGGATGAACAACATCAGCAGGAACATCACCGGTATCACCGCCAAGATGGACGCCGAACCCTTGGAGCTCTCGCCCACCGCGCCGCCAACCTCGACGCGGTAGCCCGGTGGCAGCTGCGCGCTGAACTGCTGGATCGGCCGTTCCAGCTGGCCGGCGACGGTGGCCGGCTGCAGGCCATCGGCGATCTTCGACTGCACGGTGATGGTGGGAAGGCGGTTGCGCCGCCAGATCACGGTTTCTTCCAGGCCGTACTCGAACCCGGCGATCTGCGCCAGGGGCACAGAGTTACCGCCGGGAAGCGCGATCTCCAGCTCACGCAGGCGCGCGACATCACTGCGGTCGCGCGCATCGGCGCGGCCCTGTACATCGATCAGGTAGATGTCATCGCGGAGCTGGGTCACGGGTCGGCCCGACACAGCTGAATTGAGCGTACGCGCGATCAGTTCGGAGCTGATCCCCAGCAACCGCGCCTTTTCCTGGTCCACCACGATGCGGATGGATTTGGTCATCTCGTTCCAGTCGAAATTGACCACGCGCGTGTCGGGGTTGGAGCGCAGCACCTCGGCCAGCGTCTGCGCCATGGCACGCACGCGGGCGATGTCCGGGCCGCTGATGCGGTACTGCAGCGGCCAATCCACTGGTGGGCCCAGCGCCAGGGGTTCGACACGCGTCATGATGGTGTCGAAGTCCTCGGCCAGCACCTTCTCGAGCCGCGCGCGTACCTGGTTACGCACCTCGTAGCTCCTGGTGACCACCACGGCCTGGGCGAAGTTGGCGTTCTCGAGCTGCTGGTTCAGCGGCAGATAGAACCGCACCGCCCCGGAGCCGACATAGAAGCTGTGGTAGGCGATGTCCGGGTCGGCCAGCAGCACCTTCTCGAAGCGCTCCACGGCGGCCCGGGTAGCCTCGATGGATGCGTTCTGCGCCAAACGCATGTCGATCATCAGCTCGGGCCGGCTTGAGGACGGAAAGAACTGCTGCTGCACGAAGCCGAACAGCAGTATCGCCACCAAGAAGGCGCCCCCGGTGCCGGCCACCACCCAGCCGCGATGGCGCAGTGCGGCCAGCAGCGCCTTGCGGAAGCGCGCGGTCATGGCGTTGTCGCCGTCACCGTGGGCCTGGCCTTTGGGTTGTTCGCGCAGCACCGCCACGCCGATGTAGGGAGTGAAGATCACCGCCACCACCCAGGACACCAGCAGCGCGATGGCCACTACGGCAAACAGCGTGAAGCAGTATTCCCCGGAGCTGCTTCGTGCAAATCCGACCGGCAGGAATCCGGCCACCGAGACCAGTGTCCCGGTCAGCATGGGAAATGCCGTGGAGGTGTAGGCGAAGGTTGCGGCGCGGAACTTGTCCCAGCCTTCCTCCATTTTCTTCACCATCATCTCGACAGCGATCATGGCGTCGTCGACCAGCAGGCCCAGCGCGATGATCAGCGCGCCCAGCGAAATGCGCTGGAGGCTGATCTGGAAGATCTCCATGCACACGAAGACGATCGCCAGCACCAGCGGAATGCTGATGGCCACGACGAGCCCCGCGCGCAGCCCCAGGCTGATCAGGCTGACGGCGAGCACGATGCCGATGGCCTCGAACAGGCTGCGCGTGAAATGCCCCACCGATTCCTCAACCACCTCCGGCTGGTTGGCGACACGGTGTACATCGATGCCCAGGGGCAGGTCGCTCTCGATGCGCTCCAGCTCCTTTTCCAGGGCCTCGCCCAGCAGCAGCACGTTGCCGCCCTTGGACATGGAGACGCCGATGCCGATGGCGGGCTGGCCGTTGAACCGGTACAGCGGCGCGGGTGGATCCTCGTAGTCGCGCGTAACGCGGGCAATGTCGCGGATCCGCACCTGCCGGTCGTCGACCTGGATCGCCACATTCTCCAGTGCCGCAACCGAATCAATGGCGCCGCTGACCCGCACCGCGATGCGTTCCTGCGGCGTCTCGACAGTGCCGGAGGCGATCACCGCGTTCTGCGCAGCGAGTGTGGCCGCGACCATCTCCGGATCGATGCCCAGGCCCGCCAGCCGGCGCAGCGAGAAATCCACGAAGATCACTTCCTCCTGGACGCCGATCAGATCCACCTTGCCCACATTGTTCAGCCGCAGCAGTTCGGCGCGGATGAACTCGGCCTGGTCGCGCAGCTCCCGGTACGAGAAGCCGTCGCTGGTGAGCGCATAGATCACCCCATACACGTCGCCGAAATCGTCGTTGAAGAAAGGTCCTATCGCGCCCTGCGGCAGCTGCTGGCGGATGTCGCCCAGCTTCTTGCGCACCTGGTACCACTGGTCGGGCACGGCAGCCGGCGGGGTGCTGTCCTTCAATGTCACCATCAGAGTGGCTTCACCTGGTTTGGTGTAGCTGCTGACGAAATCCAGGTACTGCAGCGATTCGAGAGGTTTTTCCAGCCGGTCGGTGATCTGCTTGGCGGTCTGTTCGGCATCCGCGCCAGGCCAGATGGCCCGCACCACCATCACCTTGATGGTGAACGGGGGATCCTCATCGCGCCCCAGGTTCATGTAGGCGCGGATTCCCGCCAGCAGCAGCACCACCATGAGGAAGCCAATCAGCGGCTTGTGCGTCAGCGCCCAGGCCGAGAGGTTGAAGCGGCCATGCCCCGCATCCGCGGCGTACGGCGCTTCGCCGGCACTCACGGCGTCTTCTCGGCCAGCAGCTTCACCTTCTCTCCCGGTGCCAGGCGATGTACGCCGGCGGTTACGACGCGCTCACCGGAACGGAGGCCGCGGGCCACGTACGCCCAGCCGGTGTCGTAACGCTCGATGCTCACCGGGCGAAGCGCGACGGTGTTGTCGGTATTCACGATCCACACCGCCGGCTTGCCCTCCTGCTGGAAGATGGCGCTGGCGGGCAGTGCGATGCTCGGTGCGCCGCCGACCCGCGGCAGCCGCACGCTCACCGTCATGCCCAGCCGCAACGTATCCGGCGGCTCGAGGATGGAAGTGCGGACCTGGAACGTGCGCGTCACCGGGTCGGCGCTGGGGGAGATCTCGCGTACCCTTCCGGCCCAGTTCGTCTCCTCGCCACCGAGGGGGTTGATGACCACCGCCGCTGCGGGGCGGATCTCGCCGATCCGGCTGTCGGGCACGTCGAATACGGCCTCCAGCACGCTGGGTCGCGCAGTGCTGATCACACGCTGACCGGCCGCAACCACCGCACCCTGCTCGACCAGCACGCGCGTTACCACCCCGTCCTGGTCGGCGCGCAGCGTGGTGTAGCGCAGACGCTGCTGCGCCAGCTGCAGTTCGGCAGTGGCCTGCTGCAGCGTGGCTTCGGCGGAGCGCACGGCGGTCTGCTGTGCCTGGTACTGCGCCAGCGTGGTGAGCCCGCGCTCCAGCAGGTCGCGAAGGCGCGCTTCCTCGCTACGGGAGTGGTCGAGATTCGACTGCGCCGCGGGCACCGCGCCGCGTGCAGCATCCACGCCCAGCTGCTGGTCGGTCTGGTCCAGCTGTGCCAGCAGCTGGCCCTTCTTCACCGCGGCGCCCACGTCCACGGCGCGCGACAGCACCTTGCCCGGCACCTGGAAGCTCAGGTCCGTCTCGTAGCGCGAGCGGATCTCCGCCGTGTAGGTTGCGCTCTCGCCGCTGTCACCGTCGGCCACCAACACCGAGCGCACCGGTCTTGCCGGCGCCTCGGCCTGTTCCTGCTTGCCACAGCCGGCGACCGCCACTGCCAGCACCACCAGCACGAGGGGCAGATCAGGGATTGACATAGGTGCCTCTCGATTCATGTTCATGGCGGGGTGCGTGGCTGCTCGCGGAACCAGGTTTCGACGCGCGTGAACCAGGCTTCGCGCGAGGAGTCATCCAGCAGGATGTCGAAGTCGCTCATCGACCGCAGGATGTTCACGAAGTCGGTCATGAAGCCGTACTTGGCATCGGTGGCGGCCAGGCCCGCGGCGAGTGCCGTCTCCTGTGCATCGATGAGATCCGTGACGGTCACGGCGCCGCGGGCATAGGCGTCGCTGACGTTGGCGAGGTTCTCGTCGGCCGCAGCCTGCGCCTCGCGTGACAGTTCGATGGCCGGCCAGGAACTGGCGGTGCGGTGCAGGATCACCCGCGTGCGGGCGTCGATGCCGTCGGTGGCCGCGGCCTTGTCCGCTTCCCCCGCGCGCAGCTCGTGCCGCGCCCGCGAACGCTGCGCCGAGCGCAGCCCGCCGGTGAACAGCGGCAGCGTAGCCTGCAGCGACACGTTCCAGGATTCATCATCCGGCGCGCCGGGAACCATGGTGGAACCTGCGCCACTGCGATCAGTGATTCTTGCGCCACTGGAGACCAGCGCGACATCCGGCAGGTAGTAGGAACGCCGCGCGGAATCCAGTGCCCGTTGACGCGCATCGACCACGGCATCCGCCGCGGCAATCTCGGGCGCATTGGCCAGTGCGGTCTGCACGGCGTATTCCATGAACACCATCCAGCGTGCTGGCGTGTCGAGGAAGGCCTGGGTGCGGGGGCTGGCGACCAGCGCCAGCGGATCGTCGATGCCTGATTCCACTGTGTCGAAGGGCTGCGTTGCCGGCCGGTGCAGCATGCGCAGCACTTCGGTCTCGGCCTGGCGGCGGCTGGATTCTGCGGCCAGCAGGTCCTGTTTGGCGCTCGCCAGCTGCGCCACCCAGCGCAGGTAGTCCGAGCGTCCGCCCAGCCCAACCTGTTCACGCACCCGTGAGGTTTCCAGATTCTGCCGCGTGTTCTCCACATTGCGCCGCCGCACCTGTTCCAGCGATTTCGCGCGCAGCAGGTCCAGATAAGCGACTGCGGCACCATTCAAGGTGTCCAGCATGTCGGTTCGCTGGCTGTGCTGCTGGGCGTCGCGCAGTGACCTGGCAATGTCGTAACCCGCCCATGCGCGTTCGGAAAAGATCAGCTGGCTGAAGGACAGCGCTGCGCTGGTCGTGTCTTCGGCCTGCAGCGGGGCGCTGGCCCGGTCCGCGTCGATGCGGGTGCGGGTACCGGAGATCTCCAGCGCGGGCAGCAGGGCGCTGCGCGCGATGCGCACCTCGTCGCCCTGTACGGCCAGCCGTTCACGGCTCGCGGCCAGTGCCGGGTTCGCCGCCAGCGCGGCACGCATCGTCTCCAGCAGGGTCAACGGCGGCAGGCTGGCCGCCTCGGCGTGGAGCTGCTCGGCGTCGGCCAGGAACTGCCAGCGCGGCGAGAAGCCGATCTGCTGCGCCACGCGCATGTTGATCAGCAGGCGTTGCGTGGTCGGAAAGGCAACCTCGAAGCGTGCGGGATCCTCCTGCTGGGCAATCCGCTGCAGCATGATCACCACGCGACGCGCCAGGCGTTCGGTATCCCGTTCGGCCCCGCCGGTGGTCAGCAGCAGACCCGCTTCGAGTTCGCTGCGGCCCACCACGGAGAACGAGGGCAGACGCCGAGCTGCGAGGCCACGTGCCAGCTCCCCGACCTGGAGGTCGCTGAAGCGCAGCGGGGTCACGTAGATGGCATCGACCCCTGCCGGGATGCTCGCCAGCGCCGCGTTGACGTCGCCGCCCACGCTCACGATGTCGATGCGTGCGTCCAGTGCGGCGGCGAGCACGGCGGCTTTGCCGGCGAGTTCGGGCAGGGCGCCCAGCAGCGATTCATCCACCAGCGCCGCCAGGTGCCGGAAACCCACCACCTCGTGGAAGGCCCGCACTTCATTGGTGACGCCCTGGAAGTCCGCCACGAAGGTGAAGTTGTGGCGGCCGCTGCGCCCGTTCACCAGAGGGTAGCCTTGCAGCACCGGGTCCACCACCAGCGGGGCGATCACCGGCTTGGCGAGGGTGGCGCGCAGCGCAGCCTGTTGTGATGCGAGGACGCCGAGCGTCAGCACCACATCCACATCGCGATCCGCCAATGCGCGCTCCAGCGCGGCTGTCGCGCCGCCCGGTGACCAGTCGCCGGCAAAGCGCTTTTCCGCCGGCAACTGGATGTTGATGCCTGCCGCAGCCAGATTCGTGATTTCGCGCTCGATGGCAGCCAGCGGGAGCACCTGCCGGGCGGCGTCGCCGTCCGTAACCACTGCCACGCGGATATCGCGCGCCGGTGCCGCCGCGGCACAGGCAAGCCACGTAAGCACGGCGAGCCCGCTCGCGCGCAGCACACCCAAGCTGGTTCTCCCTGACTAAGCTCTCTCTGGAATCTATCGCAGGTCTGGAAGCGTCCAGCTAGAACCTTCGTGCGGTTACCGCTTATGCCTGGCTCAGATCGAGGTAGTACTGCTTCTGCTGCGGGTAGTATTCGACGAACTTGCGCAGCGGCCGGCCTGCGCGCGAATCCAGCAGCAGATCGAGATAGAACTCCCAGCCAGGTCCGAAGTCCCCGATCATGCTGCGGTCGGCCAGGTGGTGGATGAACGTCAGCGTGGTGGTGCCCTCCGTTTCCGAAAGCGTTATTTCGTAAGACACGCCGTAGGGACCATCGGTGGTGATCGCCAGATGCCGCGGTGCCTCACACAGGCGCACGGTTGCTGTTGATTCAGGTGCGCCTTCTTCCTGGATCATCGTGTAGACAATGTCGTTGCCCGGCCCCGGCTTGTCGGCCCAGCGCCAGGGACCGAACCAGCGCGCCGTACTCGCGGAATCCGTGAGGCTTGTCCACACATCCTCGATGGGCGCACGGAATGTGCGCACCAGCTGCAGGTCGTTGCCAATAAGACGGCCGGAGGGCTGCGGAGCGGTCATGCGGTCTTCCTCTTTTTTACCGGATTGGTCCTGTGCGTCACGGTCTTGCTGCGGGCATGCACGCGATGCACCTCGGTGTCGAGTGCCATGAAGCGGCGCTCCCAGGCTTTGCGCTCGTCGCTCTGCGCGGCACGCAGCGCCGCGAGAAAGCCTTCGGTTTCCTTCAGGCCAGCGAGCTCGAGCTGATACATGCGTTCACGCCCGGAGTCCCGGTGACGCACCAGACCCGCTTCACGCAGCACGCGCAGGTGACGGCTCACGGCCGGCCGGCTGACAGCGAACGCCTGCGCGATCTGGCCTGCAGGCAGCGCAGCGCTGCCCAGCATGCACAGGATCCTTCGACGGATAGGATCGGCAAGGGCCTGGAGGACTGCGTCCATGCCAAAAGCGTAACGAAGCGGTTACGCGTTGACAAGGACGGCTTGCCATTTGCCCGGCCCTCATCGCCGCGGCTGAAGCGCACGCCGTGGCGTCATGCGCCGGCAGATTGGACGATGGTGATGAAGTGCCCGGCGCAGTGATCCGTTGCTGCAGGTCAGCTGCGCCTTAGAGGGCCCGCTTCAGGCGTTGAAGCCGCCATCCACCGTCAACGCTGAGCCCGTGATGTAGCCCGCCGCAGGGCTCGCCAGGAATGCAACCGCCGCGCCGATGTCGGCAGTCTTGCCATAGTGCCCCAGCGACGTGAAGCCCAGCACCGTCTTCGCCAGCTCGCCGTCGGCCGGGTTCATGTCGGTGTCGATCGGGCCCGGCTGCACCAGGTTCACCGTGATGCCACTGGGGCCGAGTTCGCGTGACAGACCGCGGGTGAAGGAGGTGAGGGCGGATTTCGACATGGAATATGCCGTGAGGCCGGGGAACGGCACGCGGTCGCCGACATTCGAACCGATGGTGATGATGCGGCCGCCCGTCTTCAGATGCGGAATCGCGGCCTGAGCGGCGAGCAGGGGCGCGCGGACATTCACGTGCAGCAGCGCGTTGATGTCATCGAGGCTCGCCTCCACAAACGCACCGGCGCGTGCGATGCCCGCATTGTTGACGAGGATGTCCAGGCCGCCGAGTGCCTTGACGGCCTCTTCGACGGAGCGCTTCACGGCGGCCGGGTCGGCGCTGTCTGCCTGGATGGCCACGGCGCGGCGGCCTTTCTGCTGCAGCTCGCGGACGAGCTCCGCGGCGCGATCGGCGGAGCGTTCGTAGGTGATGGCCACATCGGCGCCCTGGTCAGCCAGGGCGCGGGCGATGCCGGCGCCAATGCCACGGGCTGCGCCGGTGACCAGCGCGCGTTTTCCACTGAGATTCGACATGGGAGGCTCCTTGAGTAATTCTGTAATGAACGTTACAGAACGGAGGTTAGAAGCCTTGCGTCGCGGTGTCAATGGATTTATATAGTGACTGATGCAAAAATCGTCTCCCCCAGAAGAGAGAGGTCCCGGGAAGCCGTCCCGCGGCCGTGGACGCCCGCGCGGCTTTGATCGCGATGCAGCACTGGGGGAGGCAGTGCGCCTGTTCTGGCGCAAGGGGTTCGAGGCTACTTCCATGACGGACCTCACCGCGGCGATGGGCATCGGGGCTCCCAGCCTGTATGCCGCCTTCGGTTCCAAGGAAGCGCTGTACGCTGAGGCGCTGAACCACTACCAGTCGCATTTCGGCGCATTGATCTGGGGCCGGTTCGACGCGGCGACCAAGGCAAAAGCCGCCGTGGAAGGGTGGCTGATGGACTCCGCCGCTGCATTGACCGGCGGCGCGGCGGGGGAGGCGCGGGGCTGCATGCTCACGCTTTCTTCCATCGATCAGGACGAGCATGCCCAACTGTGCGACACCGTGCGCTCGGCACGCGGCGATGTGCAATCGCGGCTGGTCGCCCGCTTCGAACGCGCGGTGGCCGCGGGAGAGATCGCCGCATCAACCGATGTGCCGGCGTTGGCACGGTATATCCAGACCGTGCAGAACGGCATGTCGATCCTGGCGCGGGATGGCGCCTCGCGCGCCGAGCTGGAGGCGGTGGCACGGGTCGCCATGAGCAGCTGGGACGCTACCGTCAGCGCGGGTTGAACATAATCTATCCTGCAGCGCGCTCACCATGCGCCGGGCGCCGCATAGCGACGAAGCCGGCATCGACCGGGTTAGACTGCCGCGCTATGGCAAAGCCAAACCGCCACACGAGTTGGGCAGTCGCATGATCGATGCCAGCGCAGCAGCCTGGGATGCGCAGGACGCGCGCGCGCGTCAGGCCACGCTGACCCGCATCCTCATCCGCATATCCCGCGAAGCACTGCAGGGTGCCAGTCTGGAGTCGCTGATGCAGGGCATCTGCGATTGCCTGGTGGAAGAACTGCCGGTCGCCATCGTCAGCGTGCTGCTGCTGGACGATGACAACACGCATTTTGTCCATGAGGTCTACTCCGGCGAATTCACCCGGTCGCCGCTGGCCGTAACGGGCAAGTGGCCGATCACGGTAGGTGCGGCGGGCCGCTGCGTGCAGCTGGGGCGGCCGCACCTGATCCGCGATATCGCCAACGATCCGGATTACGTGCCCGGCAACGACACCGCGCTCTCCGAATACCTGGTACCGATCCGGCACGGCCGCCGCCTGCATGGCGTGCTGAATCTGGAGTGCGCCCGCACCGATTTCTTCGGGCCCGAGGCCTGCGCCGTGTTCGATGTGGTCGCCGATCTGGTTGCCGGCGCGATCCACTTCGCGCGCATGGCCGACGAGCTCACCGAGGCCAACAGCAAGCTCGAACGGCTCTCGATGCGCGACGCCCTGACGGGGATCGCCAACCGGCGCCAGTTCGACGCGCGTCTGGCGGAGAGCTGGGCGCGCCAGGGTCGCAGCGGCGCACCGCTGGCGCTGCTGCTGGCCGACGCCGATTGCTTCAAGGCGCTCAACGATACTGCCGGTCATCTGCGCGGCGACGAATGCCTGCGATTGCTGGCGCAGGTGTGCGAGCGTTTCGCGGTGGATGAACACGACGTGGTGGCACGCTACGGCGGTGAGGAATTCGTGCTGCTGCTGCCCGGCCGCACGCTGGACGCCGCCATTGTGCAGGGCGAGGCCCTGCGGCGCGCAGTAGCGGCGGAAGGGCTGGCCCACCCTGCCTCCCCGCTGGCTCCGCATGTGACGGTCAGCGTTGGCGTCGCGGCGCTGGTGCCTTCTGCCGGCATCTCGCCAGAGCAGCTGGTCGCCGCCGCCGACCGGGCCATGTACGACGCCAAGACCGGTGGCCGCGACCGCGTGGCCTGGTGATTGCGGTGCTTCTCAGGCCGCGGATTGCGGCCAGGTGAAGTCAGGACGCAGGCCTGCATAGACCGGCCGCCCGTCATCCGGCTTCGGATAACCTTTCGACTCGTCCCAGAACGCGTGATAAGTGGCCTTCGGGAACCTCGCGTCGTCATAGCCCATGATATTCGGCACGCCCACGCGGATCCGCTTCTGCTTGTCGTCGAGCATCAGCACCGCATTGCACTCCGAGCACAGGCAGATCTCCAGCGGGCCGCCCGGATTTTCCTGGTTGAACGGCACCCGCTTGATCTTCTCGGGATGATCGACCTTGACGTCGGCATAGTTGAAGAACGCCACATGCGTGCTGTGCTGCTTGGTTACGGCCTTGCAGACGTTGCAGTGACACTCGTGGTTGTCGATCGGCTCCGCATCAATGGTGATGTGCACATGCGCGCAGCCCGCGTTGTATTTCGCCATCTCAGGTACTCCTTGCACTGATCAGTCCGTTACAGGATCGGTCGTCGACCACCAGCGCGAGGTGGACAGCGGCAGGCCCTTGAAAAATGCGTTGATGGAATGGATCTGCCCGCCCCATACCTTGAACGCCTCGAAGGTCACGAGCGCGTTGCCTTCGCCGTAGGAGGGGCCGGTGTAGCCGAAGTTCATCCACAGCAGCACGATGCCCTTGTCTTCGTCGACGGCGGCGACACTGGCGATGATGCCGGGATGCAGGATGATGTTCTGCTCGTACATGCCGCAGTCGACTTTGCGGAAGCAGCCCTCACCGGCGAGGATGGCGCCATTCTCGACGCGATAGGTCTCCGGTGCGAAGGGTGTCTTGCCGTCGATGAAGCTGCCGATGCGCAGGCCTGCTGGATAGGTCAGTGCAGTGCGCACCATGGCAGCGCGCGAATCCCGCTTGCCCCCAGGCACCGGGTCTTCCATGCCACGCACCGGCCCGTCGAGCTCCGTTGGCTTGAGACGCGAATCCGGGGCGACGCGCTGTGCCAGCGTCTCGATGCCCGCGATCCTGCCGTCGGTGACATGCAGTACCGCCGAATACAGCACCGTCGTTGCGCCCTCCAGCATGTGCACGTGGGTGGCAGCCACCTGCCGTGCCGTATCGATGTAGTCATGGCGGAACGAGCCCTTGCCCGTGGCCGTCTTCCACAGGCCGTCCCCGAGGGGCAGCGATTTGGAATCCTCGGTGTAGCGGACCTTGGCGGCCAGCGGCAGCCTGGCGGTGTCATGCGCGACCACCGCATCAAGGTATTGCGTGAGCAGGCCGGTGAGGCACGAGCGGTCGCAGCCGGCCGGTGCGGCGGCCTGGGCTGCGGGAACTGTGTACGCGGCCATGGCGAACACGGCGAGGCGCAGTGCGGCGGTGATCTTCATCGTTCTTCTTCTCCCGTATCGGCATGCGGATGCACGCCGCCCCGCGTCATCCTACTCGCCCTTGCCGGCATTGAGCACTGATCTACGTTTGATGATGGCAGGCCGGACGGCCACAATCGATTACGATTCACCGGCCGGACACTCCATAACAAGCGCGGGGATGCGATGCGTCAATCCAGATTGGTAACCATGCTGGCCTGTGTTGCCGGGCTCGGGATGTCCCTGCCTGCCAGTGCCCTGTGGGTGGCGAGCTGGACAGCAGCGCCACATGCGCCGCTGGGCAACGAAGGGCCGTTTGCGGCAGCTTCCTACGAGAATGTGACGCTGACGCAGGTGCTGCGCATCAGCGAAGGTGGCCAGAAGCTGCGCGTTCGCTTCTCGAACCGCTATGGCCCCGGTCCGCTCGCCATCGGTGCGGCGCGCGTGGTGCGCATCGACGACGGCGGACGGGAGATCGCCGGCTCCGCGCGGACGCTGACATTCGGCGGTGCAGCCAGTGCCGTCATTCCGCGCGGCGCGCCTTTCGCTACCGATGCGGTGCAGCTGGAGGTGCCCAGCCTGTCGCGTGTGAAGGTGGAGTTCTATCTGCCGAGGGCTACCGGCCCCTGCACCTGCCACCTGACAGGTGTGGATGAACTGGCGGTGTCGCCACCGGGCAATTTCGTGGGCAAGCCGTTCACACCGGTGAGCAGGGCGCAGTTCCGTGCATTCCTCAGCGTGGTGGAAGTGGATTCACCCCGCGCGCTGGGCACCATCGTCGCGTTCGGCGATTCGATCACCGACGGCGTAGGCGCCACGGCCGGTGCCAACCGCCGCTGGCCAGACATCCTCGCCAATCGCCTGCAGGCTGCGGGCAAGCACTGGGCGGTGGCAAACGCCGGCATCAGCGGCAACCGCATCCTGAGCCCCGGCATGGGCGAATCTGCGCTGGCGCGTTTCGACGAGGATGTGCTGAGCCTGCCCAATGTGAAATACGTCATCGTGTTCGAAGGCGTCAACGACATCGGCAACCGCTTCGGCACCCGCGGACCAGGGCAACCCAACCTGCCTGGTCTGGACCAGCCGCAGATCACTGTGGAGGAGATGATCGCCGGCTACCAGCAGCTCATCGCGCGCGCGCACGACAAGGGCATCAAGGTGATCGGCTCGCCCATCGGGCCATACAAGGGCGCAGGCTACTGGACCGAAGAGGGTGAGGCAGCGCGGCAGAGGATCAATGACTGGATCCTCCAGAGCGGTGCCTTCGATGGCATCACCCGCATCGATACTGCCTTCGCGGATCCCGCCGATCCGCGTCAGATGCGCGAGGGGTATCACATGGGCGACCACCTGCATGGCAGTGACGCAGGATTGAAGGCGGTGGGCGAGTCGATCGACCTGTCGCTGTTCAAGTCTGGCAGGTAGTCCTTGCGCTGGCCGCGACCGCAGGGCGGAGGCGCTCGGCCAGAAAGTCGACCAGGCATCGCACCCTTGCAGGGGTGTGGGCCCCACCGACAAAGACGGCGTGAATTTCCTCGCCGTCACCGGGATTGAACTCCTGAAGCAGCGGCACCAGCCGGCCGGCATGGATCGCCGCCTCGACTGTCTCGGCGCAGACCCGTGCGATGCCGATGCCCTCCGCAGCCAGCTGCCCTTCTGTATCGCCGTTGTTGGTCTCTATCCTGCCCTTGATGGGTAACGAGTAGCTGCGCCCCTCCTTGCGGAATGGCCAGGTGGGCGCCGCACGCTTGAAATTGAACGCGATGCAGTCATGGCCGTGCAGGTCTTCAGGCACGGTGGGCGTGCCGCGGCGCGCCAGGTAACCCGGCGATGCCACAATGACCTTGTGCGTCTCGCCCAGCCTGCGGGCGGTAAGCGGGCTGTCGGGCAGAGGCCCCAGCCGGATGGCAACGTCTGCCTGCCCAGCCGCGACATCGACGACGGTGTCAGTGGAGATCACCTCGAGCAGAATGTCGGGATACTTCTGGATGAACTCCCGCAGTAACGGCACCACGAACATCCTGCCGAAAAGTTGCGAGATGCTCAGGCGCAGGCGTCCTTTCGGCGAACCCTGGTCGGCGATCGACTGTTCGGTTTCCTTCAGATCAGCGAGGATCCGCCGCGCGGAAGACAGGTACGTGGCGCCTTCGGGAGTCAGTATCAGCGAGCGCGTCGTTCGCAACAGCAAGCGAATGCCGAGGCGCGCTTCGATGCGGTCGATGACCCGCGCGACGGATGAGGGCGCGAGCTTCAGCCGGCGGCCTGCTGCCGAGAAGCTGCCTGCCTCGGCTACCAGGGTGAAGATTTCCAGATCCCCAGCCAGATCCATCTGCAGTGCCCTGTGCGGTTTACGCAAAGATGTTGAGCTTGAGACGGTGTAGACACCGGTTATACCAGAGTCCATCTTTGCGACGAAGCGCCGAATGGCGTGCAGCGGCGCATCTTGTCGCCAGGAACAATGCATGATCGTGCCCTTTGAGATCCACGTGAGCGACGCGCGGCTGGCCGCCGTCATGGCTAAGGTGGCGGCTTATGACTGGAGCCAGTTGCCTGACACAGGCGGCTGGAAGTCCGGCGTGGGCATCGCGGACCTCAAACGGCTGGTCGCACACTGGCTGCACAGCTACGACTGGCGCACAGTGGAACAGCGCCTCAATGGCCTGCGCCAGTTCACCACTGACATCGAGGGCGAGCGCATCCATTTTGTCCACGTGCAGGGCGACGGCAGCAAGCCACCCGTCCTTCTCCTGCACGGGTGGCCCGGCTCCTTCCTTGAGTTCGGGCAGCTGCTGCAGCCGCTGGTGGCTGATGGCCACGATGTGGTCGTGCCTTCGCTTCCCGGCTTCGCATTCTCGCAGCCGATCACGGGGGTTATCGGGCCGCGTCGCGCCGCCGGACTCATGCATGGGCTGATGGCACGGCTGTTCGGTTCGAGGCGCTTCATAGTGCAGGGAGGTGACTGGGGTGCCCACATCGCCAGCTGGATGGCGTGCACGCAGCCCCATGCACTGCTCGGCTTCCACATCAACATGGTGAGCATCTTCGCCGCGGATGTGGTGCCCGCCACCCCCGCGGAAAAGGAGTTCTTCTCCCGCCGCGATGCGATTCTCGACTGGGAAACCGGCTACACGCACGAGCAGGAGACGCGCCCCCAGACACTGGGCGTGGCCATGGCCGACAGCCCCGTCGGCGCGGCTGGCTGGATACTGGAGAAGTTCGGGAAGTGGGCGGACTTGCCGACGACGGCTGACGGCAGCCCCGATATCTGGAGCAAGTTCACGGAGGACGAGCTGCTCACCAACATCATGCTCTATGTCGCGCCATCGGCTGTGGTGACGGCGACCTGGATTTATCATGGAAAGCGTCTGGAGGGATCAGACAAGTTTCCCGCGGGCACTCGCATCCGTGCGCCGATGGGAGTTGCGGCATTCCCGGACCCGGTGTTCATTCCGACGCCCCGCTCGTTTGCCGAAAAGACATACCACATCGTCCACTGGACCAACATGGAGGCGGGCGGACACTTCGCCGCCTGGGAAGAGCCGGCGCTGATGCTGGCCGATCTTCGGGCGTTCATCGGCAAGGTAGCGGGGGAGGGCACCTGAACCCGACGAAAAGCGTCGACACCGGCACGCTGCGGATCGCATATATCGAGCGCGGTCCTGCCGGGGGTTGGCCGGTCATCCTGTCGCATGGCTTTCCATACGATGTACACGCCTTTGATGAAGTGGCGGCGATCCTGGTCGAGGCCGGCGCCAGAGTCATCGCTCCCTACGCGCGCGGCTTCGGCCCGACGAGATTTCATGTCGCGACCACGATGCGCAGTGGCCAGCAGGCCGCCCGCGGGTGCGACATCCTGCAGCTTGCCGACGCGCTTGGCCTGCAACGGCCGATCCTGGGTGGCTTCGATTGGGGCGGCAACGCATCCTGCGTTGCCGCGGCGCTGTGGCCGGAGAGGGTTGGCGGGCTCGTCTCCTATGCCAGCTACGACATCATCGATGTGCGCGGGCAGCAGCATGCGGCAGCCCCGGCGCTGGAGCGTGTCTTCTGGTACCAGCATCTCTTTCAGACCGAACGGGGCCGGGCTTGCCTGGAGGAACACCGGCGCGAGCTAACCCGCTTGCTGTGGGAGAGCTGGTCACCGGGTTGGGATTTCACCGAGGCGGCTTTTGCGCGCTCCGCGGAATCCTTCGACAACCCGGATTTCGTGGATGTCGTCATCCACTGTTACCGCAGCACCTTCGGCCTCGAAGCTGGCGATCCGGCGCTGCAGCCACTCGAAGACCGCCTGCAGCAGAAACCCGCAATCAGCGTGCCAACAGTGACGCTGGATGGTGCCAGAGACCCGCTCAAGCCCGGCGGGACCGCGGAGCACGCGCGGATGTTCACTGGTCCACACGAGCACCGCGTGGCAGATACGGGGCATAACCTGCCACAGGAGTCTCCGGAGATTTTCACCGACGCTGTATTGCAGGTACGCGACTGGCTGGCGACAACCTCTTCCAGTTGAACCGCGCGGCCACGCCCCAGCCAGATGCCGGCATAGAGCCATGAGGGCACCCGTAGTCCCCAGCGCCGCTGTTCTTCCGTAACGGCGTGACACACGGGGCCGTTGCGCGGCATCATGAGCCGGAGCAGACCAGCACCCGACGAGAAAAA
>JBEVNO010000025.1:0-21170 GCA_040508085.1 Steroidobacteraceae bacterium
GGCGGCGGGCAGTTCGACATAACAGAAGCCGCCGGCCGCCAGCAGATCATGCCGGCCGGCGGCAGCCAGGGCCGGCGCCAGCAGCGTGGATTCGAAGGGCGGGTCCAGCAGGATGAGGTCGAAGGAGGCTGGCGGCTGGGCACGCAGGAAGGCGAGCGCATCCCCACCCTCGACGCGTGCACCGCCCACCGCGAAACGCTGCAGCACCTCGCGCAGACCGGCCGCGGCGGCGCGATCCTTCTCCACCAGCACCGCACTGGTCGCGCCACGCGACAGCGCTTCGATGCCCAGCGCGCCGCTGCCCGCGAACAGATCGAGCACACGCATGCCGGCGATGTGCGGAGCCAGCCAGTTGAACAACGTCTCGCGCACCCTGTCCGGCGTGGGGCGCAATCCGGGCACTTCCGGAAAACTCCACTTCCGGCCGCGCAGGGAGCCCCCCACGATGCGCAGTTCGCGAACGGCACGTTTCATGCGCGCTAGCCTATTACAATGCGCGCCTTTAGCCGCACGCATCCATGGCAGACAGCAACGAGAAATCCGGTTTCTTCGGTCGCTTGCGCGACAAACTCTCGCGCAGCGCCAACCGGCTGGCGGGCGATTTCGGCAGCCTGTTCCGGGGCCGGCAGATCGACGCCGAACTGCTCGAGGATCTGGAAACCCGGCTCATCGGCGCGGATGTCGGCATTGCTGCCACCACCGCCATCCTGGAAAAGCTGCGCGCCAGCGTCGCGCGGCGGGAACTGGCCGATGCGGATGCACTGCTCGCCGCACTGCGCACCGAGCTGCTCGCCATCGTGCAGCCCTGCGCCGTGCCGCTCAGCATCGATCGCAACCGCAAGCCGTTCGTGATCATGGTGGTGGGCGTGAACGGCTCGGGCAAGACCACCTCCATCGGCAAGCTCGCGCTGCGCCTGGCCGGCAGCGGGCACAAGGTGCTGCTGGCCGCCGGCGATACCTTCCGCGCGGCCGCCAGCGAGCAGCTGGATATCTGGGCCGAACGCAGCGGTGCGCAGATCGTGCAGCAGTCCGCGGGGGCTGACCCCGGCGCGGTAGTGTTCGATGCCATCCGCTCGGCGCAATCCAGCGGCATCGATGTAGTGCTGGCCGATACCGCCGGCCGGCTGCACAGCCAGACGCACCTGATGGAGGAGCTGAAGAAGATCCGTCGCGTGATCCAGCGCGTGCATGCGCCCGCACCGGACGAGGTGCTGCTGGTGCTGGACGCCAACCAGGGCCAGAACGCGCTGGCACAGGCGCGCGAATTCCACGCCGCGGTCGGCGTGACCGGCCTGGTGCTGACCAAGCTGGACGGCACCGCGCGCGGCGGCATCGTCGTGGCCATCGCGCGCGAGCTGAAACTGCCCATCCGCTTCATCGGCATTGGCGAACAGCCCGGCGACTTCGGCGTATTCGATGCACCGGCCTTCGTCGATGCACTGCTCGGCACGGGTCCGGGTGTAAAGTCGCTCTCATGATCCGCTTCGATCGTGCCAGCAAGCGTTACCCCAACGGCCGCGAGGCGCTCAGCGGCGCAAGCTTCGAGGTGAAGGCCGGCGAGATGGTGTTCCTCACCGGGCGCTCCGGCGCGGGCAAGAGCACCATCCTCAAGCTGATCTCGCTGCTGGAGCGGCCGACCCGCGGCATGGTGATGGTCAACGGCCACAACACCGCCGCGCTGTCGGCGCGGAAGATCCCGGCATTCCGCCGCGAGCTGGGCGTGGTGTTCCAGGATCACCGCCTGCTCACCGAGCGCAGCGTGTTCGACAACGTGGCGCTGCCGCTGCATGCCGCGGAAACCGGCATCACGCTGAAGGAGATCGACCGGCGGGCGCGCGCGGCGCTGGACCAGGTCGGCCTGCTGGATCGCGCCACCGCGCTGCCGCTGGAGCTGTCGGTGGGCGAGCAGCAACGTGTCGGCATCGCGCGTGCCGTGGTGGGCAAACCGCGGCTGCTGATCGCCGACGAGCCCACCGGCAACCTCGATCCCGCGCTGTCGCTGGAGGTCATGGGCGTGTTCCGCCGCTTCAGCGAGGTGGGCGTGACAGTGGTCATCGCGACCCATGACCTGGACATCGTGAGGGCCTGGGGCCTGCGCGAGATCGTCGTGGCCGATGGCCGCGTACAGGAGACAGGCGCCGCGCCGCCCGCATTCGACCTGCCCGTCATCGAGGCCGGACGATGATTGGCTGGCTCACGCGGCATGCCCAGTCCTCGCTGTTCGCCGCCGGCCGGCTGGCACGCGCGCCACTGGCCACCGGGTTCACCGTGCTGGTGATCGCCATTGCGCTGACGCTGCCGACGGCGCTGGGACTCGCCATCATCAGCGTGCGCGGCGCCACCGGCGACTTCGCCAACGCCGTGGAGGTCGCCGTCTACTTCAAGAAGAACGTGGCGCTGGACAAGGCCGGCCAGCTGGCTGCCAGCCTGCGCCAGCGCAGCGGCATCGCGAGCGTCCAGCTCATCAGTTCGGAAGATGCGTTGAAATCCTTCCGCGAGCGCAGCGGTTTCGGGGCAGCGCTGGACACACTGGGCGAGAACCCGCTGCCGCATGCGCTGGATGTGCGCCCGAATGCCGACGCGGCCACCCCGGAGCACATGGCATCGCTGCAGCGATATCTGGAAGCCTGGCCTGAGGTGGAGCTGGTGCAGGTGGACAGCGAATGGGTGCGCCGGCTGAACGCCATCCTCGACCTGCTGCGCGGCGTGGTGACCGGCGCGGCGGTGCTGCTGGGCGTCGGCGTGCTGGCCATCATCGGCAATACGGTGCGGCTGGAGATCTACAACCGGCGCGCCGAGATCGAAGTGACCAAGCTCGTCGGTGGCAGCAATGCCTTCGTCCGGCGCCCGTTCCTGTACACCGGGCTGTATTACGGCCTCGGCGGCGGCCTGCTCGCCACCCTTCTGGTGCTGCTGGGGCTGACGCTGCTCAATGGCCCCGTGGCGCGCCTGGCGGCCAGCTATGGCAGCAATTTCCGGCTGCTCACTCCGGGCCTGCCGGATATCGCCCTGCTGCTGGCGGGGGGCTCCGCGCTGGGCCTGGCCGGTGCCTGGCTGGCGGCGGCGCGGCACTTGGCACGCATCGAGCCCCGGGCCTGACCGCCTGATTACCGCCCGTTTTTTTCACATAATTAAAGGAAGGCGAAACAGGGAACCGCTAGGGTGGTTGGCACTCTAATATTGCGAGTGCCAACATCGATGGCACGGAGGAGAACCCTGTGAGCACAAGCACCCTGATCGCCCGCCCCGAGGCCCTGCTGGCCGGCCCCCTGGGCAGTTTCGAGGCTTATGCCGACCGCATCAGCCGCATCGCCGTGCTCTCCCGCGAGGAGGAGCAGCTGCTCGCCAACCGGTTCCGCCGTGAGAACGATCTGGGCGCCGCCCGCGAACTGGTCATGTCGCACCTGCGCTTCGTGCTGCACATCGCCCGCGGCTATGCCGGTTACGGACTGCCCATCGGCGACTTGGTCCAGGAAGGCAATGTGGGCCTGATGAAGGCGGTCAAGCGCTACGACCCCGACCAGGGCGTGCGCCTGGTTTCCTTTGCCGTGCACTGGATCCGCGCCGAAATCCACGATTACGTGCTGCGCAACTGGCGCCTGGTGAAGATCGCGACTACCAAGGCCCAGCGCAAGCTGTTCTTCAACCTGCGCCGCATGAAGAAGAACCTCGGCTGGCTCACCCTGGAGGAAACCCAGGCGGTAGCCCGGGATCTGGGCGTGTCCGCGGCCGAAGTCACCGAGATGGAGCAGCGGCTGGCCGCGCGCGACATGTCCTTCGACCCGGCGCCCGAGGCGGACGACGAAGAGCACCATTACGGCCCGGCCCAGTATCTGCCCTCTCCGGACGCGGATCCGGCCGAGCAGGCCGAAACCGCGGAGTGGGATTCCGACGTGCGCGAGCGCCTGGCGGCGGCCGTCAGCCGGCTGGATGCCCGCAGCCAGGACATCCTGCGCCGCCGCTGGATGAGCGAGGACAAGCCCACCCTGCACGCCCTGGCCGATGAATACGGCGTGTCCGCGGAACGCATTCGTCAGATCGAAGCCACAGCCATGAAACGGGTCAAGACCCTGATGGCTGCCTGACCCCCCGCATTGAACCGTCCCGGTGACACCCGTTGGACCGATATCCACCGGGTGTTGCAATATGGAAACACTTTGACCGGTTCGGTGTGTTTCGCGCTACACTCGCTCCAACAGTTGGTTGTGGCGGTTGCCGCCCCAGTCAACTGTCTGATTCTGCTGAAACAGAAGAAACCCAGGCGATCGGGTTGGGCACGGTCAGGCGAGCACCTCCTTTGTCAGGTACATCGCTGTGCGAGAGACGGGCGAAACAACGCCCGGGCCGGCAAATCGGTTGGACCAGAGGTCCGCAGCGCACAAACCGGAGCTTTTGCTGTCCGATTGATTGACTCGGGACGAGTGCGAGAACTGAACAGCCCCGCTAGCCAGCGGGGTTTTTTTTGCCTGGATCCCCTGCAGCCAGCAGCTCATCGACGCTATGGCCGGGTGACCCCAGCAGGGGCAGCTGCGCTGCCGCCGTGTAATAGCCAATCTCGCCGGCCAGGGCCTGCCGCCAGGGCTGCCCCGCAGGCTCGTGGCGGCCGCAGGGCAGGCAACTGGCGTAGCCTGGGTACTCGCTGCTGAAATAGGGGTCGTCCTCGGGCCCGCGCACCGGCTCCACCGGCTCGCCAGCGTCATCCTCAAGCGGAAACATCCAGCAAGTGGTCGGCTTGAAGGTCCAGGGATGCTGGCCGCGTTGCCGCGCGAACTTTTCCAGCTCGCAGAAGCCGCGCGAATCCCCGAACACGCAGCGGGTGCGGGTGAAGTGGGCGGGGAAATCCGCCGCGCGGTATTGCTCCGGACGCGTCGCCGTCTTGCGGCCCATCGGCTCGCCGTCCCAGTAGCCATCGACCACGAAATCAGCCGGCACCTTGGCGGCGAGCTCGGGGACCTTGGCCAGCAGCTCCCGCAGGAACTCCTCCTCCCCGGGCTGCAGGTACACGCCGTCGTAGCAGCAGCGCCCCTCGCACTGCGTGATGTCGCAGGCCTGCATGAGCAGTGGACCGCTGCCGGCGCCACAGCGCTTCACGCGCGCAGCCCCGACTGGTAATCGTGGCCGCCGGAAGGCGCGGCCGCGCGCAGGGGAAACACCATCTCGAAACGCGAGCCGCGGCCGGGCGCGGTATCCACCGAGAACTGCCCGCCTATCTCGTGCACGCGGTCGGCAATGCTCCACAGGCCAAAGCCGCCGGCATTGGCGCCGAACAGATCCATCTGCCACTCGAAGCCCTTGCCCTGGTCGGACACTTCCACACTCAGCCGCTCCGCATCCCCGACCACCAGGACACGTGCCGCGTTCACGCCAGCATGCTTGACCACGTTGCGCAGCAGCTCGCGTACCAGCTTGAACACCAGCACGCGCGTCTCGATCTTGATGAACTCCTCGCGCACCCTTGCCTCAAGCTCGACATGCAGCCGATCCTGGCCGCGCATGTAGACCGCCAGCCATTGCAGCGCCGGAGCCAGGCCCAGCTCATAGAGTCCGGGCGGGCTCAGGTCTGAAATCATGTGGCGTGTGCGTTCCTGCACTTCGCGCAGCCGCACGCGCACCTCGTCGATCAGCAAGCGCACATCAGCGGGCGAGTGCTGGCGTGCCACATCCAGCGTCATCGCCATTCCCACCAGCGATTGCCCGATGCCGTCGTGCAGGTCCACGGCGGTGGCACGCCGGGCCTTCTCCTCGGCAGTCATCAACTGGCGGGCATAGGATTTCAGCCGCTCCTGTTCGCGCAGCAGCCGTGCATTGAGTTCGGTCAGCTCGCTGATGTCGCGTGCCACGCCCCAGATGCGCAGCAGATAGCCGTCCTGCACCACTCCGCTGAAGGATGTCAGGAAGGTGCGGCGCCGCCCGCGAATGTCCTTGGTGAATGGCAGGCCATCGATGGAATAACCCTGCGTCGCGGCCTTGTGCACCTGATCCTCATACACCGCCGCCCAGCCGGATTCACGCCGCCAGGGCAGCGCCTCGCCGTCGGCAACAGCGGGCTCGATCTGCTCGTAGGTGCGGCTCGCCTCCACGACGCAGGCGTGCTCGCGCAGCCAATCAACCTGCTCCGAGTCAGTCAATGTGACCGGCATGGGCCGCTTCAACTCCACGCGCCACACGGCCTCGGTGCTCAGCTCCACGAAACTGCGGTAGCGATATTCGGCTTCGCGCAGGTGGCCGAACAGGATGTTCTTCTCGGTCAGCGACATGCTCAGGGACAGTGAGATGACACCGATCGAGACCAGGAAGGTCTGCACGGCAATGGTGCGGATGAAGAAATCATCCGCCTCGAAGGGCCCCTGGTAACGCACCGACAGCCAGGCGCAGAGCAGCGCCACCATCATGAATTGAGCGCTCAGCCACCGCGGCGGCAACCTGGCGGCCGCGTAGAGCATCAGCGCGGCGATGACCGTGGGGAACTGCAGCAGCGAAGCCGCCTGGTCACGCCGCGCCGCGAACACGTAGCAGCACAGGCCGATCAGCGCTGCAGTGAACAGCACCAGTTCGATGCGTGAACGCAGTGCGAGCTCGGTATAGAGGTTCCGCAGCGGGCTCATCCAGCAGATGACCAGCGGCACCACGACCAGCGACCCCAGCCAGTTGCCGAGCCACCATACCTGCGCATCGTGCAGGAAGCCGATGACGGCGAAGCCTTCGCTGAAGCCCTGCTGGTTGACCAGGTTCAGCGTCGCCCCCAGTACCGCGCCGGTCGCTGAGCCTACTGCGGTGGCGCCCAGACAGGCCCGCAACAGCTGCAGCGTGCGCGCGGATGCGAGGTCCGGAATGAGCCAGCGCGCAATGCTGGCGCCGACCAGCGCATCCAGGCAGTTTGCTGCCGGATAAAGCGCGCCCAGTGCCGGCAGCGGGTGCCCGATCCATATCGAGCCCATGGCAAACTCGGCGAGGAAGTGCGTGGCGAGGAAGGCCGGCCAATAACGACGGGGCGTGAGCCACAATGTGACCATCGTCAGACCCGGAGGCGGCCAGATGACAGTCAGCGCGCTGGTGGTTTCCTTCAGTGAATAACCCAGCGCGACCAGGGCCAGCTGCATGAGCGCAAAAACAAGCAGCACCCCCGCCAATCCCCCGGCACGTGCCATGGCGCCCAGCAGCGGGCCGTCGTCGGCCGGCGATGGTTGCGGCTGTTGATTCGAACTCACGCTGTTCAGCATACCGGAACTACCAGACATGAATGTCCACTCCCCGACGCTGCAACTGGATCCCATCGGCCACATGCGGACAGCACACGCCACGAAAGTGGAGGCGCCACGTCAGCCTGCCGCCGCGCCCGATGCACCAGGTGTCATCGAACTGCTGCCCGGCCGCAACCTGGAACACGCCATCGAGGATCTCATCGGCTGGGAACGCATCTGGGTGATCTTCTGGTTTGACCGCAACCAGAGTTGGCGACCCAAGGTTCTGCCGCCGCGCAGCACGACCGGACGCAAGGGCGTGCTCGCGACGCGCTCGCCGCATCGGCCGAACCCGCTCGGGCTGTCGGTGCTGCGCCTGGACGCCATCGATGGACTGCACCTGCGGGTGCGCGATGTGGATCTGCTGGATGGCACTCCGGTCCTCGACATCAAACCCTACGTGTCCTACACGGACGCATTCCCGGACTCCGGCTCAGGATGGCTGAAAGAGCGGGATCCGCGTCCTGCGTATACCGTAAGTTTTTCTGCGCTGGCGGATCGGCAGCTGGAATGGCTGGCCGCACGCGCGGAACTGCCGCTGCGCGCGCGCGTCGTCAATACGCTCGCGCTCGGCCCGCAGCCGCATCCCTATCGTCGCATCCGTCGGGGCGAAGGCGGCCGCATGACACTGGCCGTGCAGGATTGGCGCATCGATTTCCAGGTAGAGGGACCACAGATCCTGGTCGCGGCCATCCGCACTGGCTATCGTGCATCGCAATTGGTTGCAGCACCAGCCGATGCGCAGGACAACCTTTGCATGCACCGCGAATTCATGGCGACATTCCCGACTGGTTGAAGACCTGCCGGTGCCCTGGTGTAGGCTGCGGACATGAACATCCCATGTTTGAAGTCGAAGATTTCTGCACTCCTCTTGAGTGTCGTGGTGGGCGCTCCGCTTTGTGCGCAGTCCATCGAGCCCGTCGACTGGGATGTCGTGAGTCGCATCCGCGCCGAGTCGTTCAATCGCTCGCAGGTCAGCGAATTGCTGAAGGAGCTCACCGAGACGGTGGGGCCTCGCCTCACCGCATCACCTTCCGCCGTGAAAGCCAATGAATGGGCACGCGGCAAGCTGGGCAGCTGGGGCCTGGCCAATGTGCATGACGAGGTGTGGGATCCGGCCTTCGGCCGGGGCTGGGCGTTCCGCTCGGCAACCCTCGAGTGGCTGTCGCCTCGCGCGTTGCCACTGCATGCGCTGCCGCGCGCGTGGACACCGGGCACCAGCGGACCGGTCGAAGGCGAGGTCGAGCTGCTGGTAATCAAGACCTTCGAGGACCTGCAGAAACGGAAGGGCCAGCTGCGCGGCAAGATCCTGCTGCTGGATGAAGCGCGCAAGTACGAGCGCCCCACCACGCCGGACTTCGTCCGTCACAGCGAAGCCTCACTTGGCGAACTGCAGACCTTCCCGATCGCCGAGGATCCGTCACCCGAGGAGCGCAGCAAGCGCCGCGAGGACGCCCGCAAGCGCGATGAGCTGACGAAACTGGTGAATCCCTTCCTGGTTGAGGAGGGCGTGGTCGCGACGCTGCATATCAGCGCATGGGACAACGGCATCCTGCGCGTCACCGGCGGTGGCTCACGCAAGGCGGGCGAATCATCGGGTGTGCCGGATCTGGTGGTGGCTGCCGAACACTACAACCAGCTGGTGCGCGCCGTGCAGCGCAAGGATGCCGTGCGCCTGCGAGTGAACGTCGATGGCGGCTTCACCAGCGAGCAGGATCTGCCCGCCGCAAACACCTTCGGCGAGATCCCGGGCAGCGGACCGAAGTCCGAGGAGGTCGTGATCATCGGCGCCCATATGGATTCCTGGCACACGGGCACCGGCGCCAGTGACAACGGCGCCGGCACCGTGGTGATGATGGAAGCGCTGCGCATCCTGAAGAAGATCGGCGTGAAGCCCAGGCGCACCATCCGCGTGGCATTGTGGACCGGTGAGGAGCAGGGCCTGCTGGGTTCCACCGGTTACGTGGACAGCCACTTCGCTGCGTGGCCGGAACCCACGGATCCCAAGGAGAAGGCGCTGCCGCGCGCCGTGCGGGAACTCAAGGGCCCGCTGCAGCGCAAGGCAGCGTACGACAAGCTGGCTGCGTACTTCAATTTCGACAATGGCAGCGGGCGCATCCGCGGTGTATACGCGCAGGAGAATGCCGCCGTGGTGCCCATCTTCGAAGCCTGGCTGAAGCCATTCGAGGATCTGGACGCGCGCATTGTCACGCTGCGCAACACTTCCAGCACGGACCACATCTCATTCGATCGGGTCGGCCTGCCCGGCTTCCAGTTCGTGCAGGACCCGGCCGACTACCGCACGCACGTGCATCACACCAGCCTCGACACCTGGGACCACATCCTGCCGGAAGACCTGAAGCAGGCGGCCGCCGTCATTGCTTCCTTTGCCTATCATGCCGCGATGCGGGAGCAGCGGCTGCCACGCAAGCCACTGATCGAGGATTGAACGTGCACCTGTGCCGTGTGCTGCCGGTGCTGTTCGCTGCGCTGGCGGGTTTCATCACCGCTGCGGCAGAGCCCGGGCCCAGGCCGCGCGCGCGCGAGCTGGGCATCGCCGCGCTGATCGGCGGCACACCTGGACGCTTCGATGCCATCACCGATGTGCCGGGCGTGGAGGTCGGGCACACGACGCTGGTAGAGGCAGAGCGCGTCCGTACGGGCGTCACCATCATCCATCCACGCGGCCGGGCGCAGACCAATGATCCGGTTTTCGCGGGCTGGAACATGCTGAATGGCAATGGCGAGATGACCGGCACGGCGTGGATCGAGGAAAGCGGCTACCTCGAGGGCCCGGTGGGCATCACCAATACCTACAGCGTGGGCGTGGTGCGCGACAGCATCACCCGCTGGCAGGTGGCCAACCCGGGCTTCGAGTTATGGGGCCTGCCCGTGGTGGCCGAGACCTACGACGGCGGCCTCAACGACATCACCGGCTTCCACGTGAAAGAGCAGCACGTACTGGCCGCACTGGATGGAGCCCACGGCGGCCCCGTGGAAGAGGGCAATGTCGGCGGCGGCACGGGGATGATCTGCCATCGCTTCAAGGGCGGCATCGGTACTGCCTCACGTGTGCTGCCTCCCGCAGCCGGCGGCTACACCGTCGGCGTGCTGGTTCAATGCAACTATGGAGTGCGCCCGCTGCTGAGCGTCGCAGGTGTGCCCGTGGGCCAGGAGATCGCCGACCAGCTGCCCTGCCTGGTGGGCGATGCGCCCAGCACTCGTGGCGTCACCCTGCGCTGCGACCAGGCCGCCCGGAATCATGCGGCGTCGGATGACATCGAGATGGGGTCCATCATCGTGATTGTCGCCACCGATGCCCCGCTGCTGCCGCACCAGCTGAAGCGCCTCACACGCCGCGTGCCGCTGGGAGTCGGCCGCATGGGCGGCATGGGTGGCAACACGTCGGGCGACATCTTCCTGGCGTTCTCGACTGCGAACCCGGGCCTGTACGCGCAGAAGGGCAGCGCACCAGCGCAGCAGCTGGCCAATGACGCTATCAACCCGCTGTTCGATGCCACCGTGCAGGCTACCGAGGAAGCCATCACCAACGCGCTGCTGGCGGCACGCACGATGACCGCCAACGGCTTGCGGGTATACGAACTGCCACAGGACCGCCTGCTGCAGGCTCTCAGGAAGTACCGGCGGCTGCCATGAGGCAGCGGCCATGCGGGGTTCAGGAGCGCAGCAGCCCCTGCAATTTCAGCACCGTGGCCCAGTTACGCGTGGTCACGCCGCGGCCAGCCTTGCCCAGCATCGCTGCCGCCAGCTTGCTCTCGAGGATACCTGGCGTGCAGAAGAGGTAAGCCGCGTGGGCACCGATGTGGAAGAGCTCCTGCGGCCCGGCCAGTGTCCGCAATACTTCCAGGGGCTCAAGCGCAGTTCCGTCCTGGGCGAAGGCCACCAGGAACCTTGCGTGGCCGTCCGCCGGCGGGACCGCGGGATTGTCGGCGATCACGGCATCGAACGTGGCCGCCGATTGCACCACCACGGCCAGCTGGAATCCGCACGAGGCATGGATTGCCGCGCCGATGGCAGCCGCGAGTCGCGGCGCGGAGCGACCCGGTGCCGTGAACACGGCGTTGCCACTGTTGAGCAGCGTACGCACGCCGCTGCACCCCAGCCCTTCCAGCAGCGCGCGGAAATCGGCCATCGCCAGCCGGTTGCCCTTGCCCACGTTGACGCCTCGCAGCAGGACGGCGTAGCGCGGCATCAGCCTATGGTGCGCGGTGCCGGCGCCATTACGTAGCTGTCACCGGCCATGTCTTTTTCACCTCCGCCAGTCCGCCCTGCAGTATCTTCCGCAGCACCGGCATGTCGATGTCAGCCAGCTTGTTGATGTAGAGACAGCCTTTGCCGTTCTTGTGCTTGCCGAGCTGTGCGAGCAATGCCTGCCGACCGGGAAAATCCGCCGCATAAATGACCAGGCTGGTCTTGCGCGGACTGAATCCAACGGCGCAGATCGATCCTTCGCGGCCGGTGTCGTAGGTGTAGTGGTAGGTGCCAAACCCGATGATGCTCGGGCCCCACATCCGGGCCCTCCAGCCGGTGAGTTCCGCCAGCAGCGTGAGCAACTGCTGCGCATCACTGCGGCGCACATCGTTCGCTACCGCTGCGATGTAGGCGTGGACACTGGCCGCCGTCGCCACGGTCTTGGACTTGGCCTTTCCGCTCGCCATGTGTTGGTGCTCCCGCGGCAAACGCGGCCAGTGGCGCCCCGCTCAGCGAGCCTTCAGCATGTCGTTGACCTCGATCCAGTAGCCGTCCGGGTCGCGCACGAATATCTGCTTGATGCCGTCGGGGCGTATCTGCGGCGCATGGTTTCCCTCCATGTCCGTCCAGGGCACCTTGTTGGCCGCGAGCACCGCGATCATCTGGTCCATGTCGGGGCAGGAGAGCGCGAAGTGATCCCACTTGGTGTTCTCGAGCGGCTTGGTCCGCCCCGAAACGATGTGCAGCGTCAGGCCATTGCCCGCCACCAGCCACCTGGCGATGGGAAACGGCGCCTTGATTTCGGAGAACCCGAAGAGGCTCTTGTAGAAAGAGACACTGCGGTCCAGATCCACGACGTACAGGGCGACATGGTCGAGCGAGGCCACAGCGGGCTTAGGCTGCTGTCCCCAGGTCATCGCACCAGGCAGGAGCAGCAACGCAGTGGCAATCAGCGGGCGCAGGTTCATTACCATTCCTCTCTTCTCTTCGGACGGAACCTGAGCCTTGCGCGTTGTGCGGGCATCGTCAAGCCAGGTGCGGCCACGGCCAATCAGGTGTGCCGGACAACCTCTGCCTGCCGGCGCCGCCAGGCCACCATCGCGACAAACACCAGGTTGGACGCCGCGACCGCCGCCGGGAACAACACGGTGGTCAGCGAATAATGTTCCAGTGCCGCGATCGCCAGCGCATTGCGCAGCGTGCCCAGCAGGTAAAAGCCGATCGGCTCGTCGTACGGGCGGTGGTAGGCCGAGCGGAAGGTGGGGCCAAAACCGGCCAGGTCCACGCCGGTGAGCAGCACGACGGCCGCCAGCGGATCGGCGGTGAGCGCCCAGACCGGCAGCGCCGCCAGTGCTGCCACCAGAAATGCCCAGTCGGCGCGGCTGATGTGCCGGTCGGCGTGCCGGCGATAGGCCAGCACGGCGATGTAGATCGTGATGAGGCCGGAGACGCCGATGGGCCAGGCCCCGGCCCCACCCTTCCCGGCCAGCTGCGCAAGGAACACCACGAAGGTGACCAGCGCCCAGATGATCCACGAGAAGGCATGCGGCCGGGTGCGGCCCTGTTGCATGGAACGGATATACGGCACGAACATCACGAAGGTGACGCCGATGGCCGTGGCCGCGAGGATCTGCTTCTGCATGGGTGCAGACCGCGCGCCTCCTTGCGCGCTGCGGCGCCTACTCTTCCGGCCAGTACAGACGCATGGGGTTGTCGACCAGCAGCTTGCGCTGCAGCTCCGGCGTCAGCGCGATATGCGGGATGAAATCCACCAGCAGCCCGTCGTCAGGCATGTGGTCCTTCAGGTTCGGGTGTGGCCAGTCGGTGCCCCACAGTACGCGATCCGGAAACTCCTCGACCACGCGGCGCGCGAACGGCACCACATCGCGGTAGGCATGCTGTTCGCCATGCAGCGCCGGCGGCCCGCTGACCGACAGCCGCTCGGGGCAGCTCACCTTGCTCCACACATTGTCATGCTGGCGCATGAACTTCAGGAACAGCGAGAACTCGGGGCCGTCGATGGGTTGCTTTACGTCGGGGCGCCCCATGTGATCGACCACCACGGTGGTCGGCAGCGCGGTGAAGAACTCCCACAGCTCCGGCAGGTCCACGGCCTCGAAGTAGATCACCACGTGCCAGCCCAGCTGGCCGATGCGGGTGGCGATCTCCAGCAGTTCATCCTTGGGGGTGAAATCCACCAGCCGCTTCACGAAATTGAAGCGCACGCCGCGCACGCCCGCAGCATGCAGCCGCTGCAGCTCGGCATCTGTCACAGAGCGCCGCACGGTGGCAACGCCCCGAGCCTTGCCATTCGCCGCCACGCACGCATCGACCATGGCACTGTTGTCGGCGCCATGGCAGGTGGCCTGCACGATCACATTGCGGGCGAAGCCCAGATGGTCGCGCAGTGCGAACAGCTGCGCCTTGGAGGCATCGCAGGGGGTGTACTTGCGCTCCGGCGCGAAGGGAAACTCCGCGCCAGGGCCGAACACATGGCAGTGCGCATCCACGGCGCCTGCCGGCAGCACGAAGCGTGGCGTCGAAGGATCGGCATACCAGTCTAGCCAGCCGGGCGTCTTGATGAATGCTGTCACCGGGCGTAATGCCCGAGCTGGCGCAGGATGCCCTTGGCAGCCTCGCGCCCTTCGAACACCGCAGTGACGACGAGGTCCGAACCGCGCACCATGTCGCCGCCCGCATAGACCTTGGGATGCGTGGTCTGGAACGCCGTCTGCTTGGCGCCAGACACCCGTACGCGGCCATTGCCGTGCAGCTGGATACCCAGATCCCCGAGCCACGACGGCGGGCTGGGCTGGAAGCCGAAGGCAATGATGACCGCGTCGGCGGGGACCAGCTGCTCGGTGCCCGGTACGTTCTCTGCGACGCGGCGACCGCGCGCGTCGGGTTTGCCGAGCCGCGTCTCCACCACGCGCACGCCCGCGACCTCGCCATTCGCGCCGCTGACGATCTCGATGGGCTGGCGGTTGAACAGGAACTGCGCGCCTTCCTCGACGCTGTTCTTGTAGTCACGCCGTGAGCCCGGCATGTTGTCGGCGTCGCGCCGATAAGTGCAGGTGACCGACTCCGCACCCTGGCGGATGGCCGTGCGGATGCAGTCCATGCCGGTGTCGCCACCGCCCAGCACCACCACGCGCTTGCCCTTCAGGTCCGTGAAATTCTCGCCGCCCGGCAGGCCGAGTTCATGCTGGATATTGGAGACGAGGTAAGGCAGCGCTTCGTGCACGCCGGCGAAATCCTCACCGGCGAAGCCGCCCTTCACGTACTTGTAGGTGCCCATGCCCAGGAACACGGCATCGAACTCCTCCACCAGCTGCGAGAACGGCATGTCCTTGCCGATGTCGACGCCGAGGCGGAATTCCACGCCCATTTCCTCCATCACCTCGCGGCGCTTCTCCACCACTTCCTTCTCGAGCTTGAAGGGGGGAATGCCGAAGGTCAGCAGGCCGCCGATGCGCGGATAGCGGTCGAACACCACCGGCGAGACGCCATTGCGCACCAGCACGTCGGCACAGCCCAGCCCCGCGGGGCCGGCGCCGATCACCGCCACGCGCTTGCCGGTCTTCACCACCGATGACATGTCCGGGCGCCAGCCGCGCTTGAACGCCTCGTCGGTGATGTATTTCTCGATGCCGCCGATGGTCACGGCGCCGAGACCGTCGTTCAGGGTGCAGGCACCTTCGCAGAGGCGATCCTGCGGGCACACGCGGCCGCACATCTCCGGCAGCGAGTTGGTCTGGTGCGAGAGTTCCGCGGCCTCGAACAAATTGCCCTCGCTGATCAGCTTCAGCCAGTTCGGAATGTAGTTGTGCACCGGGCACTTCCACTCGCAGAACGGATTGCCGCAGGACAGGCAGCGCCCGGCCTGCTGGCCCGCGCCCTCAGGCTCGAAGGGCGCGTAGATCTCCTTGAATTCGGCGGTGCGCACCGCCACCGGCACCTTCTCCGGATCGCGCCGCGGGATTTCCAGGAACTGTAGGTTCTTGTCAGCCATTTAAGCCGCTCTGCTCAGGTTCACGATGAGATCCTCGATTGAAGCCGCCTTCGGCTTCACCACCCAGAACGCGGGCAGATAATTGCGCAGGTCGCGCAGGATCTCCTCGCCCCAGACACTGCCCGTCTCCGCCACATGCCGGCCGATCAGCTGCTGCAGATGCTGCACGTATGCCTCCATGCCTTCGGGCGTCAGGCGATGGATATCGATCAGTTCGTGGTTGTAGCGGTCGACGAAGTCGTGCTCCAGGTCGAGCACGTAAGCGAAGCCGCCGGTGAAGCCTGCGCCGAAGTTGATGCCGGTGCGGCCCAGCACGCACACGACGCCGCCGGTCATGTATTCGCAGCAGTGATCACCGGCGCCTTCCACCACCGTCACCGCGCCGGAGTTGCGCACGGCAAAGCGCTCGCCGGCCTGGCCGGCGGCATACAGCTCGCCACCGGTGGCGCCGTACAGGCAAGTGTTGCCGATGATCACCGAATCCTTGGCCACGAAGTTGGAGCCACGTGGCGGCCGGATGGTGATCTTGCCGGCGGCCATGCCCTTGCCGACATAGTCGTTGGAATCCCCTTCCAGGCACAGGTGCAGGCCCCCGGCATTCCACACTCCGAAGCTCTGCCCTGCCGAGCCGGTGAGCTTCACCACCAGCGGCGCATTGGCCATGCCGTAGTTGCCCCAGCGGCGCGCGATCTCGCCCGACACCCGCGCGCCGATGGAGCGGTTGAAGTTGCGCACTTCATAGGTGAATTCGCCGCCCGTGCGACCTTCAATGGCAGCGCTCATGTCGCGCACCATGCGCTCTGCCAGCTCGCCCTTGTCGAAGGGCGGGTTGGAAGGTGTGACGCAGTATTGCGGCACGTCCGCCGCCACCCCGCCGGAGCTGATCAGCGCCGACAGATCCAGCCGCTGCTGGCGCGGCGACTGGCCCTCCGCTGCCTTGAGCAGTTCGACCTTGCCGATGAGCTCGGCCATGGTGCGCACGCCCAGCTGCGCCATGATCTCGCGGCATTCGCGCGCCAGGAACTGGAAATAGTTGATCACCATGTCCGGCAGGCCGATGAAGTACTTGGTGCGCAGCACATTGTTCTGCGTCGCGACGCCCGTGGCGCAGTTGTTCAGGTGGCAGATGCGCAGGTACTTGCAGCCCAGCGCCACCATTGGCGCAGTGCCGAAGCCGAAGCTCTCCGCGCCCATGATCGCGGCCTTGATCACGTCCAGGCCGGTCTTCAGGCCGCCGTCGGTCTGCAGGCGCACCTTGTGGCGCATCTCGTTGCGGCGCAGGGTCTGGTGCGTCTCGGCGAGGCCCAGCTCCCACGGGGAGCCAGCGTACTTGATCGAGGTGATGGGCGAAGCGCCCGTGCCACCGTCGTAGCCGGAGATGGTGATGAGGTCGGCATAGCACTTGGCCACACCCGCCGCGATGGTGCCCACGCCCGGCTCGGACACGAGCTTCACCGACACCAGCGCCTGCGGATTCACCTGCTTGAGATCGAAGATCAGCTGCGCCAGATCCTCGATCGAGTAGATGTCGTGGTGCGGCGGCGGCGAGATCAGGCCCACACCTGGCCGCGCATAGCGCAGCCGCGCGATCATCTCGTTGACCTTGTCGCCGGGCAGCTGGCCGCCCTCGCCGGGCTTGGCACCCTGCGCCACCTTGATCTGCAGCACTTCGGCGTTGACCAGGTAATGCGGCGTGACGCCGAAGCGGCCCGAGGCAATCTGCTTGATCTTGGAATTCTTCTCGGTGCCGTAGCGCTCGGCATCCTCGCCACCCTCGCCCGAATTGGAGCGGCCGCCCAGGCGGTTCATGGCGATGGCCAGCGCCTCGTGCGCCTCCGGCGACAGCGCGCCCAGCGACATGCCGGCGCAGTCGAAGCGCTTCAGGATGGCCGCTTCGGACTCCACCTCTTCAATCGGCAGTGCCGCGCCCGGGTTCAGTGCCAGCAGGTCGCGCAGCGTGGAAGCCGGACGCTCGTTCACCAGCGTGGCGTATTCCTGGTAGCGCTCATAGCTGCCGGAGATCACCGCCGCCTGCAGCGTCGCGATCACGTCCGGGTTGTACATGTGGTATTCGGCACCGTACACATACTTGAGCAGGCCGCCCGGCTCCACCGAGCGCGCGTTGTTCCAGGCGCGCCGCGCCGTGTACTCCATGTCGCTCTGCAGGTCCTCGAAATTGGTGCCCTCGATGCGGCTGGTGGTGCCGACGAAGCACAGGTCCACCAGCTGCGACGACAGGCCCACGATCTCGAACAGCTGCCCGCCGCGGTAGCTGGCGATGGTGGAGATGCCCATCTTGGACATGATCTTGAACAGGCCCTTGGCGATGCCCTTGCGGTAGCTCTTGCCCAGCTGCGCGCGTTCCGCATGCTCCAGGTTGACGCGGCCCTTGCGCATCATGTCGTACAGCGTCTGATAAGCCATGTACGGATACACGGCGGTGGCCCCGTAACCGATCAGGCAGGCGAAGTGATGCGGATCGCGCGCCGTGCCCGTCTCGATGATCAGGTTGCACTTGAACCGCAGCCCCAGCCGCACCAGGTGATGGTGTATGGCGCCGGTGGCCAGCAGCGCATGGATGGGCAGCCGCTCCTTGACCAGGTAGCGGTCGGAGATCAGCAGCACCAGGTTGCCATCGCGCACGGCGGCTTCGGCCTCCACGCAGATGCGGCGGATGGCGTTCTCCAGCCCCTCGGCCGGCAGGTACTGCAGATCGATGAAGGCGTTCGGCACGCCATCGGCGGACAGCGCGATGATCTGCCGCAGCTCACGCTGCGACAGCACCGGCGAGCCCAGCACCACCTGCTGCGCATGTTCGGGCGCCGGCTGGAACACATTGCAGCCCGGCCCGATCTGCGCCTGCAGCGACATCACGATGGATTCGCGCAGCGGATCGATGGGCGGGTTGGTCACCTGCGCGAACTGCTGGCGGAAGTAGTCGTACAGGTTGCGCATGTGGTGCGACAGCACCGGGGTGGGCGTGTCGTCACCCATCGAACCCACGGCCTCGCTCTCATCGCGCGCCAGCACCCGCACCACTTCCTCACGCTCCTCGGCGGTGAGGTTGAACATCTTCTGGTACACCGACAATGTGTCACGGTCGAAGGGCTCGGCCGCCAGCGACGGATCGACCAGTTCCGCCTGCAGGTAGCGGATGCCCTTCTTCAGCCAGGCCTTGTACGGATGCCGCACCTTCAGCATCTCGTCGATGTCGCTGTTCTCGAGCAGCGTGCCGGTGGAGAGGTCGAGCGCCAGCATCTGCCCCGGCCCCATGCGGCCCTTGCGCACCACATCCTCCGGCTTGTAATCCCACACGCCGACTTCCGAGGCGATGGTGAGATGCCGGTTCTTGGTGATCACGTACCGGGCGGGCCGCAGGCCGTTGCGATCCAGCGTGCAGACCGCATAGCGGCCGTCGGTCAGCACCACACCCGCTGGCCCATCCCAGGGCTCCATGTGCGCGGCGTAGAATTCGTAGTAGGCGCGCAGATCCGGATCGATGGTGTCGACCGAAGCCCACGCCGGCGGAATCAGCAGGCGCATGGCGTGCAGCACATCGAGGCCGCCCATCACCAGCACCTCGAGCATGTTGTCGAGGCTCTGCGAATCCGAACCGTGCAGCGACACCAGCGGCAAAATGTCCGAGAGATCCGGCAGCAGCGGCGACTTCAACACCGTGCCACGCGCCACCGCCCAGCTGCGGTTCGCCTCGATGGTGTTGATCTCGCCGTTGTGCGCCAGCATCCGGTATGGATGTGCCAGGCGCCACTGCGGCAGCGTATTGGTGGAGAAACGCTGGTGGAAGACCGCCACCGAAGCCTCCACGCGCGGGTCCGCCAGATCCGGAAAGAACTCGGCCAGGTGCGCCGGCATCACCATGCCTTTGTAGACGATGGTCGCTGCCGACAGGCTCGGCATGTAGAACACCGGATCCGTCTCGGCGAGCACGCGTTCCGCGCGGCGCCGCGCCAGGAACAGCTTGCGGTTGAACTCGGTTTCTTCGACATCGGCGGGGGCATTGACGAACAGCTGCTCGATCACCGGCAGCGTCTTCAGCGCTTCGGCACCGCAGGCCGCCGGATCGGTCGGAAGCACGCGCCAGCCGGCGAGCTCCAGCCCTTCGCGGTCCAGCTGCTTCGCGAGCTCGGCGCGGGCCGCGGCAGCCAGCTGCTTGTCCTGGCTCAGGAACAGGTTGCCCGCGGCAAACAGCGGCGCGAGCTTGAAGCCGGCATCCTTCGCCACGGCGCGCAGGAACTTCTCGGGCTTCTTCAGCATCAGGCCGCAGCCGTCACCGGTCTTGCCGTCGGCGGCAATCGCACCACGGTGCGTGAGGCGGTTCAGCGAGGAGATGGCTGTTTTCACCAGCCAGTGGCTGGGCGCGTCGTCCAGATTCGCGATCAGCCCGAAACCACAGCTGTCCCTTTCGTAGGACTCGCGGTACAGGCCCTGCTCTTGTCCAATGCTCATCGGCTTATCCTTAGATTCGACACGCCGCGCCGCGGCCATACGAAGGGTAAGCGCGCGGGGCGGCCGATCAGCATACCAGCGCTGGCGCAGCCTATAAAACAGGGTGCGATGCGAATCACACATCCAGCTATTGCAATGGGCAGGCGTTGGTCTTATTGTCCGCGCGCGTTGCGGGGTGTGGTGCCGCCCGTGACGCCCAGAAATGGTTGTCAGGACCCTTTGGAGGTGCTTGAACCACTACGATGAATACTCCCCGCAAGTCATCGGTTTCCGATTCCGGTCCCCGCTTGCTGAGCATCACTCAGTACCTCGAGCGGAATTTCCCCGATTTCTTCGCCGAAGCCCGTTTCCAGGTGGGCGACGACGATTACTTCCTGTACAGCCGCTTCGGCCAGTACCTGGCTCGGTCCATCGAGCAGAACCGCACTCCCCGCCACAAGATCAACCGCGGTTTCACCGTGCTGAACAAGATGGCGCGTCTGTCTGCCAAGCACCCGCTGGTGCGCGGCATGATGGTCACCGGTCCCCTCGAGCACATCATGGATGCGCCGAAGGCCCGCGAACTGGCCCGCAAGCGCCTCTCGCCGGTGGCCCAGGGCATGCTCGAAAGCCTTTGCGAATAGCCCGCGGGTGAAAGGGCGGCGGGCACAGACGGTGCTGGACTTCTGGTTCGGCCGTGGCCCGCCGACACCGGCAGAGCTGACTGAGCGCGAGAAGCTGTGGTTTGGCGCCACGCTGAACACACGGCTGCGCACCCGCCAGGATCGCGGCATCGTGCTGGCCTTCGGAAAGCTGATCAAGGCAGCAGCCGACGGCGATCTGGACCATTGGGCCGGCAGCCCGAACCGCCTGCTGGCGCTGATCCTGCTGCTGGATCAATTCCCGCGCAATGCCTTCCGCGGCCGCGCGCGGGCCTTTGCCCGCGACCACCGCGCGCAGGCGTTGACGCTGGACGGCCTCACTACCGGAGCGGACGCGGCGCTGCTCCCCTTCCAGCGGCTGTTCTTCTATATGCCGCTGCAACACGCCGAGAGCGCGGAGATCCAGGAGGAGTCCGTCACCGCCTTCCGCAGGCTGGCCGCGGATGCGCCGCCGGAGCATCAGGAATTCTTCGCGAAGGCGCTGGCATCGGCTGAGCAGCACCGCGACGTGATCCGGCAGTTCGGAAGGTTCCCGCAGCGCAATGCCGCACTGGGCCGCAGCAACACCGCGGAGGAAGCCGCGTACATAAAAAAAGC
>JBEVNO010000074.1:0-4190 GCA_040508085.1 Steroidobacteraceae bacterium
GGGCGTCTCGTTCACATAGGTATCGGCGATGAACAGCGTGCGCTTGTCGATGGTGATGCCGGACAGCGCCGCCAGCGCCGTCTCGCCCTCGCGCAGGCCGATCACATCGCGGATGTTCTCCAGGTGCGCGTCGTAGCGGCCCTGCAGGCCGCAGATCATGCCGTCCGCGTCGCCCAGATGCACCATCAGCGAGGCAATGGTGGTGGTGGAGCGATACACCACGGCCTTGGCCGCATCCGGGCTCACGCCGCGGCGGCCCATGATGCGGTGATACGCCTGCCAGTATTGCTTGAAGCGCGGGTCGTCATCCGGGTTCACCACGGTGACATCCTCGCCAATGCGCATGCGCAGGTTCGCCTTCTTGATGCGCGCCTCGATCACGGCCGGGCGCCCTACGAGAATAGGCGAAGCCAGGTGCTCATCCAGCGCGATCTGCACCGCGCGCAGCACGCGTTCATCCTCGCCCTCCGCGAACGCGATGCGCTTGCGGTTCGAGGCGCGCGCCGCGCCGAACACTGGCCGTGTCAGCATCACGCCGGAGGAGAACATGCGCGCAAGTTCAGAGCGGTATGCATCCAGATCGGCGATGGGCCGCGTAGCCACTCCGGACGCCGCCGCCGCCGCTGCCACGGCCGGTGCGATGCGCAGGATCAGCCGGGAATCAAAAGGTTTCGGGATGATGTAGTCCGTACCGAACTGCAACTCCTGCCCGGCATAGGCCGTGGCCACTTCCTCGCTGATCTCGGCCTTGGCCAGGTCCGCGATCTCGCGCACGCAGGCCAGCTTCATCTGCGCCGTGATCTTGGTGGCGCCGCAATCCAGCGCGCCACGGAAGATATACGGAAAGCACAGCACATTGTTCACCTGGTTCGGGTAATCCGACCGGCCCGTGGCGATGATGCAATCCGGCCGTGCCAGCTTCGCAAGCTCGGGGCGGATCTCCGGCTCCGGGTTCGCCAGCGCCAGGATGATGGGCTTCGGCGCCATCGCCACCACCATGTGCGGCGTCACCACGCCACCCGTGGAGCAGCCCAGGAACACATCCGCATCCGGCATCACATCGGCCAGCGTGCGCAGCTCCGTCTTCTGCGCGTAACGCGCCTTCTCGGAGTTGAAGGAATCGCCGCGGCCTTCGTAGATCAGGCCCTTCGAATCGCAGGCCCACACATTGTTGCGCTTGAGCCCCAGCCCCACCAGCAGATCGAGGATGGCGATGGCCGCGGCGCCCGCGCCCGATACCACCAGCTTCACCTTGCCGATGTCCTTGCTCACCAGCTCCAGGCCATTGTGGATGGCCGCAGCGGCAATGATGGCGGTGCCGTGCTGGTCGTCATGAAACACCGGAATGTTCATGCGCTCGGTGAGCTTGCGCTCGATGTAGAAGCACTCCGGCGCCTTGATGTCCTCGAGGTTGATGCCGCCGAGCGTGGGCTCCAGCGCGGCGATCATCTCGATCAACTTGTCCGGGTCGCGCTCGGCCAGTTCCAGATCGAACACATCGATGTTCGCGAACTTCTTGAACAGGCAGCCCTTGCCTTCCATCACCGGCTTCGCCGCCAGCGGGCCGATGTCCCCCAGACCCAGCACCGCGGTGCCGTTGGTGATCACCCCCACCAGGTTGCCCCGCGAGGTGTATTGCGCCGCCATGTTCGCATCCGCCGCGATATCGAGGCAGGGGTAGGCGACGCCAGGGGAGTAGGCCAGGGAAAGATCGCGCTGGTTGGTCAGCGGCTTGGTCGGCGAGACCGCAATCTTGCCCGGCGTGGGGAGGCGGTGGTAATCGCGGGCGGCGTCGCGCAGGGCGGCTTCCGCGGGGGTCAGCTGTTCAGCCATTGATTAGTGATTATAAGGAGTGAAAAAAGGATTATCGGGCCATGGCGGTTCCGGCGCCAGCGCCGAACCCTGAATGCGAAGGCAGGTTTTTTCGCTATGACGACCTGCCAGCGTCCCGGACCCGAGCCTGGCTATCATGTTGCCCATGAGAGCCATCCTGCCCCCGACCCTGGCCCTGCTCCTGTACGTGGCGGTATCCGTTTGCGTCAGTGCGGAGGCGGACCCACCGTGCACGAGCCAACCGGCCGGCCTTGCATCGGAGAGGACACAGGCCCAGGTGCACGATCGCAGCCGGGAAGCGGCAGGACAACCAGCGCCCTCGACCACACAGTGCCGCCCCCCGGACGCGGCGTCCGCCAAGAGGCGCGACGCGCGCATTCGCAAGGCAGAGCGGAAAGTGGAAAGCCTGCAGAGGACCATGGCCAGTGCAGCGCGCGACGGGAACATCCGGCGCATGCAGGATGCGCGGGACAAACTCGAGCATGCGAATCGCGAGCTGGCCGAGGCGCAGAGGCCGACAGGGCAGTAGTCAGAGCAGGCCGTCGAGGGGGCTCTTCACCGCCTGGCCACCGCGGTTCAGCACATGCGTGTAGATCTGCGTGGTGCGCACGTCCGAATGGCCGAGCAGTTCCTGCACGGTGCGGATGTCGCTGCCCGCCTCCAGCAAGTGCGTGGCGAAGCAATGGCGGAAAGTGTGGCATCCGGCGGACTTGGCGATGCCAGCGCGCTGGATGGCCTGCTGCACCGTGCGCTGAAGCGTGCGCGGATGGACGTGGTAGCGCACGATGCTGCCGTCGTAAGGGTCCTGGCACAAGGCATGGGATGGAAACAGCCACTGCCAGGCGAACGCAGTCGGGGCGCCGGGGTATTTCTTCTTCAGCGCGCCGGGCACTGCCACACCCGGCGCGCCAACGGCACGCTCGCGCTGGTACCACGCGGAAAGCGCCGCCAGGTGGTTCTTCAGCGGCTCGACAAGCTCGGCGGGAAGCACCGTGCGGCGGTCCTTGCCGCCCTTGCCGTGGCGTACCATCAGTTCGCGACGCTCAACGTCGATGTCCTTGACGCGACACTCCAGCGCCTCGGCGAGACGCAACCCACTGCCGTAGAGCAGCCCGACCACCAGGCGCGAACGGCCGCGCAGCTGCACGAAGACGCTGCGCACCTCCTCCCTGGTAAGGACCACCGGCAAACGCACCGGCCGGCTGGCGCGGACGATCTCATTCAGCCAGGGCAATTCCATCCCGAGCACCTGCCGGTAGAGGAACAGCAGTGCCTGCAGGGCCTGGTTCTGGGTAGCCGCCGCAACGTGCAGATCCACGGCCAGATGGGTCAGGAAAGTAGTCGCCTCCATCGCGCCAAGCTGGCGCGGATGCCGGCCACCGCAGAATTGAACATAGCGCCGTATCCAGCCGATGTAGGACTTCTCGGTTTTCAGGCTATAGTGCCGAAGCCGCATCTGTTCGCGGACAGCGCCAAACAAGGTAGTGGGCCTGGGACTTTCCATGTCACATAACTCCCGTAGCACGACACGTCGCCTATCTGGAACGACATGGATGCTATTCAGTGCGTTAGCCGCTCCGCGAGCGGAATATGCGACGGATATGTCGCGATATGGAAATAGCGCGACAGATCTAATTATTAGTTAGGCGCTGTCATGCCAACGGAATCCCCAATCGAGTTGTTGCGTAAGCATTCAGACTTGCTGCCGGCTGGAAAGCGCGAGGTTGCCGCCTGGCTGCTCAGCCGCGAGCCTGGTTCAACAGAATTGCTTCCGCGCGGACTCCAGCGACGGGTCTGGACTCAGTTCGCCTACGACCTCCGCGCCGCCGACTCCGCCGATCGCTTGCTGCGAGAACTGGTCCTTCAGTTATTATCGCGAAACCGCGCAGAGATACTCAGGAGGAGGCGTACTGGTGCTGGTCTTGGCATCCCTCTGGGACCGCGCAAGGTCGGGCTATGATCGCGCGGTCGCCACGTGCTCTATCTAGCGGACAGTCCATTGTTGATGTTCGCTTGCTCACCGAGCTACTTGCCGAGCGCTGTGCTCAGGCGCCTAACTCGGCGTTGCAGCGGTCGTGGACCCATAAACTGCACCAGCCTATGGGCTGGCGCGCCGCCGCTGAACTTAAACGTTAGACGGCACGGACAGCCGGAGCTCGCCGTACGGCCAGGATACCGCTACTTGTTGCGCGTCGCGCAACGCGGTACACTGGCCTCGTGATCCAATCATTCCGGCACAAGGGCCTGCGTCGTTTCTACGAATCTGGCAGTGCAGCGGGGATTCAGCCCAGACATGCGAAGCGTTTACGCATGCTGCTTGTCGCTCTGAGCACTGCTCAGACGATCGAGGATATGGA
>JBEVNO010000081.1:0-12628 GCA_040508085.1 Steroidobacteraceae bacterium
TCGTGCGCGGCCGCTGGCACGAGCTGTCGATGACCGGTCGTTTCGGCGAACGCGCCGACTGGGCCGACGGCATCTACGAAAACGAATACGTGGAGGAGGGTGGCGAGTGGAAGATCCGCAGCCTCCACTACTATCCGTCGTTCCAGGGCCCCTACGCTGCCGGCTGGCACAACGCGGACCGCAGCGACCAGGTCAGCATCGTGCCCTTCCACTATTCGCCGGATCGCGCCGGCACGCCGATTCCACTGAGCCCGGTGCTGGAAGCCGCCGATCGCGCGCCGCGCAGTGTGGCGGCACAACGCCGGCGCAGCGCGGCGCTGCAGGCGCAGCTGCAATGCCTGCAGGCCGTGTCGGACGTGACCAGCCTGCAGAATGCCTATGGTTACTACGTGGACCGGCGCATGTGGGATGACGTGGCGGACCTCTTCGCCGCCGACGGCAGCTTCGAGGCGGCCCTGCGCGGCGTGTTCCGTGGCCGCAGCAGCATCCGCCGCGTGCTGGACCAGTTCGGTCCGCAGGATCTCGCGCCGGGCGTGGTCAACGACCATATCCAATTGCAGCCGGTGGTAACGCTGGCCCCGGATTGCCAGAGCGCGCGCCTGCGCGGCAGCGAGCTGATGATGGCGGGCCAGAACGGCCAGGATGCCGCCTTTGGCGTCAACATCCACGAGAACACCTTCCGCCGCATCGACGGCAAGTGGCGGATGCAGTCGGTGCATATCTACCGCCGGCTGCGCAGCGATTATTTCAAGGGCTGGGCCCGCGACGGGCAGCCGATGGCCGCCGCCACCGCGGGCAGCGCACCAGATGCGCCACCCAGCATGCAATATGCCTCGTACCCCGCGTTCTTCGTGCCGCAGCCACGGTTCAGTGACCCTGGCAGGTGGCCAGCCGCCGCGGCGCGCGCGCCGGCGGAGCCGCAGGCCTCGCTGGACGCGCAGCTGACTGCGGCGGAGCGCGACCTGGACATCGTGGTGGCGCAGCAGGGCATCGAGAATGTCTCCAATGCCTACGGCTACTACATCGATGAATTCCTGTGGGACAACACCGCCGACGTGTTCGCGGTGACCGGCTCGAAGGAACTGTCCTATGTGGGCAACTACATCGGGCGCGAGCGCATCCGCCAATCCCTGTTCGCGCGTTACGGCGGCGGCGGCCGACGCGCCACCAGCATGACGCTGCACCAGAAGACCGAGCCGGTGATCCATGTCGCAGCGGATGGCCGCACAGCCTACCTGCGCGCCAAGCTGTTCCAGCTGAACAGCGCCCGCGACGCGGATGGTTCGTACAATCTCGGCATCTACGAAAACAAGGCGGTGCGCGAGCGCGGCGTGTGGAAGATCAGCCGCATGGATCTGGACTACACCTGGGCAGCTGGCTACAAGGGCGGCTGGGCGAGGGTGGAAGCTGCGCCGCGGCGTGCGCCGGCGCCCACGCTGGGCGTGCCACCCGATGGCCCGCTGCGGGGCGTCACCTATCCGCCGTATCCGGAGGTGGCGCCGATGGCCTTCCACTACCGCAATCCGGTGAGCGGGCGCGAACCGCCGCAGCTGCTGCCGCCTTGAACGGTTGGCTCAGGCGCGCCGGGCGCTACAGCACATGCGTTTCGCCGTGGGAGGGATCCTCGCCGGCGGCGACGGGCGCCTGGCTGCCGCCCAGGCCGCGCTCGTCGATATAGACCAGGTCATGCTTGCCGATGGTGATTACATCGCCATCGCGCAGATGGTGCTGCCGCACGCGCTTGGCATGCACCACGATGCCGTTGGTACTGTTGAGATCCTCGACACTGCAGCCGGTGGGCTTGGTGATGATCTGGCAGTGGTGGCGGCTGACAAAGCGGCTCTCGATCTGCAGGTCGTTGTCGGGGGTGCGGCCGATGACGGTACGACCCAGACGCAGCGACAGCTCGCCCATGGTGCGCCCATCAGTGATCACCACCACCCGCGCCAGTGGCTTGTCCATCAACGCCGCGTGGGATTCGCTCTCCGCGCGCACATGCAGGCGCGGCGCCGGCTCCATGCCCGTGGCCGTGGTGGTGAATTCATCGCCGGCGGTCTGGGTGTTGCGGGTGCGGCGCGCGTAATCCACCCAGCCCAGTTCCTGGATGGCGTCCTCGACGTCGCTGAGCCTCACCAGCACCGAATCGTGCGTGTAAGCGCTGGTCATCGCCGTCTCGCACAGCGTGTTGACCAGGCGCGGCACGCCACCTGAATAGCGATAGATCAGCGGATAGGTTTCTTCCGCGAAGATGGTGCGGCCATCGGCGCCGGCCACATCCAGGCGATGCAGGATATAGGCACGCATCTCCTCCTGCGTCAGCGCCGCCAGATGAAAGCGCAGGCGCACCCGCTGCGCGAGCTGGATCAGTTCCGGGGAATCGATCTTGTCGTTCAGCTCCGGCTGGCCCGCCAGGATGATGCGCAGCACCTTCTCCTTGCTGGTCTCGACGCCGGAGAGCATGCGGATCTCCTCCAGCGTGGTCAGCGGCAGGTTCTGCGCCTCGTCGACGATCAGCAGCACCTTGCGGCCGGCCACGAACTGCTCGATCAGGAAGGTGTTCAGCGTGGCCAGCAGCTCGGCCTTCTTCATCTTGAAGGGCTTGAACCCGAACTGCGCCAGCACCGATTGCAGGAACTCAGTGGCATTGACCTGCGTCTGGTTCACCTGCGCGATGACCACGTCCTGCTCGAGCTCGCGCAGGAAGGATTCGATCAGCGTGGTCTTGCCGGCACCGATCTCGCCGGTGAGCACCACGAAACCATCCGTGAACCAGATGGTGGATTCCATGTACGCCTTGGCGCGCGAGTGGTTCTTCGACCGGAACAGGAAATCCGGATCCGGGCTGAGCCGGAATGGGAGATCCCTGAGCTTGAACAACTCCTTGTACATGCTGGTCTAGATCCTGCGGGAATCGATGCGGCGCAGCAATTGCGCCGCCCGCAGATCGGCTTTCCTGGCGGTGGATTCCACGATGGTGACATGCCCCAGCTTGCGGCCGGGCCTCTCGGATTTGCCATAATCGTGCAGGTGCACGCCGGGTTCGTCCAGCAACTTCTGCCGGGCCGGCATGCTGCCGATCAGGTTCAGCATGGCGCTGTGCCCGCGTGCCGCGGTGCTGCCCAGCGGCAGTCCCGCAATCGCCCGCAGATGGTTCTCGAACTGGCTGGTCTGCGCCCCTTCGATGGTCCAGTGGCCGGAATTGTGGACCCTTGGCGCCATCTCGTTGGCCAGCAGCCGGCCGCGGCAGACGAAGAACTCGATGGCCAGCACGCCCACGTAATCGAAATGCTCCATCACCCGGCGCAGCGTGCGGCGCGCGGCTGTGGTGAGCGTGGCGGATTTCCACGGCGCCCGCGTCAGCCGCAGGATGCCGTCGCGGTGCAGGTTGCGGTTCAGCGGATACATCGCGAACTCGCCATCCAGGCCACGCACGCCGATGGCCGAGACCTCGTAATCGAAGCGCACCATCTGCTCGTACAGCAGCGGCGCAGTCCCCAGCGCCTGCCAGGCACGCTCCACGTCGGCGCTCCTGCGCAGCACGAACTGGCCCTTGCCGTCATAGCCCAGCCGCCGCGTCTTGAGCACGCCGGGCAGCCCGATGACCTGCACCGCGCGCCGCAGATCCGCGAGCGAATCGACCGGTTGCGTGGCATTGGTCGGGATGCGCAGGCGCGCGAACATCTGCTTCTCCAGCAGGCGGTCCTGTGCGGTGGCCAGTGCCGCGCGCGGCGGCGCCAGCCGCACCTTGGTTTCCAGCAGGTTGAGTGCCTCGGCCGGCACGTTCTCCCAGTCGAAGGTCACCACCTGCGAGCGCCCGGCCAGCTCACCCAGCAGCGCGGCATCGGTGAAGCTGCCGAGCAGCGAGGGCGCCACCTGGTGGGCCGGCGTGCCGGGTTCGCGATCCAGGAACAGGAAATCCATCCCCAGCGGATAGCCCGCGAGCGCCAGCATGCGCCCGAGCTGGCCCGCGCCAAGCACGCCGATGGTCATGCGGTGACGCGCGGATCCGGCTGTGACAGCACGGCCTCGGTCTGCGCGTTGCGGAAGGCAGTCAGCGCGGCTGCGGTGCTCGCATCCTGCAACGCCACGATGGCGGTGGCGAACAGCGCCGCGTTGACAGCGCCGGCCGCGCCGATCGCGAAGGTCGCCACGGGTATGCCGCGCGGCATCTGCACGATCGACAGCAGTGAATCCATGCCATTGAGCGCATGCGACTGCACCGGCACCCCGAGCACCGGCACGCGCGTCTTGGCGGCGGTCATGCCGGGCAGGTGGGCGGCCCCGCCGGCGCCGGCGATGATGGCCACCAGGCCGCGGCTCTCGGCGCTGGCGGCATAGTCGAACAGCAGGTCGGGGGTGCGATGGGCGGAAACCACCTTCACCTCATGCGCCACGCCCAGCTGTTCGAGCAGCGCGGCTGCCGGCTGGAGAGTATCCCAGTCGGACTTCGATCCCATGATGATGCCGACCAGTGGTTTCATTTTCGAATTCTAGCACGCGCCTTCTGGGCGGCTTCCTGACCGGCCAGGGCCGCCTCGATCGCTGCCACGTCGGTGCCGCGCATCAGCCTGCCGATGAACTGGAACTGGCGGGCCAGCGCCGGACGGTTGCTCAGCCGGCGCGCCTCCTCGATGGCCTCGCGCAGCTCTTCCGAAAGTGGCAATTCGAGCAGTTCCTGGTCGCGCATGCGCACCAGGCGCTCGCCCAGCTTCTGCGCCGCAATGGCAGCGCGCTTGCGCATGCTCTTGCTGGGTGGGCGTTCTGCGGAGTCGTCCGGGCCGGTGTCGATGGCGTTCATACCTTACAATTATCCCCTATGTCCCAGTCCGTCGACGCATCGCGTATTCCCGAGCTCAAAGATATCGTTGCCTATGCCCTGGCCCAGGCGCTGGCGCTGGGCGCCACCCAGGCGGAGGCCGATGTGAGCCTGCAGCAGGGCCTGAGTGTCACGGTACGGCTGGGCGAGGTCGAGACCATCGAATACCAGCGCGACCGGGGGCTGGGCATCACGGTCTACGTCAACGGCGCGAAGGGCTCGGCCAGCAGCGCGGACCTCAGCCAGAGCGCCGTGCGCGATATGGTGGCCAAGGCCTGCTCCATTGCCAGCCACACCGCGCGGGACGAATTCGCAGGCCTTGCCGAAGCGGCCGACATCGCCCGCAATGTGCCGGACCTGGATCTCTACCATCCCTGGGACATCAGCCCGGAGCAGGCCATCGAGATGGCACGCGCCTGCGAGGCGGCCGGCCAGGCGCTGGACCGGCGCCTCAGCAATTCCGAAGGCGCGTCGGTGTCGGCGCATCGCGGCGTGCGCGTCTACGGCAACTCGCATGGTTTCCTGGAAGGCTATCCCAGCACCAGCCAGAGCCTCAGCTGCGTGCTGCTGGCCCAGGATGGCGACGACATGCAGCGCGACTACTGGTACACCGCCGCCCGCGATGCCGCGGCGCTGGAGCCGCTGGAGGCGGTAGGGCGGCGTGCCGGCGAGCGCGCGCTGGCGCGCCTGGGTGCGCGGCAGATCAGCACCCGCAGGAGCCCGGTGCTGTTCGCGCCCGACATGGCGCGCGGCTTTTTCAGTCACCTGATCGGCGCGGTGCGCGGTTCCAGCCAATACCGCAAGGCCTCGTTCCTGCAGGATGCGATGGGCGAGCAGGTGCTGCCCGGCTTCCTGCAGATGCGCGAGCGGCCGCACCTGCTGCGCGGCATGGCCAGCAGCCCCTTCGATGGCGAGGGCGTCGCGACCCGCGATCGTGACCTGGTGACGGATGGCGTGCTGCAGGGCTATGTGCTGGGCAGCTACTCGGCGCGCAAGCTGGGCCTGCCCAACACCGGCAATGCCGGCGGCATCCACAACCTCATCGTCGACAGCAGCAGGCCGCTGCTGGATCGCGCCGCGATGCTGAAGGAGATGGGCACCGGCTTCCTCATCACCGAGATGATGGGGCAGGGTGTCAATGGCCTGACCGGCGACTATTCGCGTGGCGCCGCCGGCTTCTGGGTGGAGAACGGCGAGCTCACACACCCGGTGCATGAGGTGACCATCGCCGGCAACCTGAAGTCGATGTATCGCAACGTGCGGGCCCTGGGTTCGGACATCGATCGGCTGGGTGCCATCCACACCGGCTCGGTGTTGCTGGATGAAGTGACCATCGCGGGTTCCTGACGCCCATCCGCGCCGGCCCCGGCCCTGCAATGGCTACACAGGCCCGGCAGGTTCGTCCGGCTGGGTGACCAGATCAGCAAGCGTGCGTGCGCCCAGCGTATGGCGCCAGGCACGCTCCATCTCCTGCTGCAGTTCCAGCACGCCAGGCGCCGAGGCGCGCGGCAAGGGCTCGCGGCCGGTACGCCGGTTGCGCGCGCTGTCGACGATCTCCGCCAGTGTGATGCTGCTGATCTCGCGGCCCGGGAACAGCTTGCCGTCATCCGCCTGCGCCAGCAGGCCGCTGTGCTCCAGCTGCCGGGCCATGTCGGCGATGGCCACTCCTGGCAGCACCAGCGCGCGTCCCAGCTGTTCCACGGTCCACGGTGCCTGGCCGATGCGATGGCCATGACCCACGCGCGCCATGATATCGAGTGCGAGCCGCTCCTCCTCGTTGCTGGAGAGGCGCATCGGCGTGTGGCCGAGACGCAGGTAGTTGGGGTACTGCAGGTAGAACGCCAGCTGCGCGCCCAGCAGCAGGATCAGCCAGCCGAGATAGGTCCACAGGAATACCGCGATCACCACCGCGAAGCCGGCGTACACCAGCGTCAGCCGCGAGGTGTACACCACCATGCCGGTGAAACCCTTGGCGGCCATGGCCCAGATGATGCCGGCCGCCAGCGCGCCCCCCAGTGCCGGCAGCACGCGCACGCGGGTGTTGGGCATCAGCATGTACATGGCGAAGAACAGCGCGGTGAGGATCACGTACGGCGCCAGCCAGATGACGGCCTGCGCAGCCTGCGCCATCTGCATGCCGGTGGCCACGCGGTCGATGGCGAGCTTGGACAGCGCCAGCACCGTGGCCACCACCAGCGGGCCCAGCGTCACCAGGATCACGAACTCCGTCACGCGGCGCGGGATGCTGCGCGCGCGGTGCACCCGCCACACGAAGTTCATGCTGTCTTCGATCTTCTTCACCGTGCCGACCAGCGTCCACAGCAGCAGCGTGAAGCCGACCACGCCCACCAGCCCGGCACGCACCCGTTCGGCGAATTCCATCAGGCGGTGCACCAGCTGCGGGCCGGCATCGCCGATCGGCCGGAAGAACTCCAGCAGGAAGGGCTCCAGTTCGCGGTGCGCGCCGAACGCCTTCAGCACGGCGAAGGACAGGGCGAGCAGCGGGATCAGCGCGAACAGCGTGGTGTACACCAGACCCGTGGCGCGCAGCGTGAGATGGCCGTCGAACAGGTCGCGGATCAGCGCGTAGGGATAGCGCAGCCCACGCAGCAGCGCGCCCTGGGGACCGGCGTGTTCGGCGGGTGCGCCGAACAGCGCATGATCGAGCAGATCCCAGAACCTCTGCCACATGCTGGGTGGCGCCGCGGTCAGGGGGTGACCGGCCCGGTGATCCGCCGCAGTGCTTCTTCGTAGCGGGCCGCAGTCTGTGCGATCACCTCGGACGGCAGCCGCGGGCCCGGTGCCTGCTTGTTCCAGTGCAGGGTCTCGAGGTAATCGCGCACGTACTGCTTGTCGAAGGACGGCGGGCTGCTGCCCACCTGGTAGCTGTCCGCGGGCCAGAAGCGGGAGGAATCCGGTGTCAGCGCCTCATCGATCAGGAACAGCTCGCCATCCGCCGCCAGGCCGAACTCGAACTTGGTATCAGCGATGAGGATGCCGCGCTCCGTCACATGCGCCGCAGCATGGCGGTACAGCGCGATGGCGGTGTCGCGCACCCGCGCCGCAAGCTCCGGACCCACGATCTGCGCTGCCGCCTCGAAGCTGATGTTCTCGTCGTGATCGCCCACCGCGGCCTTGGTGGCCGGCGTGAATATGATTTCCGGCAGTTGCTGGGCCTGTTTCAGCCCGGCGGGCAGGGAGATGCCGCAGACCGCGCCCGTGGCCTGGTAATCCTTCCAGCCGGAGCCGATCAGGTAGCCACGCACCACGGCCTCGATGGGCAGCGCCCGCAGCCGCCGCGTAACCATCGCGCGGCCCTGCGCCTGCGCGCGCTCGGCCGGGTCGGGCAGCACTTGCGCCAGCGGCACGTCCAGCAGGTGGTTGCGGATGATGTAGTCGGTGCGCGCGAACCAGAAATCGGAGATCGACGTGAGGATGCGACCCTTGCCGGGAATCGGGTCCGGCAGGATGACGTCGAAGGCCGAGAGGCGGTCGGTGGCGATGATCAGCAGGCGCTGGGCATCGATGGCGTAGACATCGCGCACCTTGCCGCGGTGGACCAGTTCCAGGCTGGCGATGCTGGTCTCGTGCACAGCCGTGGGAGAATGTGTTTTCAAGCTTGTTACGATAAACCAAATGCAGTGGACGGGAAAACTGGTCGGTGGCCTGCTGGGCATGGCACTGGGGCCTTTCGGCGCCGCGCTGGGCGTGGCCGTGGGTCATCAGTTCGATGTCAAGGTGGCCAGCGGCCGGCGCCGCCCGATCGGCGAACAATTCTTCCGCAGCACCTTTCGGCTGATGGGTCATGTGGCCAAGGCCGACGGGCGCGTCACCGAGCGCGAGATCCAGGCGGCGCGCGGCGTGATGCGCACCCTGCGGCTCAACGACGCCCAGGTGCAGCTGGCCATCGATGAGTTCAGCCATGGCAAGCAGCAGGAGTTCGGGCTGGCCGCAGAGATGGCGGCGCTGCGCGAAGCCTCGCACTCGCAACCTGATCTGCTGCGCGCCTTCATGGAGATCCAGCTGCGCTTCGCGCTGGCGGGCAGCGACATGACACCGGCCACGCGCGCGCGCGTCACCGCCGCCGCCGGCCTGCTGGGCATCGCGCCACCGCTGTTGTCGCGCATGGAGGCTGCCCTGCGCGGGGGCTATGCCGCTGGCGGCGTCGCACCCCAGGACGATCATGCCGCGCGTGCGGCTGCTGCCTACAGAACGCTGGAGCTGGAGCCGTCGGTGAGCAACCAGGAACTGACCAAGGCATATCGACGCATGATGAGCCGCCATCACCCCGACAAGCTCAAGGCCAACGGCCTGCCGGAGTCGATGCTGGAACACGCCAAGCAGCGCACGCAGCAGATCCGCGAGGCTTATGAATTGCTGCGCGAGCAGCGGGGCTTTTCCTGACGGGGCCGGCGGGTAGAATCATGCCGATGAATACCCCGTGGATAGCGCCATCCATCCTGTCAGCCGACTTTGCCCGCCTGGGCGAAGAGGTGGAGGCGGTGCTCGAGGCCGGCGCCGATGTCGTGCATTTCGACGTGATGGACAACCACTATGTACCCAACCTCACCATCGGCCCGCTGGTGTGCGAGGCACTGCGCAAGCATGGCGTCACCGCGCCCATCGATGTGCACCTGATGGTGAAGCCGGTGGACCGCATCGTGCCGGATTTCGCCCGCGCCGGTGCCTCCATCATCAGCTTCCATCCCGAGGCCAGCGAGCATGTGGACCGCACCATCGCGCTGATCCACGAGCAGGGCTGCCAGGCGGGCCTGGTGTTCAACCCGGCGACGCCGCTGAATTACCTCGACCACACCCTGCACAACCTCGACCTGGTGCTGATCATGTCGGTGAACCCGGGTTTCGGCGGGCAGAAGTTCATTCCGTCGGCGCTGGCGAAGCTGCGCGAGGTGCGCCGTCGCATCGACGCCAGCGGCCGGCCGGTACGGCTGGAGATCGACGGCGGGGTGAAGGCCGACAATATCGGCGAGATCGCGCGTGCCGGCGCCGATACCTTCGTGGCAGGTTCCGCGATCTTCGGGCAGAAGGATTACCGCGCGGTGATCGCCGCAATGAAGCAGAACATAGCCGCCTCACGCGAGCTGTCCGCCTGAACGGCAAAGGGGGCGATCGCGCCCCCTCTGCATCAACCGGAATTGCGCGACGATTTACTCGTCGTCGTCATCCTCATCGTCATCGTCGTTGAAGCGTGAGGCCGGCGCCGCGGCCCTGGCGCCGGCGGCCACCTGGGTCGGCACGGTGACCGGACGCGTCTTCATCTTCGGGCGGGCGTTGAACACGACGATGGTCTTGCCCGTGGCCCGCAGCAGGCCCTGGTCTTCCAGGACTTTCAGCACACGGCCCGCCATCTCGCGCGAGCAGCCGACCAGGCGCGACAGCTCCTGACGGGACACCTTGATCTGCATGCCCTCAGGATGCGTCATCGCATCCGGCTCCCCGCATAGGTCCATGATGGCGTGCGCGACGCGACCGGTGACATCGACGAAGGCGAGGTCGCCCAGCTTGCGGTTGGTGCGGTCCAGGCGCGTGGCCAGCTGCGTGGCCAGCTCGAACACCAGGCCCGGGGATTCCGCAGCAATCTGGCGGAAGCGCGGGTAGGTCATCTCGGCCAGTTCGCACTGGTTGCGGGTGCGCACCCAGGCGCTGCGTGTGGGCTGGTCGTGGAACAGCCCCATCTCGCCGAAGAACTGGCCCTTGTTCAGGTAGGCCAGCACCATTTCGTTGCCTTCCTCGTCCTCGATCATCACTTCGACCGAGCCGCTGATGATGTAGTAGAGGACGTCGGGCAGGTCGCCGGCGTGGATGATGACCGTCTTCGATGAAACGGTGCGGATGCGGCAATAGCTCAGAAAGCGATTGATCGCCGGGATGTCGCTCAATGGCTTGATGCTGTCTTCCATCTTTATCTCATTCTTCTTGTCGCCGAAGGTCCCTGACGCTCGCGCCGAAGCGCAAGCGTTGCTGATGCCTTTGTATTACATAACGTGCTGCCGTGGCAACCACTGCACTCGTGATGCAGTTCGCACTATATCCAGCGCGCCGTGTTCGTCATCACCCGTGCAGTGAGCTGCATCACTTTCCGGACGGGCGTGGGCAGCGCCACACCACCGGCCTGTCGTGCCAGCTCGCCATGCGCCCGCTCGTCGCTGCGCATCTGCTGGACGATGGCGCGGCTGCGCAGATCCTCCGCTGGCAGCGCCTCCAGATGCGAATCCAGATGCTGCTCCACCTGGCGCTCGGTCTCGGCCACGAAGCCGAGGCTGACCCGGTCCGATGCCAGCCCCGCGGCGACGCCAATGGCAAAGGAGCCCGCATACCACAGCGGATCAAGCACGCTTGGCCGGGCGCCCAGTTCGCGCAGGCGCTGTTCGCACCAGCCCAGGTGGTCGGTCTCCTCCCGCGCCGAATGTTCCAGCAGATCGCGGATGGCGGGGTCGCGGGCCACCAGCGACTGGCCGTGGTAAAGGCCCTGGGCAGCGATTTCCCCGGCATGGTTGACCCGCATCAGGCCCGCCGCCAACCGTTGTTCGATATCCGAAAGAGGCGTGGAGGGGTTGGCTGCGGCGGGGGACGGCATGGGCCGGCTGGCCAGCGCCGGCGCCGAGACGGCGCGCAGGGCACGGCTGGCCGCGATAACCAGTTGATCCGCAAGGCTTCGGGCACCAGACATGCTGTCTACTATATATGTAGTGCCAGGCGTGCGTCGCCGGCCGGGTGCCGGTCTGGCTGCGGCACCGAGACACGCTTTGCATAGCGCCGGGCATCGATTACACTCTGCGGCCTTTTTCGGCAGCCCCGTACCGCAAGGACAGGCCGCCTCAACCCGGGTTTTTGGAACCACGATGAGCACAGTATTCGCTAAGCCCGCCGAAGTTCGCGCGGACTGGTTTGTTATCGACGCCGAGGGCAAGACCCTGGGCCGTCTGGCCACGCAACTGGCGCACCGGCTGAAAGGCAAGCACAAGGCTGACTACAGCCCGCATGTCGACATGGGTGACAACCTGATCGTGCTCAACGCACAGAAGGTGCACGTCACGGGTGCGAAGCTGGAAGACAAGTTCTACCACCAGCATACGGGCTACCAGGGCAACCTGAAGTCCATCTCGCTGGGCAAGCTGCTGCAGGAACACCCGGAGCGCGCGCTGGAATTCGCTGTCAAGGGCATGCTGCCGAAGAACACGCTGGGGCGGGCCATGTTCCGCAAGCTGCATGTGTTCGCCGGCGCAGAACATCCGCACCAGGCGCAGCAGCCCAAAGCGCTCGAACTGTAATTCACGCAAGATTTGTCCAGGAACGAAGCACACATGGCAGCGATCAACTACGGCACCGGACGGCGCAAGACCGCCACGGCCCGCGTATACATCAAGACCGGCACCGGCAAGATCACGGTCAATGACCGTTCGCTGGACGAGTTTTTCGGCCGCGAAACCGGCCGCATGATCGTGCGCCAGCCGCTGCAGGTGGCCCAGGTCGAAGACCGCTTCGACATCTCCGTGTCGGTTGTCGGCGGTGGCATCACCGGCCAGGCCGGCGCCATCCGCCACGGCATCACCCGCGCGCTGCTCGAATACGATGAAACGCTGCGTCCGGCGCTGCGCCAGGCCGGCTTCGTGACGCGCGATGCGCGCGAAGTGGAGCGCAAGAAGGTCGGCCGTCGGAAGGCGCGTCGCGGACCGCAGTACTCCAAGCGCTAAACCCGGGTTCAGGGAGCTGCGGCCCCGGCCGCGGTTCCATTTGAAGATGGTGGATCGTCTAGTTGTAGGACTACGGTCTCTGACACCGTAAACCTTG
>JBEVNO010000090.1:0-35237 GCA_040508085.1 Steroidobacteraceae bacterium
TCACCGCTTTGTAGGTGTACTTCTGCCCGCCCAGCGAAGCTTCATACATGGCACCACCCTTGACGATGTTGAACACCGCCATGCCCTTCTCGAACTGGCCGGTGGCGGTGGCGTCCTTCTTGGTCACGCTCGCGGACGCGGAGGCTCCGGTGGTGCCGGCCTCGGCGGTGGCGCCCAGGGTGATCAATACCGCACTGGCGCCAGCACTGAACTCGAAATCGTTGCTGGTGAACGTGTCCAGAGCCTGCTTGTTCTCGAAGAAGATGATCTGGCTGTAGGCCTGGGCGCCAGCCTGGAAGCCGAGACTCAGGCGCGTCATGGTGGAGTCGCCGATGTAGCGACCGGCCACATACACCTTGCCGTCACCATGCGCGCCGCCGACCACAAGGCCAGCTTTGCCGATGGTGGGGAACACGGCATATCCGTAGCTCTTGCCAAAGAATCCGGAAGTGGGGCCTGCATCGCGGAAGTTCTTCAGGGCCTCGTCGTAGGAGTCTGCGAATGCCGTGATGGCGGTGAACGCCAGCAAGGCTCCGGCGAGCAGCTTCTTGAAGGTTGTCATGAGTTACTTCTCCAGGGATCGGGTAGCGAGGATAGCGCAGCGGGGGTGTCTGCCGTAGCCTCGTGCTCCCCTGGCCGGAGATATGCCCGATGCGCGCACTGTTCACCCCGTTTCAACTGAAGTCCGTGACCCTCCGCAATCGCATCGCAGTGCCGCCAATGTGCCAGTACAGCGCGGAAGACGGGGTCACCACTGATTGGCATCAGGCGCATTACCGCGGCATGGCGCGTGGCGGGGCGGGCCTGGTGATCGTCGAGGCCACCGGGGTATCGCCAGAGGCACGCATCACCCACGGCTGCACCGGTCTGTGGAACGAGCTCCAGGCCGAGGGCATGGCCCGTATCGCGGCGGGCATCAGCGCGGCCGGAGCGGTACCGGGCATACAGATCGGTCATGCCGGCCGCAAGGCCAGTGCCAACCGGCCATGGGAAGGCGACGACCACATCCCGGCAGGTGATCCGCGCGCGTGGCTGCCGCTGGCGCCTTCAGCGATCGCCTTTGGCGGCGATCTGCCGCGTGTGCCCAAGGCAATGACGCTGGAAGACATCGCGAAGGTCAAGGCAGATTTTGTTGCCGCGGCACGCCGCGCGCACGCGGCGGGTTTCAAATGGCTGGAACTGCACTTCGCGCATGGTTATCTTGCGCAGAGCTTCCTGTCGGCGCACAGCAACCACCGTTCCGACCAGTACGGTGGCAGCTTCGACAATCGCGCCCGGTTCCTGCTCGAGACCCTGGCGGCGGTAAGGGCAGTGTGGCCGGACACCCTGCCTCTCACCGTGCGAATGGGCGTCATCGAATACGACGGCCGCGATGAAGAAACGTTGGCAGAATCCATAGAGCTCACGCGGCGCATGCGTGCGGCGGGTCTTGATCTGCTGGATGTCAGCATCAATTTCGTGATCCCCGATGCCAAGGTACCGTGGGCGGAAGGCCCATTCCTCGCGCCCATTGCGCAGCGCGTGCGTAACGAGGCGGGGCTGCCGGTGGCAGTGGCGTGGGGTATGGACAGCCCGGAAACGGCGGAGCATCTCATTGCCGCACAACAGTCGGACCTGGTGATGATCGGCCGCGCGCACCTGGCGAATCCGCATTATGCATACCATCTGGCGCTGGCACTGGCTCAGCCTGAGCCGGATGCGGTGCTGCCGGAAGCCTACGCATACTGGCTGGCCCGTTACCGGGGCGCCGGCAAGACGCAGTAGCGCTGCGCGGCAGCGGCGGTCTCCTACATAGCCACCAGTCGCACCAACGGATACTGGCGCGATGCGCTCCTTCATCCTGTACTGGTTGCTGCCGGCACTGGTGTGCTCAGCCATTGTGCTGGGAATGAGGGGCGGCTGGGTGCGCATTCCGCCGCATTGGAACCCGTGGCAGCCCCTGGATGTGGAGGCGGCGCCCAACCTGCTTACTCGCTACAAGCTTGGACGCCTCAGTGAAGATGGCGCTGCGTGCCGGGCGGTGCTGGCCACGACTGACATGCAGTTCGACGCACTGCCTGATCGCCAGACGGGCGCCGACTGCGGCTTTCGCGACGCCGTCCGCGTGCGCGCCAGCCCCAGCGCGGTTGGCGAAGCATTTTCACTGAGTTGCCGTGCCGCTGTCAGCGTGGCCCTGTGGGAGAGGCATGCGGTGCAACCAGCCGCCATGCGGCACTTCGGCCAGCGGGTGGACCGGATCGAGCATTTCGGCAGCTACGCCTGCCGGAATGTGTACGGCCGACCAGACGCCACGCGCAGCCGCCATGCCACGGCCGAAGCCTGGGACGTTGCGGGTTTCGTGCTGGCGGACGGACGTCGCATCCGGGTGGCGCGGGACTGGCAGCCTGACGGCAGCGCCGGGATGTTCCTGCACGAGGTGCGGGATGGCGCCTGCCGGTTCTTCGATGGGGTGCTGAGCCCCGACTACAACGCGGCCCATCGCGATCACCTGCATCTGGATCGCGGGCCATACCGTATGTGTCGTTAAAAATCCGCCGCCGGCGCCGTCGCCTTCACCCGCAGACGCATCATGCTGACCACAGCGGCAATCGCGGCCGCGACGGCTGCGGTGCGCAGCAACAGCGGCCCCGACGCCATGCCCTGCCAGTGGAAGCCGGCGGCCACCGCCACTGCGCCACAGCTTTGTCCGAGCAGTCTCGCCGTGGCCAGCATCCCGCCTGCTGCGCCGGAGCGCGCCCGCGGCGCGGCAGTCACGATGGTGCGGTTGTTGGGTGACTGGAAAAATCCGAAGCCGGCGCCGCAAATCGCCATGCGCCACAGGATATCCGCATTACCCATCGCGGCATCCAGCATCGACAGCGCCACCAGGCCGAGCGCGAACAGTGTCAGCCCGATGCCTCCGAGCAAGCCGGCCGGATAACGGTCGGCAAGCCTGCCTGCCAGAGGCGCGGTCACGCCCACTGCCAGCGGCCAGGCCGTCATCAGAAGTCCCGTCTCGACAACGTTGCGGCCCAACAGATGCTGCAGCAGGAAAGGCAGCGCCACCAGCGCCAGCATCTGCGCGGCAAAGGTCGTGACGGACGTAACGATCGAGAGGGAGAATATGGGGAGGCGCAGCAGGTCGAGTGGCAGCAGCGGAGCGGGCCGCGTCCAGTCGCGCCGCACCAGCAGCGTGCCGGTGAACACGGCGACGGCCAGCATTGGCAGCCCGGTGTGCAGCTCCCCGCGCGCCAGCGTCTCGATGCCGAAGATCAACGTGCTCAGCGCCACGGCGCTAAGTGCCGCCGAGAGGTAATTGGGCCGACCGCCATGGCCGCTTGACTGGGGCAATGCCCGCAGGCCGATGAACAATGAGGCCAGGCCGATCGGCACGTTGATCAGGAACAGCCACGACCAGGAGGCCACGCTCAGGATCAGTGCGGCGATGCTGGGACCGGAAGCGGCGGCGACGGACAGCACCAGCGCGTTGTAACCAATGCCCTTGCCCAGGATGGCGGCAGGGTAGGTGGCGCGTACCAGTGCGGCGTTCATGCTCATGATGCCGGCCGCACCGATTCCCTGGAACATGCGTGCGGCGATCAATGTGCCAAGGCTGTCCGCCATGGCGCAGGCCACTGAGCCGACGATGAAGACGCCCAGCCCCGGCAGGTAGACACGGCGGTAGCCAATGCGATCGCCCAGTGCTGCCAGCGGCAACAGCAGCGCGGTGATCGCCAGCTGGTAGGCATTGATCACCCAGATCGACACCGCCGCGGAAGTGTCGAGTTCGCGCGCAATGGTGGGCAGGGCGACGTTGGCGATGACGCTGTCCAGCACGGCCATCGAGATGGCGAGCCAGATGGCGATTACCGACCAGTACCGCCGGGGTTTGGGCAGGCCGTCCACTACGCCGCAGTGCTGCTGTACGATGGGGGCGTGAGTCGATCCGCGCTGCTCATGGCGACTATCTTAACGTTCCTGGCGTGCCCGCCACCTGCTTTGCCGCAAGCCGCGGCCACGAAGCCCGCGGCCAAGCCTGCGGAACCGGCGCCCGCGCATGCCCGCGTCATCCTGCATACCACGCTGGGCGACATCCACATCGAGCTCGAAACCGCGCGCGCGCCAGTGACGTCGCGCAATTTCCTGGCGTATGTGGATAGCCAGCGGTTCGACGGCATCAAGTTCTACCGGGCCCTCAAGGCCAATGACTACAGCAACGATGGCCTTGTACAGGCGGGGTTGCAGGGCAATATCCGCAATGCATTCCCGCCGATCGCGCATGAATCAACAGTGATCACGGGCCTGAGCCATGTCGATGGCGCCGTCTCGATGGCGCGCGGCAGCGCCGTGGGCTCGGCGCGCGCGGACTTCTTCATCATTGTCGGGGGCATGCCGCACTATGACGGCGTGCCCAATGGCGGCGACCCTGGCTATGCGGTGTTCGGCCGAGTGGTCAGTGGCATGAGCGTGGCCCGCAGGATCATGCGGCTGCCGCGCGCCAAGGACGCCAGCAATCCGCGCATGCAAGGGCAGATGCTGGCGGAGCCAGTGACCATCATCAGCGCGCGACGAGCTCCCTGACAGCCAGACCCTTGCCCCCAGCCTGCAAAGAGCTGCAAGCCGGCATGGCTCAGTGCATCGTGACGCCGGGACTGAAAGCCAGCGTACCGCGCGCGCCATCGGTGTGGTCGTTCATGTACGCCCACAGTGCGGCATAGGCCTTCTCGTATTCCACCTGCGCCACCGCGAGGCCGGTTTCAGTGCGCCGGAATTCCGCTTCCATCTCGCCCAGCAACTTCTTGCGCTCTGAATCGCTCATCTCACGCCTCCGGGTTCAGGGACGGGCCCCAAGGAGCAGGGGCACGGAATGTTCATGGGTGCGTGCCATGCGATATCAAGGGGAGTACGCGATGGCTATAGTAGGCCGCGCGAAACGAGGAATTGCCATGCGACGACTGCTGCTGCTCGGTGTGATGGCTTGGTTCATGGCGGGGCGTGCGGTGGGTGCGGCGCCGGATCTGCTGGGGACATGGGTACTCGATATCGAAGGCCGGAATCTGCTGGTGATCACGCTGCAGTCAGGTGCGGATGGCGTCGTGGGTACGGTGCAACGTCCCGCCCGCATGACCTTCAGCAGCAGCGCGGGGGTGCTGATGGTCAGCGGCGTGCAGATGCCCGGTTATTCGGCTGCGGTGCGGGCCATCGGCGAGCAGCAGGGCGGCTACGTGCTGGCCCAGACGGGGCACGAACAAGACACATTCCTGGTCCTGCCGGATGGCGAGGGCGGCGCAAGGTTTGATTTTTCCGCGGCCCAGCCTGGGGTAATGAGTGCGCCGCTGCGGCGGGCCCGCGATCCCGTGGCCGTTGCGGACGACTGGTCCGCGGATGCGACCTATATGTCCCGTGGCAAGCCGGTGCCGTCCAGCAGCGAAATGCAGGCCATCTACGACGCCGACCAGGCCGACCGCATGGGCAGCGGCCAGATCGATTGGGACGCAGTGGTGCCGAGGGACAACGCCAGGCGCGCCCGCGTGCGGGAATTGCTGGATGCCGGCACGCTCGGCAGCGCCCAGGATCTTTACCAGGCTGCCTTCGTGTTCCAGCACGGCACTGATACGCGCGACTATCTGCTCGCTCATGTGCTCGCCCTAGCCGCGCAGTCGCGCGGTCACGCGCAGGCGGGCTGGATCGCGACGGCTACGCTTGACCGTTACCTGATCAATTCCGGTGCGCCTTCGATCCTGGGAACCCAGTTCCGCGTCGGCGCCGACAACAAGGTCGAGCCGGCGCCAGGTGATGATTCGCTGGTCCCGGATTCGATCCGGGTCGCGCTGGGCCTGCCCACCCGGGAGCAGGCTGCCGAACAGCTGCGCCGGCTGATGACGCCTACGGAGTAGGCGGCACCCCTCTCGCTTCATTACCTCCCGCTATCTGGCCAGAACGGAACTGCATTGGCATTGGATAGCGGCGCCGCCATACACGGGAGAACACGTCACTTCCAGGAGCGGTCCATGTCCCAGTCCAACGTCCTACACACCAGCGATGCGTCGTTCCAGAATGATGTATTGCAGTCCGACAAGCCGGTGCTGGTCGATTTCTGGGCGGAGTGGTGTGGCCCCTGCCGTTCGATCGCTCCGTTGCTTGAAGAGGTGGCCGCCGAGCGCCATGACTCGCTACGCGTGGTCAAGGTGAACGTGGATGACAGCCCCGCGCTCGCCACCCAGTTCGGAGTGCGCAGCATCCCGACCTTGATCCTGTTCCAGAACGGCAAGCCGCAGGCCCAGCGGGTGGGTGCGCTGCGCAGGGTCGAGCTGGATGCCTTTCTGAGCGCCTGAGCCGGAGCTTGGCCAGCCTGCAACCCCCTGCAGGCTGGCCCCACGCTTGACATGTGACTAAACGGTCACATATGGTTGCACCATGATTCCTGATGATCTGGTGTTCAAGGCCCTTGCCGATGCTTCGCGCAGGCAGCTGCTCGATCAGCTGCACAAGCGGGACGGGCAGACATTGGGGGAACTGGAACAGCCCCTGCAGATGACACGTTTCGGAGTGATGAAGCATCTGAAGGTGCTGGAAGCGGCGGGCCTGGTACTCACGCGCCGCGCTGGCCGCGAGAAGCTGCATTACCTGAACGCAGTGCCCATCCGCCTGATCCACGATCGCTGGATCAACAAGTACCGCGAGCGCGAAGTCTCCGCGCTGGCAGCTCTGAAAACCTCAGTGGAGAACACCACATGCCGACCTCAGCGCAAGCGGGCATGAGCCCCGAATCCTCGGTCCATATCCACGAAATCTATATCCGGGCCGATGCTGCTGCTATCTGGGAGGCGATCACGCAGCCGGAGTGGACGGCACAGTATGGCTACCGCGCGCTGTCGGAATACGATCTGAAGCCGGGCGGCCGGTTTCAGTGCAAGGCCAACCTGCAGATGCGCCAGATGGGTCTGCCGGAGATCATCTGCGATGGCGAAGTGGTCGAGGTGCAGCCACCTTACAAGCTCGTACAGACCTATCGCTTCCTGTTCAATGCCGAGCATGTTGCAGAAGGGTTCACACGAATTACCTGGGAGATCGTACCGACCGGAAAGGGCTTCTGCCGCCTTACGGTCACCCACGATACGCAGCACGCCACCATGATGACCCGTGCCATCACCAGCAAGTACAGCGTCGACGGCGGCGGTGGCTGGAACTGGATACTCAGCGATCTGAAGTCGCTGCTGGAGAGCGGCAAGACGCTGTAGCTGGGCTTGCTCCCAGCCACAGCAGCAGTCCGAGCGTGTAGGCGGGCCGCCAGGCCAGATACGGACGTTCAATCACGCTATCCCCTTTTTACTTATTCTCTCCGGAAGGGCGGGCGGCGCATGGCTGCCCGCAATCTTTAAAGTACGTATCGACGAGCCCGACTGAAAGCGCTGTGGCAAGACCCGGCGGCAAATGTATATCGCCGCTGAAGTTTTATTTTCGCGAGCGCAATGTCGTCACCTGGAGACGTCGGACAGAAGAAGGAGGATTCCTACCTGCGGATGCTATGGCAGTGGCTATCAGCGCAGTAACGCCACTGGGAATATCGGTCCATGGACGAACCCTACGCCGCTGCCAGCCTCACAGAGGCCCATACCCCCACCGGGGCCCTCGATGCTGCGGTGGCCTCTGACCTCACCATGCCGGGTCTGCGCACATTCGACGACCGGCTGCTGCGGCTGGAGACCATCTACGCCACGCTGCCAATCGCGCTGTGCGTGATCGGTCGTGACGGCCGGATCATGTTCGCCAATGAGGCGTATGCCGCCCTGGTGGAACGTGATGTATTCGAACTGATCGGCGTGCCTTTGTCTGAAATCAGCGAAAGTGAATCCCGGCATGCGGTGCTGGATTTCCTCACCTTCGACGGCGACGACAGCATGCCGGAGCGTGAGCTTGAGATGAATGGCCGTACCTATCTGGTAACGGTCGCGCCGCTGCGCGGCATGGCCGGGCGGGTCGAGGCGCTGTCGGTCGCGCTTACTGAGATCACTTACCGCAAGACGCTGGAAGCAAAGCTTGCCGTGGTCAACCGCAGACTCGCCGACCTGGCCGTGAAGGACCATCTCACCGGCATCTTCAATCGTCGCTATTTCGATGAGGAGCTGCACAACGAACTGTCGCGCGCAGGCCGTCGGCGCGTGCCCCTGTCACTATTGATGATCGATGTCGATCACTTCAAGAACTACAATGACACGTACGGGCACCTCAACGGGGATAACTGCCTGCGAGATGTTGCGGCCTGCCTCGCTGCCACGCTGGAGCATACCCCGGCCGTGGTGTGCCGCTTTGGCGGTGAGGAATTCGGCGTGATCCTTCCGGGCATGGACAAGACCATGGCGACGGACGTAGCGGAGCGTCTGCGCTTTGCGGTCGCCGCGCTGGACCGTGAGCACTCGGCCTGCGCCACGGGACGCCTGACGGTGAGCATCGGCATTGCGTCCCACCGGCCGCAGACCGGGCAGAACCTGGAGACAGCCGCCGAACGATTGCTGGGCGCGGCCGATGGCGCTCTGTACCGCGCCAAGGCCACCGGGCGTAACCGGGTAATGCTGGGCTGATATCAGTTGAGGTCGCCGGCAGATTGCGCCGCGACCTCCCGCAAAGCCTGCTCGAAAGCCTCCGGGGGCTGACCACCCGAAATCAGCCACTTGCCGTTGATGATGATGGCCGGCACCGAGCGGATGCCGCGGCCAGTCCAGGTCTTTTCCGCTTCACGCACTTGGGCGGCGTAGCGGCCTGATTGCAACACCTCACGCGCCTCACCTGCGGGAAGCCCGGCTTCCGCAGCGGCTGCCACGAGCACAGCCTCGTCCGAGACATTCGTGCCCTCGGTGAAGTTGGCCTTGAACAGCGCCCGCTGCAGCGGCAGCTGCCGGCCTGAAGCATGCGCCCAATGCAGTAGCCGATGCGCCGCGAACGTGTTGTAGATGCGACTGCTGCCATCCTGGTTGATGACCAGCCCCACTGCGGCGGCGCGGGCGCGCAGGGTGTTGCGCATGGCAGCGAACTGCTCCGTACCGCCGCCGTAGCGGCTGGTCAGCAGCGCTTCGAGATTCTCGCCGTCGGGGCGCATGTCCGGATTCAACTCGAACGGCTGGAAACGGATCTCTGCCGTAATGGAGGGAGCGGTGCGCTGCAGGGCTAGTTCCAGGCTGGCCAGCCCCACGGCACACCATGGGCAGGCGATGTCCGAGATGTAATCAATCGAGAGTTGTACTGGCATGGCGCTACTCTAGCGCGCCGGCTAGGATTGGCGCATGAACCGATGCTTACGTTCGCTGGCTGGCCGCTCCGCACTGCTGCTGGCGCTGTCTGCATCATTGGCTGGCGCGCAGCAGCTGGCTGCGCCAGTGGAGCCGCCTCCGGCGGACACTGTGCCTGCCACCACCGCGCTTGCCCCGGCATTGCAAAACGTGGTGCTGCACACCGCGCTCGGCGACATCATGATCGCCGTGGAGATCGAACGGGCGCCCATCACTGCACGCAACTTCCTGCGGTATGTGGACAACAAGCGCTTCGACGGCATTGGTTTCTATCGCGCCATGAAGGTGTCCGAGGACGGCAAGTACGCCCTTGTGCAGGGCGGCCTGCAGGGCAACTCCAAACTGGTATTCAAGGCCATCGAGCACGAACCCACCACGGTCAGCGGTCTTTCGCATGTGGACGGCGCGGTATCGATGGCACGGGGCGCGCCCGGCACCGCCAACTCCGATTTCTTCATCGTGATCGGCGACCTGGTGTCCATGGATGCCAAAGCGGATGGCTCGGACCCGGGCTATGCCGTGTTTGGCAAGGTCGTGTCGGGGATGGACGTGGTGCGCACCATTCTCGAAGAACCAAAATCCGAAGACGCACGCAATCCGGTGATGAAGGGGCAGATGCTCGCTGCGCCGGTGAAGGTGCTGAGCGCGCGCCGCGCGCCGTGAAACCGCCTCAGTAGTGGGGCGGCTTCTCCTCTTCGGCGGAGTAGGGAGTGACCTGCGCCTGCGCCGCCTCCATGCGGCCGGCCAGAGCGAGCAGCTGGTTGTGCAGCCCCTCCAGTTCCACACGCAGGCTGTTGACCATGTCACTGAGCTCAGTGTTCGCCTGTTCCAGGTAGGCGATCTTGAACTCCAGCTGCTCCAGGCGCTCGCTAACTTCTTGTCCCTGCATGGTGGCATGCATACTAGCAGTCCATTGAGGAGCAGGAGCTGTGCCGGTGGCGAGGCTTTCCCCGCCGGAGGGTCGGCGCTACATGAACGGCGTATGCCTGCGTCCAGGTGGCCGAAGAGCGCAAGGCGGGTGTCACGCCCAAGCGCAAGCCGCACCAGTGTCAGCCGCGCAGGCTCAGTCGGGCTGCGTCTGGCGCTCCAGCCACCCGAGGTGGCGCAGCGCCGCTGCCTGATCCGCGCCGCACATGGACGCCGTCGGCCGCAGCGATGCGCACACCGCAGGGCGCTCCGGCCTGCCGAACAGCTGGCAGCGCTGCAGCTCATCCAGCTGCACGCAGCGCACCCCTGCAGGCTTGCCCTGCGGCATGCCCGGAATGGGGCTGGAAATGGACGGGGCGATGCAGCAGGCGCCGCACCTGTCCCGGCATTCCACCCCTGCCGCAGTAGGTAGTGCTGCGATCACTTCAGCCGCTCTTCCATCAGGTCAATCTCGCGCACCAGGTGACGGGCGGCGTCGTCGGATACCTGCTGCGCGCGGGTCAGCGCGAAAACCGTGTCGCGCTCCGCACGCAGGCCTGCGAGGCGGATGTCGCGCTCGATAAGATCGCCGCGACGGATTCGCGCCGCGGTCTCGTCCGGCTGGGTGCGCCCGTCGATGCGGCGGCGGTACTGGTCCATCACCCGCGCTGCCACCTCGGTGTAGAGGTCGGTGTCTTCGGCGTTGGCAGCCGGTGCGTCAATGCGCTCGCGTATGGCGCCGATGGCCGCTGCGGCTGCCGCAACCCGGGCCCGGTCGACGCCCAGCTGCTCGTCGGTTTCCACTGGAATGTCGAGTCCGCGCAGCAGTCGCGGCAGGAACACGTTTGCTGTCAGCAGCGACACGATGATGACGCCGGCGGCCAGGAAGATGGTGAGATCGCGCGCCGGGAAGGGCGTCTGGTCGGCGAGAGTGAGCGGCAGTGTCAGCACACCGGCGAGTGTGATGGCCCCGCGCACCCCCGCCACCGAGGCAGCGGCGATGACCCGCGCGCTGGGCGGCGCGCTGGGCGCCTCGCCGCGCAGGCGTGCGCGCAGGGCATTCACCTTCAGCGTGCCCAGCACCCAGGCAAAGCGTATGGCGGCGAGGCCTGCGTTGATGCTCAGTACATATACGGCCAGCCACAGCGGATTGTGGTGATCGGCCTCACGTACCACCGTGATGGAGCGCTCCAGGATATCCGGCAGCTGCTCGCCCAACAGCACGAACATGATGCCGTTCAACGCGAACTGCAGTGTGTCCCACACCGCCGTGCGCTGCATGCGCGTGCTGCTGAGCGCGCGGCCCGACAGTTCGAGATAGCTCATGGTCACGCCCGCGGCCACGGCGGCGAGGATGCCCGAACAATGCACATGCTCGGCAACCTGGTAGGCGGCAAAGGGCAGCAGCAGGCTGATCAGCACCTGCGACCCGGTGTCTTCGCCGAAATGACTGTTGAAGGCGTTCTTGGTGATGATCACGGCCATTGTGAGCGTGGCGCCGACTGCGACGCCGCCAATGGCCAGTTGCAGGAAGGTCAACGTGGCGGCGGGCAGCGAGAAACTGCCCGTGACTGCCGCCGCCACCGCAAAGCGGAAGCACACCAGCCCCGACGCATCGTTGAGGAGGGATTCGCCCTCCAGCACATGCTGCAGGCGCCGCGGCATGGCCACGCGATTGGTGATGGCCGATACGGCCACCGGGTCGGTGGGGGACACGATGGCGGCCAGCGCGAATGCCACCGGGATGGGCATGGATGGGATCAGCCAGTGCAGGAACAGCCCCATGCCGAGCACGGTGAGGAACACCAGTCCCAGGGCCAGACCCAGGATGAGCCCCTTGTCGCGCAGCAGCCGTTCCTTTGGAATGCGCCAACCGTCCAGGAACAGCAGCGGCGGCAGGAACAGCAGGAAGAAGATGTCCGGGTCCAGGCGCACCGCATCGTCGCTTGCGGAGGCGATCAGCGCGCCGAGGCCTATCTGGACCAGTGGCGTTGGCACCGCAAACGGCAGCATGCGCACCAGCAGTCCGCTCGCGACCACGGCCGCGAGCATGGCCAGCACCAGTTCGATTGTTCCCATGGGTGGATTATGACGCCCCGGCGCCGGCATCGCCCTGCGCTGGTGATTTCGTCGTATCTTTCCGCAGGCTTCGGCCCAACAAGGAAAAGGGGGAGTTACATGGCCTGGATGTCCGGTACGGTTCTGACGCTGCTCGCCGCTGCCACGCTGGTCGGCTGCGCCTCGCAAAGCGCCAAGGAGGCAACCCGCTATCGCAGCGTGACCCGCAATGGTGAAGAATTCTTCTGTCGCAACGAAGCCGTCACAGGCTCCCGGCTGGAAGTGCACGAGGTGTGCCTGACCAGAAAGCAGATGGATGCGACGCGCGACCACACGCAGGACGAGATCCGGCGCATGCAGTCACCGGTGTACGAGCCGGATACGCCGAACACCGCCCCTGGCGCCGGGGGCTAAGCCGGCACATGGTGGATAATGCGCGGATGAACTCACCTGTTGCCTCTGCCAGCCCGCAGCGCGTGCTGGTTACTGCCGGCGCCGGCGGCATCGGCCTCGCCATCGTGCGCGCCTTCCACGCCGCGGGTGCGGCGGTCTGCACCTGCGATATCGACGAGGCGGCCCTGCGGCGCCTCAGTGCGCAGATGCCCGGGGTCCTGACCCGACACTGCGACGTCGGCGACCGCGCCGCGGTGGGCGCCATGGTCGCCGAAGCGGCGCAGCGGCTTGGTGGTCTGGATGTGCTGGTCAACAACGCCGGCATCGGTGGGCCGACGCGTCCGGTGCACGAGCTCGACCCGGCCGACTGGGATGCCGTGCTGCGCATCAACCTGACAGGCACCTTCGACGTCACCCGCCATGCCATCCCTCACCTCATCGCGGCGCGCGGCGGAACCATCATCAACATGTCCTCGGCCGCCGGCCGATTTGGTTATCCCAACCGCAGCCCTTACTCTGCCTCCAAGTGGGCTCTGATCGGGTTCAGCAAGACGCTCGCCATGGAGCTTGGTGAACACAACATACGGGTCAACGCCATCGCACCTGGCGCGGTGGCGGGCGAACGCGCCGACCGCGTGTTCCAGGGAAGGGCGCAGCTCTCCGGGCGCACCGTGGCGGAGGAGATCCGGCTCGGCCTGGCAAATCAGTCGTTGAAAGATCTGGTGGATCCGGCGGATATCGCGAAGCTCGCCGTGTTCCTGGCCTCGGACGCGGGCAAATCCATATCTGGTCAGGTGCTGCCTATCGACGGCAACATGCAGCGGGCCTGAACATGTCGAAGGCGACGCGCGCCACCAGGGCGCTGCAGCAGGCGGGCATCGAGTTCACAGTCCACGAATACGCCTATGATCCTGACGCGGACAGCGTGGGCCTGCAGGCCGCCGCTGCGCTCGGCGAATTGCCCGGACGCGTTCTGAAAACACTGATGACGCTGGTGGATGGCATGCCGGCCTGCGCGATCGTGCCGTCCGATTGCGAGGTCTCGATGAAGAAGCTGGCGGCAGCGCTGTCCGGCAAGTCGGCGCAGATGATGAAGCCGGCGGACGCTGAGCGGGTCACCGGCTACAAGGTTGGTGGCATCAGCCCGTTCGGCCAGATGAAGCGGGTGCCGGTGGTATTCGAGGAGCAGGCGCTCGCGCACCAGCTGGTCTACCTCAACGGCGGGCAGCGCGGTCTCCAGGTGCGGATGAACCCGCGGGCCGCCGCACAGGTGCTCGACGCCCGTGTAGCAGCGGTGGTCGCTTAAATCGGCCGGCGGAAAGCCTTGCGGGCGCGCTCGGCCTTCGCGCACGAGATGCAATCCGGGGCGTGGTCATTGACGAGGCCGGCCGCCTGCATGAAGGCGTAAACCGTGGTAGGCCCGACGAATTTCCAGCCGCGTTTCTTCAGGTCCTTCGACAGTCCGATGGAAGCCGCCGGGATGCCCGCTGTCTTCGCCTTTGAAAGGGTTGCCCGATCGGGCTCATGTCGCCAGAAATAGGCGGCCAGTGACCCTTCGCTCTTTACCAGCTCGCGGGCGCGCTGGGCATTGTTGATTGCCGCCTCGATCTTGCCACGATGACGCACGATGCCCGCGTCCGCCAGCAAACGGGTGACATCCCGCTGCGTGTAGCGGGCGACGCGATTGAAGTCGAAGGCATGGAAAGCGGCGCGGAAGTTGTCGCGCTTGACGAGGATGGTGCGCCAGCTGAGGCCGGCCTGGAAACCTTCCAGGCACAGCTTCTCGAACAGGCGCTGGTCGTCGGCCACCGGAAAGCCCCATTCGCGATCGTGATAGGGCGGGAACTCCGGCGCGGTGGTGCTCCAGTAGCAGCGCAGCTTGCCGTCGGCCCCGGGTGCGGTCGTGCTCATCAGCCCATTCTAGCGGCTCAGCGGTTCACCGCAGCCTGCAGGCTGGCCGGATAGCGCGCACCGATCACGGCGATGTCGGCCGCGGCGGTGTCGATGCCTTGCAGCTCCTGCGCGCTCAGTTCGAGCAGGGTGGCGCCGATGTTTTCCTCCAGCCTGGCGAGCTTGGTGGTGCCGGGGATGGGCACGATCCACGGTTTGCGTGCCAGCAGCCAGGCCAGTGCTACCTGTGCCGCAGTCGCGTGCTTCGCCCGCGCGGTGCGGCCGAGCAGATCCACCAGTGCCAGGTTGGCCTTGCGTGCCGCGGGCGTGAAGCGCGGCAGCGAGGCGCGGAAGTCATCCGCCGCGATGGGAGAATTCTCGTCGAGCTTGCCAGTGAGATAGCCGCGGCCCAGCGGACTGAAGGGCACGAAGCCGATGCCCAGTTCCTCCAGCACCGGCAGGATCTGCGCCTCCACGTCACGCATCCACAGCGAGTACTCGCTCTGCAGCGCGGCCACGGGCTGCACCGCATGGGCACGACGGATGGTGTCGGCCCCGGCCTCGGACAGACCGAAGTGACGCACCTTGCCGGCCGCGATCAGTTCGCGCACGGTGCCGGCGACATCCTCGATCGGCACCGCCGGATCGACGCGGTGCTGGTACAGCAGGTCGATGTACTCAGTGCGCAGGCGTCGCAGCGAGGCATCCACCACCTCCCGGATGTGTTCCGGCCGGCTGTCCAGTGCCGGAAAGGCATTGGCGCTGAAGCCGAACTTGGTCGCGATCACCACCTGCCCGCGCACGGGCGCCAGCGCCTCGCCGAGCAGTTCCTCATTCGTATAAGGCCCATACACTTCGGCGGTATCGAAGAAGGTGATGCCGCGATCAACCGCTTCGCGCAGCAACTGCAACATCCGGCCGCGGTCAGGCAGCGGATGATAGGCATGGCTCATGCCCATGCAACCGAGTCCCAGCGCGGAAACCTTGAGGCCTGAGCGGCCGAGTTCGCGTAACAGCATGATCGGTACCTAGGCCTTGAGGGTGGCCATGTCGATGACGAAGCGATAGCGCACGTCGGCTTTTTCCATGCGCTCGAAGGCGTGATTGATCTGGTCCATGCGGATCATCTCGCACTCCGGCAGGATGCCGAAGCGCCCGCAGAAATCGAGCATCTCCTGTGTCTCGGCGATGCCGCCGATGGGCGAGCCCGCGATGCGGCGGCGGCCGAGCAGCAGCGGCAGCGAGGAGATCGCCTCCATCGGGCCCAACTGGCCAACGATGACCAGCGTGCCATCCACGTCGAGCAGCGGCATGTACGGGTTGACGTCGTGCTTGACCGGCACGGTGTCGATGATGAGATCGAGCGTCGAATCCGCCGCCTTCATCGCCACCTTGTCAGAGGAAACCAGCAGCCGGTCTGCGCCCAGTGCCAGGGCGTCAGCCGTCTTGTCGGCGCTGCGGCTGAGAACAGTGACATCCGCGCCCAGGCCGCGCGCCAGCTTTACGGCCATGTGGCCCAGGCCGCCGAGGCCGATCACGCCGACGCGGCTGCCCGGACCGATGTTCCAGGTACGCAGCGGCGACCAGGTGGTGATGCCCGCGCAGAGCAGCGGCGCCGCACGCGCAAGGTCCAGCCCGTCAGGCATCTTCAGTACGAATTCCTGGCGCACCACCAGGTCGCGGGAGTAACCGCCCCGGGTCGGCTCGCCGCTGATGCGGTCCAGCGATGCATAGGTCTGTGTCATGCCTTCGCGGCACAGCTGTTCCTCGCCGTTCCCGCACTGGTCGCACTCCTGGCAGCTGTCGACCATGCAGCCGACGGCCACGGCTTCGCCGACCTTGAAGTACTCCACGTCGGCACCGACGCCGGTGACGCGGCCAATGATCTCGTGGCCCGGCACCAGCGGGTAACGGGCGAAGCCCCAGTCGTTGCGGGTCTGGTGCAGGTCGCTGTGGCAGACACCGCAGTACAGGATCTCCATGGCGACGTCGTTGGGGCGCAGGGCGCGGCGCTCGAAGGGGAACGGGGCGAGCGGGGCGCCGGCATTGAGGGCGGCATAGCCTAGGGTCTTCATGGGTGTCAGCTCCGGATTCAGGGCGGACATGGTCGCGCAAACAGACCTGCGCGATAAGTGCCTATAATCAGCTAGCACTTATGCCGGGATTTCATGAATGCGCCGAGACGAACTGAGCGACCTGACGGTGTTCATGGAAGTCGCCGAGACGCGCAGCTTCACGCGTGCGGCTGCGCGGCTGCGCACGTCACAATCGGCACTCAGCCACACGATGCGGCGCCTCGAGGCGCGCCTGGGGCTGCGCCTGCTCACCCGCACCACGCGCAATGTCGCGCCCACCGAGGCGGGCGAGCGACTGCTCGCCACGTTGCGGCCCGCGCTGGGTGACATCCACGCCAGCCTTGATGCGTTGACGGAGCTGCGCGACCGGCCCGCGGGCACCATCCGCATCAACAGTGGCATCCATGCCGCAACCAGCCTGCTGTGGCCGGCCCTGGCGCGCTTCCTGCCCCGTTATCCGGATATCCATGTGGATGTGGTGGTGGACCAGAGTCTCGCGGATATCGTGGCGGGGCGCTTTGATGCCGGGGTGCGGCTGGGTGAGCACGTCGCCAAGGACATGGTGGCCGTGCCCATCGGACCTTCCCAGCGCTTCGCCGTAGTCGGCGCGCCGACGTACTTCGCCACGCGCCCACGGCCCCGCACTCCCCACGATCTGGCGCAACACCAGTGCATCAACATGCGCATGCCCAGCCTTGGCGCCTTTTATGCCTGGGAATTTGACAAGGACGGGCGCGAGCTGGCCGTGCGCGTGGAGGGCCAGCTGGCCTTCAACGACACGCAGCTGATCCTGCGGGCGGCCATCGAAGGATTTGGCCTCGCCATCATGATGGAGGATATCGCCAAGCCTGCCATCGCCGACGGCAGGCTGGTGCGGGTGCTGGTCGACTGGTGCGCGCCTTTCGCGGGCTATCACCTGTATTACCCCAGCCGCCGGCAGCTCACGCCGGCGTTCGCGCTGCTGGTCGAGTCACTGCGCCATCGCGCGCCAGCCCGCCGTCGCAGCTAGCGCCGCCCGCCAGTCCGGGGGGGTGTAGTTCTTTGCGAACAGGGTGCACGCGCCGCGATGGCGGTGTTAGATGCCGGGATGGCATCCCGAGAACTGGCGGCATCCGACGCCGAAGCAATCGACCCCGAATACACAGAGCGCGCCGGCTATGACGCCGCGTTCCTGCGCGGCGGCGTCGAGGTGGCCTTGCCGCGCGCCGATGGCCGCAGGCTGATGCCCGCCGCGCTTACCGTAACGCTCAAGTACCACCACTTCTCCCTGCGCCTGCACCGCCGTCGCAAGCTGGCGGCGTTCACCGCGGTGAATATCGGAGGCGACGCACGCGCCGCAGACCAGGCCCAACCCTGTGGCGACTGGGCGGTCGATCCGCGTGCGCCCGACGACCAGGCGCGCCAGCCCGCGTACCGTGCGCCTTTCCAGCGGGGGCAGCTGGTGGGGCCTCGCGACGCGGCCTGGGGCCCCGCACCGAGCGCAGCCGCCGCGGCGGCTGATGCCTGCCACTGGTCGAACTGCGCACCACAGCATGCACAGTTGCGGCGCAGCTGGTGGGCGCCCGAAGCGATGGTGCTGGCTGCCGGCGTCCCGATCGATGGCCGCCTGAGTGTCTTCGCAGGGCCGGTGCTGCATCCACGTGATCCCCAGCTGCGCGACGTGCAGGTGCCACTGGCCTACTGGAAGGTGATTGTCTGGCGCGAACGCGGCCTCGAGCTGCGGGCTCTGGGCCTGCTGGTGCGACAGGATGGGCCGCTGCGGCAGGCGATTGATCCGGCGGTGCAGATGCCGGGCGTGCGGCTGGATCCGGAGCTGCCTGAACCGGGCGAGCGCGTCCGCGGCTACCAGATAGCAGTCGCGCGCATTGCGTTGATGACTGGCCTGCACTTCGGGCCCCTGGCCGAGGTGCAGGTGGATACCTATACGCTGCAGCCGGCGCAATTGCTGGCAAGGCAGCTGGCTCCAGGCCTGCGGCCGCTGCGGTCGCTGCAGGACATGGCCGTCGGCTGACAGTTGACCGCAGCGGCAACCGGCGCGACTCTGGCTGCAGGGGTCGGCTCAAGTGGGGAGGTCAGCGTGCAGAAGCTCAACGTCAACGGCGTGGCATTCGATGTGGAAGTGGAGCCGGATACTCCCCTGCTGTGGGTGTTGCGGGATACGCTCGGCATGACGGGCACCAAGTTCGGCTGCGGCGCGGCGCTGTGCGGCGCGTGCACGGTGCATCTGGATGGCGCACCCATCCGCGCCTGCATCACGCCGGTCAGCGTGATTACCGAGGCGCAGCACGTAACCACCATCGAAGGGCTGTCTGCTGATCGCAGCCACCCACTGCAACAGGCATGGATGGAACTGGATGTACCGCAGTGCGGCTACTGCCAGTCGGGGCAGCTCATGAGCGCAGCGGCGCTGCTGGCCAGCACGCCTACGCCCAGCGATGAGCAGATCGATGCCGCCATGGCCGGCAACATCTGCCGCTGCGGCACCTATGTGCGCATCCGCAAGGGCATCCATCTGGCAGCGCGGCGCGCCGCCGCCGCGGGTGCCGAATGAGCGCCGTGCTGGACCGCCGCGTCTTCCTGCAGGGTGCCGCTGCCTCGTGTGGCCTGCTCATTGCGATCAGCCTGCCAGGCTGCAGCAGCAAGCCGGCCGCGCAAGGGCCGGGCGGGCCGGTGGATCTCAACGCATGGCTGCAGGTAGGCACGGATGGCCGGGTGCGCTTCTACTGCGACAAATCAGAAATGGGACAGGGCGTCTACACGGCCCTGCCCATGCTGGTGGCTGAGGAGCTGGGCATTGCACCGGATGCCATCCTGGTGGAGTTCGCGCCACCGGGTGCCCAGTTCACCAACAATCTGCTCGGCACGCAGATCACCGGCGGCAGCACCAGCGTGCGCGATGGCTGGGTGAAGCTGCGTACGGCAGGAGCGCAGGCGCGCGAAATGCTGGTTGCTGCGGCCTGTGCGCAATGGGGCATCGAGCCTGCCGGCTGCCGTGTCGAGGCCGGCGAAGTGATCTCGCCACGCGGCGACCGCCTGAAGTTCGCGGCCGTCGCCGAGGCCGCAGGCAAGCTGCCGGTGCCTGCCCAGGTGAAACTGAAGAGCGCGGATGCCTTCACCGTGATCGGCAAGCCACAGAAGCGCCTGGATACTGCGGCGAAGGTGGATGGCAGCGCACGTTATGGCATCGATGTGCGCCTGGACGGCATGCTGTACGGCGCACTGGTGCAACCTCCCGTGCTGGGCGGCAAGCTGGAGAGTTTCGATGCCACCGCTGCCAGGACGATGCCGGGCGTGGTTGATGTGGTGCAGACCGACAGCGGCGTGGTGGTGGTGGCCGACAGCTGGTGGCGTGCCAGGAAGGCGCGCGATGCGCTGCTGGTGCAGTGGGACGCCGGCCCGAACGCCAAACTGGACAACGCCGCCATCCTGCGGGGCCTGAAGGCCGCGGCGCCGGCGGCCGGCCAGGTGGCGCGCAACGATGGCGACGCCGCTGCGGCACTGCGCAGCGGCCGCGTCATCCGCGCGGAGTACGAACTGCCAATGCTGGCGCATGCCACGCTCGAGCCGCAGAACTGCACGGCATGGGTAACGGCCGCCGGCTGCGAGATCCATGCGCCCACGCAGATCCAGCTCGTGGCGCAGGCGACGGCAGCCGCCGCCGCCGGCCTGCCGGTCGAGAAGGTGCAGGTGCACACCACCTTCCTGGGCGGCGGCTTCGGTCGCCGCCTGGAAGTGGATTTCATTGCCGCAGCGGTGCAGGCGAGCAAGGCAGTGGGCAAGCCGGTGAAGCTGCTGTGGACCCGCGAGGACGACACCACGCACGACGCCTACCGTCCGCCGGCGCTGGACCGGGTGGCCGCCAGTCTCGGCGCGGATGGCAAGCCCATTGCCTGGCAGCTGCACCTGACCAGTCCATCCATCACCGCGCGCATGTTCCCCGCAGCGGTGGAAAGCGCCGTGGACGGGTTTGCCATCGAGGCGGCGTCAAACTATCCCTACGATGTGCCGAATGTGAGCGTGACTTACAACCGTCACGAGGTAGGCATCAATGTCGGTTACTGGCGCTCAGTGAGCCATGCGCTGAACTGCTTCGTGGCCGAATCCTTCATGGACGAACTGGCCACTGCAGCCGGCAGGGACCCGGTGGAATACCGGCTGTCCCTGCTGCAGAAGCAGCCCCGTTACCTGGCTGTGATGAACCTCGTGGCGCAGGAGGCGGGCTACAACACTCCGCCCGCCGGGCATCATTTCGGCGTAGCGCTGATGGAAGGCTACGGCACTTACCTGGCGATGATCGCCGACATCACCATGGAAGGCGGGAAGATCAAGCTGCACGCCTTGCACTGCGCCGTGGACTGCGGTCAGGCCGTGAATCCGGACACGGTGCTGGCGCAGATCGAAGGTTCGGTAATGTTCGGCCTCACCGCGGCGCTGTGGGGCCAGATCGACCTGGTGGGTGGCGTGGTGCAGCAGACCAACTTCCACCAGTACCGTCTGCTGCGCATCAATGAGGCGCCGCAGGTGAAGGTCTATCTGGTGCCGAGTGCGGCGGACCCCGGTGGCATCGGCGAGCCGGCCACCGCGCTGGTGGCCCCGGCGATCGCCAACGCCGTTTTTCGCGCCACCGGCCAGCGGTACCGCTCGCTGCCGTTCGCACGCCATGGCCTGGCGTGAGTGCAGGATCTATAGAGGAGTCGCATAGAGTGGAAACAAGCACGCTGCATCGCGGTCGTCTGATCGATCATCTGCAACTGGTCGTGCGCGATCTGCCCGCCAGCAGGCGCTTCTACACGGCCGTGCTGGCCGAGCTTGGTTTTGCACCTGGCGGCGAGGGCGAGGACTATTTCTGGTTCGACGAGCTGTTCGTATCGAGCATCGACAGCGAAGCCGCGGCGGGCGCGCCCACCGGCCGCAGTCACCTGGCATTCCAGGCCAGCGACAGGGACGCTGTGGAACGATTCCATCGCGCCGCGCTGGCCGCGGGCGGCCGGGACAACGGCGCACCGGGTGAACGCAAATACCACCCCGGCTACTACGCGGCTTTCGTGCTGGATCCGGATGGCAACAACATCGAGGTGGTCTACCACGGTGCCGCGCAACGTTCGGCGGCCTCGGTGGAGGTGACCTTCTAGATGGAGCCGGCCGGCGTACCTACGCTCAGCCTCGCCGACTACACGGGTAAGGATCCCTCGCGACGCGACGCGTTCTGCACGCAGCTGTACGCCGGGTTGACGCGCTACGGCTTCGTCATCCTCGTCGATCACGGCGTGTCGCAGGACTTGCTGGCCCGGGCCTACGAGCTCTCGGCCGGTTTCTTCGCACAGCCTGAGGCGGTGAAGCGTGACTATGTCCGCGGGCCGCGCGGCTACACGCCGTTCCGCACCGAGAAGGCGCTCGGCCATGCGGCCGCGGACCTGAAGGAGTTCTGGCAGATCGGCCCGGAGCGGCCTGCCGGCACATCGCGCGGGCCCACCGAACCACCCAATGTGTGGCCCGCGGCGCCAGCGCAGTTCCGGGAGACATGCCTCGCGCTGTACCGCTGCCTGCAGCAGACTGGCCGGCAGTTGCTGGAAGCACTGGCGCCGGGTCTGGCAATGCCGCGCGGCTTCTTCTCCAGGCTGGTGAGGGATGGCAATTCGGTGCTGCGCCTGATCCATTACCCGCCGGTGCCGGATGGGACCGAACCCGGCAGCCTGCGTTCCGCGCCGCACGAGGACATCAACCTGCTGACGCTGCTGGTCGCGGCGCAGGGCCCGGGGCTCGAGCTGCTGGATCGTGATGGCCGCTGGCTGCCAGTGGAGGCGGCGCGTGATGCGCTGATCGTGGATTCCGGCGACATGCTGGCCCGGATGACCAACGATGTCATTCCCGCCACCACGCACCGCGTAGTGAATCCAGCGGGCGCCAACACCAGCCGCTACTCCATCCCGTTCTTCATGCATCCGGATTCGGATGCCTTGCTCAGCTGCCTGCCGTCGTGCATCGGCACGGGTGCGAAATACCCGGCGGTGCGCGCCGATGTGTTCCTGGAGGAGCGGCTGCGCGCCATCGGTCTGCTGCGCGCCTAGGGTCAGTCCTCGTCGCCGGGCAGCTCGCCCAGCGGCAGCACCTGCTGCTGCAGCGGGATGCGGCCCGCGCCCTGGGTGATGCGCTTGTATTCACTGCGGCTCACCGATACATAGCGTTCATTGCCGCCGATCTCGACCTGCGGCCCGATGGTAACTGCGCGTCCTTCAGCGTCCACACGCACCACCATCGTGGCCTTGCGGCCGGTATGGCAGATGGTCTTCAGCTCCACCAGCTCGTCGGCCCAGGCCAGCAGGTACTGGCTGCCGGGAAACAGTTCGCCGCGGAAATCGGTGCGCAGGCCGTAGGCGAGGACTGGAATGTTGTGCACATCAACCACGTCCGTCAGCTGCCACACCTGCGCCCGCGTGAGGAACTGCGCCTCATCCACCAGCACGCAGTCGATGCGCGCATGCCGCGTGAGCTCGTCGCGGAACAGCTGCAGCAGATCGACCTCCGCGCCGAAGCCGCGGCCCCGCGCAGCAAGCCCGATGCGCGAGCGCACCTGATCCTTGCCATGGCGTTCATCGATGGCAGGTGTCAGGATCAACGTGCGCATGCCGCGCTCGTGATAGTTGTAGGCGCTCTGCAGCAGGCTGGTTGTCTTGCCTGCATTCATCGCCGAGTAGTAAAAGTACAGCTTCGCCATCGTCACTCCCCGAGTCGCATCCTAGCCCATGAATGACATCCTCCGGGGCCTGCTGGGCCTCCTGGTACTGCTCGGCCTCGGCGTACTGCTCTCCATGAACCGCCGCGCCATCCAGCCGCGCGTGGTGCTGGCGGCCTTCGGCGCGCAGGTACTGGTGGGCGCGCTGGTATTGTTCGTGCCGTGGGGCCGGGCGGCGCTGGGCGCTGCGGCAGCCGGCGTCGGCCACGTGATCGACTACGGCAATGAGGGCATCGCCTTCGTGTTCGGTGGCCTGGTGGGCCCCAGGATGACGGAGCTGTTCGGCGATGGCGGCTTCGTCTTCGCACTGCGTGTGCTGCCCGCCATCATCTTCGTGTCCGCGCTGATCGCCGTGCTGTACCACCTGGGCGTGATGCGCTGGGTGGTAGTGGGGCTCGGCGTGCTGTTCCAGAAGCTCATCGGCGTCAGCAGGATCGAATCCTTCTCCGCCGTGACCACCATTTTCCTGGGGCAGAGCGAGATGCCGGCGGTGCTGAAGCCGTTTACCGCGCAGCTCAAGGGCCCGGAGCTGTTCGCCGTGATGGCCAGTGGCATGGCCGCCGTCTCCGGTTCCCTGCTCGCAGGCTACTCAGGTCTGGGTGTGTCGCTCGATTACCTGATCGCCGCCTCCTTCATGGCGGTGCCCGGCGGCCTGCTGTACGCCAAGCTGATCTGCCCCAGCACCGAACCCAGCGCGGTGCAGTTCCGCGAAATCCATTTCGAAGACAAGCCATCGGCCAATGTCATCGAGGCCGCAGCAGCCGGCGCATTGGTCGGCATGCGCGTGGCGGTGAACGTCGGCGCCATGCTGGTGGCCTTCGTCGGACTGATCGCGCTGTGCAATGGTCTGGTGGGCGGGGTGATGGGATGGTTCGGCCACGGCGAGCTGGATCTGAAGGCGCTCATGGGTTATTGCTTCGCGCCGGTCGCCTGGCTGATCGGCGTGCCATGGGCGGATGCCGGCATTGCCGGCAACCTCATCGGCCAGAAGCTGATCCTCAATGAGTTCGTGGCCTACGTGTCGTTCTCCCCCTACCTGCGCGACGCGGCCGGCGTGGCGGCGGCGGGCCTGTCGATGCTTGATCCGAAGACCATCGTCATCATCTCGTTTGCGCTGTGCGGCTTCGCCAATTTTTCTTCGATCGCCATCCTCACCGGCGGCTTCGGCGCCGTGGCGCCGGCATTGCGCTCGCAGGTGGCGCGTTACGGCCTGCGTGTGGTGGCGGCCGCCACGCTGTCCAACCTGACGAGCGCCACGCTCGCCGGCATGTTCCTGGAGAGAGCCTCATGAGCAATGTGGATGACGTCGAACTGCTGGCTGCGGCCCGTATCGCGCGCGCGCGCGCCTATGCGCCTTATTCGCAGTTCCGCGTGGGCGCGGCACTGGTTACGCGCGATGGCCGGATATTCGGCGGCTGCAACGTGGAGAGCCAGTCCTACGGTCTCACCAATTGCGCCGAGCGCACGGCATTCTTCGCGGCGATTGCCGCGGGCGCGAGGCCCGGCGACTTCCTCCAGATTGCGGTCATAGCCGACACCGCCCATCCGGTTGCACCCTGTGGCGCCTGCAGGCAGGTGATGCTGGAGCTGGGCGGGCCTGGCCTGGTGGTGCTGCAGGCGAATATCGGTGGCCATGTGAAGCACACCACCGCGGGCGCGCTGCTGCCGGGCGCCTTTGTGCTGCCGGCGTAGACTGGGTTACTGGAAACCTTCCAGTACCAGTTTGCCGCGCGTGGTGGCGGACTCTATCTGCTGATGGGCCCGGCGCAGGTTCGCCGCATCGATGCCCATGATGCGCTCGGTCATCGTGGTGCGCACTGCGCCTTCGTCCACCAGTGTAGCCACGCGTTGCAGGATCTCGTGCTGCCGGATCATGCTGCGGGTGCCGAACAGCGAACGCGTGAACATCAGCTCCCAGTGGACCGACAGCGACTTGCGCTTGAAGGGCAGCAGGTCGAGCTGCGGCGGATCATCGATGAGCGCGAAGCGGCCTTCGGGACGCAATACATCCACGATCTGCGCGACGTACTGGTCGGTATGGGTCAGGCTGACCACGTGGCTGACATCATCGAAACCCAGCCCCTGCAGCTGTGGCAACAGCGGCAGGCGATGGTCGATCACATGATGCGCCCCCTGGTCGAGCACCCATTGACGTGTCTCGGCTCGCGACGCCGTGCCGATCAGCGTGATGGCGGAAAGCCGCCGCGCCAGCTGCAGCAGGATGGAGCCAACGCCGCCGCCCGCGCCGATCACCAGCATGCGATTGTCCTCGACAGGATCTGCCAGCTGCACCTGCAGCCGGTCGAAGAGCAGCTCCCAGGCGGTGAGGGTGGTGAGGGGCAGCGCCGCGGCCTGCGCGAATGACAGGCTCTGCGGTGCCCGGCCGACAATGCGTTCGTCGACCAGCTGCAATTCGGCATTGCTGCCGGGGCGATTCAGTGCACCGGCGTACCAGACACGATCGCCAGGCTCGAACAGGGTGACCTTGTCGCCGACGGCGCGCACCACGCCCGCGGCATCCCAACCCAGCACGCGCGCCTCTCCGGCCGGCGGCTGCGCGCTGCGGCGCACCTTGGTGTCCACCGGGTTCGCTGCGATGGCGCGCACCTCGACGAGTACATCCTGCCCGCGGGCGATGGGCTCGGGCAGCGTGAGATCGAGCAGCGACTCGGGGTGGTCGATGGGCAGTGGCTGGTGGAATCCAATCGCTTTCATGGCGCTATAGCAACAGACCCGGCGCGATGACGGCAAGCGCTGCAACAATGATTCTGGACAGTGGGTCGGCGGCTGCTGGAAGATGCCGGCAGATGCAACCTCTGGCAGCACGGTTCGGCATTCACTACAGCTGGGTGGTGGCAGCAACGACTTTCCTGGTCATGCTGGTGACCGCCGGCGCCGTGGGCGCCCCTGGCGTGTTGATACAGCCCCTGCAGTGGGAGTTTGGCTGGTCCACCGCGCAGATCTCGGTGGCCTTCGCCGTGCGTCTGGTGCTGTTCGGTTTGATGGGGCCGTTTGCCGCGGCCTTCATGAACTACTTCGGGGTGCGCAAGGTAGTGGTCTTTGCACTGACGCTGATTGCCTCCGGCATCCTGGCGTCTTTCGCCATGCAGGAGCTCTGGCACCTGGTGCTGCTGTGGGGCGTGGTGGTGGGCCTCGGAACCGGCATGACGGCAATGGTGCTGGCCGCCACCGTTGCCTCGCGGTGGTTCGTGCACCGGCGCGGCCTGGTGGTAGGCCTGCTTACGGCCAGCACGGCCACTGGCCAGCTGGTGTTCCTGCCTGCATTGGCTGCCCTGAGCGCGCGCTGGGGCTGGCGCACGGCGCTGGAAATGGTGCTGGCCATGCTGGTGCTCGGCATCGTCGCGGTGCTGGTGCTGATGCGGAATTTCCCCGCCGATGTGGGCGTCGCGCCGTATGGGTCAGTAGACAAGGTGACGCCACCGCCGGCGCCCGACAGCATCCGCGCCATGCTGCTGTCGCCCCTTGCAGCGCTGCGCGATGCCAGCCGCGGCCGGATGTTCTGGCTGCTGTTCCTCAGCTTCTTCGTGTGCGGCGCCAGCACCAACGGGCTGGTGCAGACGCATTTCGTGGCGCTGTGTGGTGACTACGGCATCGCGGCGATTACAGCGGCCAGCATGCTGGCGGTCATCGGCGCCTTCGACTTCATCGGCACCGTGGCATCGGGTTGGCTGTCCGACCGGTACGACAGCCGCTGGCTGCTGTTCTGGTATTACGGTCTGCGCGGGCTGTCGCTGATGTACCTGCCGTTCACCGATTTCAGCCCCGCCCAGCTGGCGGTCTTCGCCGTGTTCTATGGCCTGGACTGGGTGGCGACCGTCCCGCCGACCGTGAAGCTTGCGGCTGCGACCTGGGGACCGCGGGCCAATCTGGTGTTCGGCTGGATCTTTGCCGGGCACCAGCTGGGCGCAGCCAGCGCGGCCTTCGGTGCCGGTTTCACGCGGACCAACTATGCCAGCTACCTGCCCGCCTTTTTTGTGGCGGGGGTGCTGTGTGTTGCAGCGGCGCTGGCCATGGTGATCCGTCGGCGCGACGCGTCCGCTCCGGCCGGGACGGTGCCCGCCTGAGGGCCGGTGGTCCCGTTGCATCTGCCACGGGCCGGAGGTTTAAATGTCGCGGCGAGTGCTGCGCTTGGGCTGGAAGCCCGTGTCACGCAGCCACACGTCGGCCGGTTCGCGATGATCCTGGACCCTCAGCATGCGGGCGTCTACATGATGCAACCCGCCCCCGTGAGCGGCGCTCACCTTCTACACCAGGCACTTCAACTGGCAGAAGGGCGATGGCATGCCCATCGGCCCGGCCGGCGCGTACAGGCGGCGACGGGAGGCGGCGGCAGGCAGGTCAGCGACATCACCCGCGTGCCGGGTGGTGGCTACGCCGTGGTGCTCATCACGGCGGTGGCGCGCGTGCTATCCGCCGGTGCGTGGGGACGCGCCTGCTGAAGGCGCTGGCCAGGCAGCACTCGGCGGGCTGACTCAATCGCCGGCAGGAAGCACTGCCAGACACAGCAGCGCGAGTATCTGCAGTCCGCACGCCATGCCGGCCAGAGGCGCAATGCCGTGCAGCAACAGCGGGGCCGCCCCGGCTGTGCCCGCGGTGGTCACGCCCAGGATGAACAGGATGACCAGCGCAGCACCGCGCGCGTCATCGCCGCGGGCTGCCATCACGGCGCGGAAGAAACCTGGCGGACCACGCAGCCCGAGTCCAGTGTTGAGGGGTACGAAGAGCGCCGCAACCACCAGCGCAGAGCGACCATCGACAATCCCGTACAGCAGCAATCCCAGCGTCCCGGCAGCCGCCATGATCGACCCCGCCCAGATCATCCGCTCAACGCCGAAGCGTTCCGCCAGATGCCCGGAAAAGTTGGCGGCCAGCATGAAGCTGAGGATGCCGCACACCTGCATGATGACGAAGGCCCGCATGCCGGCTTGCAGTACATGTACGAACACCGTGGGCATGCCGAATACGAACACCAGCAGTCCACCCAGCACCAGCGCCTGGCTCAATGCATAGCGCAGGAACACTGTGTCCGTGAGCAGATGCGCATAGCTGCCGCGAGGACGCCGCGCCGTCTGCACCAGGGTGCCGCCTGCACCTGCTGCAGCCGCCAATAGTGCCGCAACTCCCGCCAGCACCACGAATGTCAGCTGCCAGCCACCGGCAGCGACCAGCCAGATGCCGCACACCGGAGCCAGTGCCGGTGCCAGCGCCTCGATGCTGCCCAGCACCCCGAGCGCGCGCACCGCGCCGCGCTGGTCGAACGAAGCCTTCACGATGCCGGGCGCAAATACGGCAGGACCGGCGGCAGCCGCGCCCTGCAGCGCGCGCAGCCAGGTCAGCGTGTGGATATCGCGCGCCAGCGCACAGCCTGCCGAGACTGCGGCGGTGGCCAGCAGCGAACCGGTGAACAGGCGGCGGGTGCTGAAATGGTCGCCAAGTGCGCCGAAGGCCAGCAGGCCGATGCAGGTGCCAGCGACATAGGCCGCCAGTACCAGTTGCGCCGCCGCCAGCGAGCCGCCCAGTGTCTGCGGCAGATACGGGATGGCGGGCAGCACCAGATCCGTGCCCATCAGGCCCAGCACTGTGCTCGCCACCACCAGCCCGAGCATCAGCCACGGTGTGGTTTTCATGACGCCATTACACACCGGGCGGTTGGAGCGGTGCGGGAAAAAGCGGATCATCGAAAGGATGTTCGAAGCCGATTACCTGGGTGACGAAACGCGCCTGGTGCGCGCTGCCGCCGAGCGGGCACGTCTGCCGCCGGACCAGGCCGCGCGCGTGCGCGTCGCCGCCGAGGGCATCGTGAGCACGATCCGGTCCGCGCGCCGGCCGCATTCGGGTCTTGATGCCTTCCTGCTCGAATATTCGCTGAGCTCCAGGGAGGGCGTGGTGCTGCTGTGCCTGGCCGAGGCGCTGCTGCGCATTCCCGACCACGACACTGCCGACAGGCTCATCGCGGAGAAGATCCGTGCCGGTGACTGGGGCGCACACGCGGGTGATTCCGAATCCCTGTTCGTCAACGCCTCGACCTGGAGCCTGATGCTGACGGGCCGCATCGTGCGCGCCGAGGAGACTCCGCAGGGCGGGGCGTCATCGTGGGTGCAGCGCCTGGTGGCGCGGCTCGGCGAGCCGGTGGTGCGCGCGGCGATGGGGCAGGCCATGCGCATCCTCGGCACGCAGTTCGTGATGGGTCGCACGATTGCCGAGGCTCTGCAGCGGGCGCGCGAACCGGACAGCAGCCGCTACCGCTACTCCTTCGACATGCTGGGTGAGGCGGCCCTCACCTGGCCCGATGCGCAGCGGCACTTCGATGCGTATGCACGGGCGATCGACGCCATCGCAGCCGCCGACCACGGCAGAGCTGCCGCGGACCGCTCCAGCATCTCGGTGAAACTCTCGGCACTGCATCCGCGCTATGAGCCGGCCCGCCGCGAACAGGTGCTGGCAGAACTGGCGCCCCGCCTGCTGGCGCTGGCCCGGCAGGCCAGCGGCCTGGGTGTGCCCCTGACCATCGATGCAGAGGAGGCGGAGCGGCTGGAATTGCAGCTGGCGCTGGTGGAGTCAGTGATGCAGTCGAAGACACTGCACGGCTGGAATGGATTCGGCCTAGCGCTGCAGGCATACCAGCGGCGCGCACCGGCGGCTGTCGAGTGGCTGATCGACCTGGCGCGGCGTACCGGCCGCGCCCTGAACCTGCGGCTGGTGAAGGGTGCGTACTGGGATAGCGAGATCAAGCGCGCGCAGGAGCGCGGCCTCGCCGGTTACCCGGTGTATACGCGCAAGGTGAACACGGATGTGGCCTATCTCGCCTGTGCGCGCCGCTTGCTGGAGGCTGGCGGCGGGCTCATCCATGCCCAGTTCGCCACCCACAACGCGCACACCGTGGCCTGGTTGCTGACAGTGGCCGGGGACGCCGGGCGCGCATTCGAGTTCCAGCGCCTGCATGGCATGGGTCGGGATCTGTACGATCCGCTGGTGGCGGGGGATACGCCGCGCGTGGCGTGCCGCGTGTATGCACCGGTAGGCGGCCACGCAGAGCTCCTGCCTTATCTGGTGCGGCGGCTGCTGGAGAATGGCGCGAACACCTCGTTCGTGCACCGCCTGGTCGATGAGCGCCTGCCGCTGGCCGAGATCGTGCGCGACCCGGTCGCAGAGGTGGATGCACTGGAGAGCGTGCCACACCCGGCCATCGTGGAGCCGGCGCAGATGTTCGGTGGCGCCCGACGCAACTCCGCCGGCCTCAATCTCGCCGACCAGCAGGTGCTGGCCGATCTGCGTTCGCAGGCCACACGGCTGGCGTCGCAGCAATACATCGCGGCGCCGACAGTGGCAGCAACTGTTTCCACGGCTGGCGCGGCACCGGTGCGCAACCCCGCGCAGCATGACGACGTAGTCGGCTCGGTGATCGAAGCCGATGCCGTGACGGCAGCGCTGGCCCTGGCCGCATCGGCAGCCAGCTTCCCGGCCTGGGAAGCCAAGCCCGCAGGTGAACGCGCCGCCATCCTCCGGCGCGGCGCCGATGCCTTCGAGGCACAGCGCCTGGAACTGATGGGACTGTGTGTGCGCGAGGCCGGCAAGACCTGGGCGAATGCACTGGGCGAAGTGCGCGAGGCCGTCGACTTCCTCCGTTACTACGCCGCCCGGGCCGAAGCCGAGTTCAGCGTGCCCGTGACGCTGCCGGGACCGACTGGCGAGAGCAACGAGCTGATGCTGCATGGTCGGGGTACCTTCGTTTGCATCAGTCCGTGGAATTTTCCGCTGGCCATCTTCACCGGGCAGGTGGCAGCGGCGCTGGCCGCGGGCAACACGGTCATTGCGAAGCCCGCCGAGCAGGTGCCGCTGATCGCGGCGCGTGCCGTCGCATTGCTGCACGAGGCGGGTGTGCCGCGGGAGGTGCTGTCACTGCTTCCCGGCGACGGTGCGCTGCTCGGTGGCCTGCTGCTGTCCGATGCACGCGTGGCTGGCGTGGCCTTCACAGGCTCGATGGAGGTAGCACAGCTCATCAACCGCCAGCTGGCGGCCCGCGAGGGGGCGATTGCCGTTCTGGTGGCCGAGACCGGCGGCCAGAACGTGGTCTTCGCCGACAGCTCGGCGCTGCCCGAGCAGGTGGTGCTCGACACCGCCACTTCCGCATTCGACAGTGCCGGCCAGCGATGTTCGGCGGCGCGCGTGCTGCTGCTGCAGGAGGACATCGCGGAGCGCACGATCGAGCTGCTGCGCGGCTACATGCGCACGTTGATCGTCGGCGATCCCGCGCTGCTTGCAACCGATGTCGGCCCGGTCATCGATGCTGAGGCGCAGCGCGGCCTCGAAGCGCATCTGGCAAGGCTGGCGCCGCAGGCGCGCTGGATCGAACGCGCCCCACTGCCAGAGGGCCTAGGCCGCGGACATTTCTTCGCGCCGGTGGCACTGGAGATCGATTCGCTGGCGCCGCTCACGCACGAGGTCTTCGGTCCGGTGCTGCATGTGGTGCGCTATCGCGCCCAGGACCTGGACAGCATGATCGATGCCGTCAATGCGCTGGGATACGGCTTGACGCTCGGCGTGCAGACGCGCATCGATGCCACGGCGCGGCGCATTGCCGCCCGGGCCCGCGTGGGCAATGTCTACGTGAACCGCAACATCATCGGTGCCGTGGTGGGTGTGCAGCCCTTCGGCGGCCAGGGCCTGTCCGGCACCGGCCCCAAGGCAGGCGGACCACATTACCTGCAGCGCTTCGCCACCGAGCGCACCGTGAGCACCAACACCGCCGCGGTGGGCGGCAATGCCACGCTGCTGTCGCTATGAGGCCGGCGGAACCTGCAGGCCCTGGTCGAGCAATGCCTGCCAGATGCCTTCGGCATCCTCGGCGAAGCGGAACAGCGCCAGATCCTGCTGGTCGATCATGCCGTGCGCGGCCAGCTGCTCGAAGTTCAGGATCGAGCGCCAGTAAGACTGGCTGAACAGTACCACCGGCAGCCGTGTGAGCTTGCCGGTCTGCCGTAGCGTGAGGATCTCGAACATCTCATCGAGCGTGCCGAATCCGCCGGGAAATACCACCAGCGCATTGGCACGCATGGCCAGGTGCATCTTGCGCATCCCGAAGTAATGGAAGCGGAAGGCGAGCGTGGGTGTGATCCAGGCATTGGGCAGCTGTTCATGCGGCAGCGTGATGTTGAAGCCCACCGTGGGTGCGCCTCCTTCGACCGCGCCGCGGTTGGCTGCCTCCATGATGCCGGGGCCGCCGCCAGTGGCAATTACATTGTCGCGTACGCCTTCCGCATGCAGGCGCGCACCGCCACGTTCCGACGCCAGCCGGCCAAAGGCGCGCGCCGCGGCGTACCACAGCGGCTGCTCGCCAGGACCATCCTCGCGGATGCGGGCGCTGCCGAAGACGACAATCGTGGAACGCACGCCCCAGGCCCGCAGCTGCTCATCAGCCTTGGCGTATTCAAGCTGGAAACGCACGCCGCGCATTGAATCGCCGAGCAGGAACTCCTGGTCCAGCGCCGCCAGTCGATACGAGGGCGAGGCGGTCTGCGGTGTATCGTCATTCATCGCGCGAGAATACACCTGGATTCCCGCGTGACCGGCTCCATATGGAGCAGTGCAGGAGCGATGGATGAAACGTTTGGTGGAGTGGAGCACCGTGCTGGAGATCGGCCTCGTGCTGCTCTTCTGGGGCGGGGGCTGGGCGCTGGTGCATGCCATGCACCTGCCGTTTTCCGCAGGCCTGGCAGGGCTGCTGCTGCTGCTGGCGGTGCTGGTGCTGGGCTGGATGCCGCTGGCGCGCATCCGCAATGGATCGCAGTGGCTGTTGACGCGCATGCTGGTGTTCTTCGTGCCGGCCGTGCTGGCGGCGCTCGATTACCCGCAGTTGTTCGGGCTCACCGGGCTGAAGATCCTGTTCGTGATCATCATCAGCACTGCCGCGGTAATGGCATCCACCGGAGCCGTGGTGTATCTGGCGCACCGGCTGCGCAGCAGGGTGCGCGATGCTTCCTGACAGGCTCCTCAGCGGCGCCTTCTGGTCGGCGCTGACGCTGCTGGTGTTCTGGGCTGCGCGGCGCCTGCATGCCCGCTGGCCGCAGCCCTGGCTGGCGCCGCTGCTGGTCACGCCGCTGGTGCTCGGCGTTGCCATCGTCGCCGCCAATGTGCCGTACAGCGAGTATTTCGCCGGCACCAGGTGGCTGGTGTGGATGCTGGGGCCGGCCACAGTGGCCTTTGCCGTGCCTATCTACGAGCAGCGCGCGCTGGTCGGCGACTACTGGCCCGAATTGCTGGCCGCCATGGTGGTTGGCAGCGTGACTGCAGTACTGAGCAGCTGGGGGCTGGCGTCGCTGGTGGGGCTGGACGACACCTTGCGCACCAGCCTGCTGCCGCGATCCATCTCCACGCCATTTGCGATGGCAGTCTCCGACCGCATTGGCGGCGTCCCCAGCCTTACCGCGGTGTTCGTGGTCGCCACGGGGCTGCTCGGCGCAGTGATCGGCGACATCATGATCAGCTTCGCAGCCACCAGTTCACCGCTTGCCCGCGGTGCGATGTTCGGCGTCGGCGCGCACTCGATCGGCACGGCGCGTGCGTTGCAGATCGGCCAGAGCGAGGGCGCCATCGCCGGACTGGTCATGGTGCTGACGGGATTGCTCAACATGCTGGCTGCACCCTTGTGGGCGTGGCTGGCCGCCTAGGAATCATGTCGGCGGGTTGCTGCCAGGGGCAGGTTTCGCCGGCCCGCGGTCGCATGGCGAAGCCCTCCTGGATTGGTTCCGCTGCCGCACACTGGTTCCAATAGCGTGGGGGCGGCCGCAGGCGCGCTGCGCTTGCGCAGTGCGGGTGCCGGCCCTAGTCTTGCCGGACTATAAAAAAGCCCGTACTACGGGGGGTAACAAGATGGGGCACACACGGAAAATGGGCAGGTACGCCGCTGGCATTGCTGCGGTGCTGTTCTGCGCCGCTGCGACGGCTGCCGAGCGACCGGATTTCACTGGTGTCTGGACCAATGCCGGCGGACCGGGCATCGGCGGCGCGACCAACACCGGGGCAGCGGCTGCGCCGCCCTACACGCCGGCAGCCAAGGCGCGGATTGACGCCTACCAGAAGCTGTTCGGTGGCACCGACGATTCGCCGGGCAAGTGGTGCGTGGGCACCGGCATGCCGGGCTCGATGCTGGGGTCGGGCGGCTACCCGATGGAGATCATCCAGCGGCCCGAGCAGATCACGGTGATATACGAAGCGCATGCCGAGATCCGCCGCATCTACCTGGGTGATCGCAACGCCAAGCAGGAAGACCGGGTGCCGGGCCGCAACGGCTATTCCAGTGGGCGCTGGGAGGGCGACACCCTCGTGGTCGAGACCGACAACCTGGTCGACCAGCTGGACCAGCGCACGCCGCACTCCGAGGAGGCCACAATCGTCGAGCGCTACAAGCTCGAGCCTGCCAAGGATGCGCAGGGGCGCCGGGTGCTCACGGCCGAAATGACCATGACCGATCCGAAGTTCTATACGAAGCCGCTGACGATCAAGAAGAGCTGGGCGGAAGTGCCCAATGGCCGCGTGCTGCCGTATGAGTGCCCCGAGGAGGCGTGGCTGGATCGCCAGGCCGAGGTCGCCAGGAAAGCCGGCGTCCCTGCTCCCTGACCATCACACCGAATCACGAGGTTTCCCGACATGAAGAACATGTTCCGCAATTCCTGTCTCGCCGTGGCAACGATGCTGCTGGCCACCGTCGCGCTGGCCCATCACTCCGCCGTGCAGTTTGATTTCGCCAAGCAGGTTTCCTACACCGGCACGGTGATGGATTTCGCTGCCATCAATCCGCACATGCGGCTGGTGATCGAGTGGAAGGACGAGAAGGGCAAGGTGCACAACGTGCGCTTCGAAGGCCACAGCACCAACAACATGTACCGCGCCGGCTAT
>JBEVNO010000116.1:0-2682 GCA_040508085.1 Steroidobacteraceae bacterium
GCAGGCGACCCAGCGCGCACCGTCGGGAGCGAGGCCACCGCCGGGAACGATGCCATGCACATGCGGATGGTGCGTCAGCGCCGAGCCCCACGTATGCAGCACCAGGGTCACACCGATGTGCGCCCCGAGATGCTTCGGGTCGGCGGCGATGGTGCGCAGCGTCTGCGCGGCGACCTCGAACAACAGATCGTAGATCAGTGCCTTGTTGTAGTAGGCGATGGCACTGATCGGCGCCGGCAGGGTGAACACCACATGGTAATAGTCCAACGGCAGCAGGTCGGCCTGTCGCGCCTCGAGCCACCGGCGCGCGGCGCGTGCCTGGCACTTCGGGCAATGCCGATTGCGACAGGAGTTGTAGGCGATCTGCACCTGTGCGCAAGCGTCGCAGCGCAGTAGATGGCCCCCCAGCGCCGCGCTGCGGCACTGTTCGATGGCGGACATCACCTTGAGCTGACCGACGCTCAAGTGGCCGTGCTGCGCTTGCCGCCAGGCCGGCCCGTGGGCGCGGAAGATGTCCGCGACCTCCAGCGCGGGGCGTTGCACGAACACTCCCTACGGGGTTCGCACGGCCTCCAGAGGACTGATGACCTCGCGCAGGATCTCGGTCGCCACCTGGGTATAGAGCGCGGTGGTTTCGAGCTGCTTGTGTCCGAGCAGGACCTGGATCACGCGGATATCGACCTTTTGCTCGAGCAGGTGCGTGGCGAAGCAGTGCCTCAAGGTATGCATCGACACGCGCTTGTCGATGCGCGCTGCGACCGCGGCGGCGTGCACTGCTCGGTTCAGCTGCCGAGGGGTCAGTGGATCGATCGGATTCTGGCCGGGAAACAGCCACCCGCCCTTGAGCATCTTGCCCTGCGCATGGGCATAGCGCCACCAAGCGCGCAGGCGCTCGAGCAGCACCGGCGGCAGCATGGCGTAGCGATCCTTGTGTCCCTTGCCCTGTTCAACGCGCAGGACCATACGCTGGCTGTCGACATCGCCGAGCTTCAGCGCAATGACTTCGCTGGCGCGCAATCCGGCGCCGTAGGCCACCGATAGCGCTGCCTGATACTTCAGGCTCCCGGCCGATTCGATTAGACGCGCGACCTCCTCGCGACTCAGTATGACCGGCAGCTTGTGCGGCACCTGCACCGGGGTCATCTTGGCCATCCGTTCGGGGTCGCCGAGCGTGAACTCGAAGAAGAACTTCAGTCCGGTGATCGTCGCATTCAGCGAGATCGGCGAGATCCCCTGAACGACCAGGTGCAATTGGTAGCGGCGCAGATCCTCGTCGCTGGCCGAATCGGGCGAGCGGCCCAGGAATGCAGCCAACCGCCGCACGGCACGGATGTACGCGTTCTGGGTCTTGGGCGAGAACTTGCGCATCCGCATGTCGTCGATCATGCGTTGACGCAACGGGCTGATGGCTTGAGTCATGGCTCTGCTCCTGTGGTGATCCGAGGCGGATTGCCTCGTTCACCAACATAAACAGAACCCCTATCTCATTCACTCACCGACGCCCGATCGCAGCCCCCATACCGCGCGAGCGGTTTAGTCCTTCGTTAAGGTTTGTCTGACGCCTGCCCGCAAGCGCAGGCGTGCGAGGACGTGATGACGCCGCGCGGGCAGGCGTTGGACAAGCCTCGAGGGAGGAAACCGCGGCATGCCCCGGTATGGTCCGGGGATGCCTGAGCGCTATGGGGATTTGAGCGCTGGCTTTCGAGTGGGACGCGGCATTCGGGCCGGCCGACCGGAGGGTGACACCGCGTCGATGGCCGATGGTGACGCGGTGAGGCCGCGCGCTTGGATGACGCAGCGGACGAGAAATGACATTACGGCAGCGTAAGGCAAAGCGTCTGCTATCGGCGGTAGCCGATGCAAAGTGGCCGGAGCGTTGCGGCACCAGGTGCCGGTGATCATGCGGCGACTCGCAATGTGGGCGGCGCACGGATCGTTTCCCCGCGGGCGAAGATCTCCACGATGATCATCGCGGCACCACAGTGCGGGCAGACGAAGGTAGGCTGGACAGTGGCTACCGGCGCCACAGGCGGATGCGATTCGGTCGCGGTGGGGGCGACGTGCAGCAGTTCGCGTGCGCGGGCGAGATGCTCGCGGCGTGCGGCATTGGCGAGCAGCCCGTAGTGGCGAATGCGGTGGAAGCCGCCAGGCAGAACGTGCAGCAGGAAGCGGCGGATGAACTCCTCGGTAGCCAGCGTCATGGTCTTGTGGCGCGTCTTCCCCGTGGCGCGGTAATCCTTCCAACGGAAGGTGACGCCACGCTCGTCGAGTGTCATCAGTCGCTGGTTGGAGATCGCCACCCGGTGCGTGTAGCGGGACAGATAGGCGAGGACCGCGGCCGGCCCGGCGAACGGGCGTTTGGCATAGACGACCCATTCGCACTGGCGCAGCGGCCCGAGCCAAGCGGCGAATGCCCGGGCGTCGGCCAGTCCCACGAACTCACCGAAGAACTGCAGCCGGCCGTTTTGATGCGCAGTGGCCAGCTCTTCGAGGAAGCGGCGGCGGAACAGGCGCGAGAGCACGCGCACCGGCAGGAAGAAGCCCGGCTCGCAGGCGACCCAGCGCGCACCGTCGGGAGCGAGGCCACCGCCGGGAACGATGCCATGCACATGCGGATGGTGCGTCAGCGCCGAGCCCCACGTATGCAGCACCAGGGTCACACCGATGTGCGCCCCGAGATGC
>JBEVNO010000117.1:0-8357 GCA_040508085.1 Steroidobacteraceae bacterium
GCTAGCCGGTGCAGCTGGCGAGCGAATTGATCCAGTCCGAAAGCAGCTGCACGCCGGCCGTATCGACCAGCCGCGGCTGGATCGGCGGCATGGACTCCGCATCGGTACGACCCGCGCGCACCACCACCATGGAGCGTGACGCTGCCGCCGCGCCGCCTGCAGCGATCAGGCGCGCATCGGCCACGCCCAGCGGGCGTACCGGCGCCACATTGCAGGCGTTGGTGCTGGCCAGCGGGGTGGTGTAGCGCAGATCCATGCTGACATTGGTGGGGCCACCGGGCCGATGGCAGTTGGCGCAATTGGTATGCAGCCAGGCGCGCGCCCGCTCAGTCAGCGTGCCCGCGGTGCCGTACGGATCCGGCATGGCGGGCAGCTGCGCCACCGGGGCCGTGAGCGGCAGCGACAACAGCCCGATGGAATCAAAGGTGTTGAGCTGGTTGGCGGTGCGCCCGGTGCTCGCATAGCCGAATGATCCGTTCAACTGGGCGATCTCGAGTCCGAGCGACCTGCCGGCGGCGCTGGTGTGGCACAGCAGGCACTGCGCTTCACTGGGAAATACCCAGGACTGGCCCGCCACCTGCACGACCTTGCCACCGACGACACGCGTGGCATCGGTTCCGCCCGCGTTCCATTCGTAGGTATATCCCGCCCACTCGCCATTGTTGTGGCGCATGAACAGGCGCGTCTCCACCGGGCGGGTACCCAGACTGAAGTTCTTGACCAGCACGGTGCCGGAGGGAAGCGTGAAATCCCCGTCCTGCGCCACGTCTATGCGCTGGCCGTCCGGCAGCGCGATGTAGCGGCTCTTGCTGGCGCCATCCGACCAGAAGGCAGCATTGGGAGCGTAAGGAATGAGGCCGGCCGCGGGCTGCGCCGGATTGGCAGGATTCACGCAGCCCGTTGCCGACAGCTGCGCCGGTATTGTCCGGCCGCCGCTGGCCGCGGGCACAATGCGCTGCAGCGTGCCCGCGAAGTCCACGACGTACAGCTCACCATCGCGGCCCTGCGCGAACGAGGCAATGCTCAGGCCGGTGGATAGGCCGCCATTCATCTGCAAGGTGGGCGCGGTGTCGCGCGCGATATGCCAGATGCGCCCACTGCCGAAATCCCCGAACACATACCGGCCCACCAGCGCCGGAATGGCACTGCCGCGATACACGTAGCCGCCCGTGATGGAGATGCCGAGCGCATGTCCATACTCGGCAACTGGTTCGATGGCCGACGCGGCATTGGGCCCGCAGCTGTTGTTATAGGAATGGGCGCCCTCGCGGCAGCGCCAGCCGTAGTTACCGCCCGCCACCACGCGGTTGACTTCCTCCCAGTTCTCCTGGCCCACATCAGCCAGCCACAATTCGCTGGTGCTGGCATCGAAGCTCCAGCGCCAGGGGTTGCGGAATCCGTAGGCATAGATCTCCGGACAGTTCTGCGTGAAGGCGCCGGTATCGTTGTTGCACACGGCATTGGCCGCGTAAGGGTTGCCGGGCGGGATGGCATAGCGCGTGGCTCCAGTGGTGCCATCGACATTGATCCGCAGCAATTTGCCCAGCAGCGTCGACAGGCGCTGCCCATTGCCGATGGTGCCGTGGACATCGCCGCCGCCGCCGCCATCGCCGAGGCCTATGTAGAGGAAGCCATCGGGACCGAAACCGATATGTCCGCCGTTGTGATTGGCCTCCGGCTGCCGCACCTGCAGGATCACCACGCCGGTGGCCGGATCCAGCGTCGACCCATTGTTCGTGGTGCGGTATTCCACCACGCGGGATACCAGCTGCCCCGCGTCTGTGGCCGTATAGGAGAGGTACGCGCGCGGATTGGCGGGCCAGGCCGGATGGAATGCCATGCCCAGCAGACCTCGCTCATCGGTGGCATCGCCGGTGATCGCCGAGCTGAGGTTGATGAACTCGCGTTTGGTGCTGACACCCGGCTGGTTGTCGAACACCTGCACCCGGCCGGTCTTCTCGACCACGTACCAGCGCGCATCACTGGCCGGTTCCTGCAGCATGGTCACCGGTGAGGCGAAATTCCCAAGGCCGGAGAATACGCGCGTCACCGTCAGCGAGCTGTCGGTGGTCGGCGCATCGCCCGCCAGACATGAAGCATTGGCCGGTCGGGCATCCAGGCCAGAGGTCGGGGGAGCGGGAGCCGGCGGTGCCGGTTGTGGCGGTGGGGCCGGGGTGTCGGTATCCCCGCCACCACCGCAGCCCTGCGCCACCAACAGCGCGGCGATGGCGAGGGCGCGGAACATCGTGCGGCCGCCTCCACCAGTGGTCACCGGCCTCATCAGAAATGACATGTTGCTCCCCCGTCCCGACCTAAACGCCCCACGGTGATTTTTTCGCAGCGCACAGCAAAAGGCAGTCGGTGAGCCCTGTGAACCGCGGTCAGGGGGCTCCTACAGGCCCCGGCGATTGCGACAAGGCTGCCCTCAACTATTGCGCCTGCCAACAACGTAGCTGCAGTGCATTCACGTTGACCTGGCTTCGTTGAATCGCAACGACGACTCCGGCATAGATGGGAATGCTGCGTCAGTCTGCTCGCCTTCGGGTCGTCCCCTGCGCCGCTGACTGGCGTTCTGGCTGGTGATCCACTGTTCAAGGAGTTTGCTGATGCGCGTGGCTAAATGGGCTTCGGCCCTGTCGGTGTTGATGTTGTCCGCGGCCCTGGCCGCGCCGGCCTGGGCTGCTCCGCCCACTCCCAGGGAAGTGCTGGGCTTCGACGTGGGCGAGGATTACAAGCTCGCGACCTACGAGGATTCGGTCGCCTATTTCCACAAGCTCGCTGCCTCCACCGACCGCATGAAGATGTTCAAGGGCGGCAAGACCACGCAAGGCCGCACCTTCGAATACGCGGTGATCTCCACGCCCGCGAACCTCGCGAAGTGGGACCACTACAAGGAAGTCTCGAAGCGCCTGGCCGAGATCGACGGCCTGGACGACGCCTCCGCGAAGGCGCTGGCCAAGGATGCCAAGATCATCATCCACATCGACGGCGGCATGCATTCCAGCGAGGTCGCCGCGCACCAGTCGATGATTGATCTGGCCTACAAGCTGGTCGCTACCGAGGGCGATGCCCAGATCGATGCCATCCGCGAGAACGTGCTCACGGTGGTATGGCCCACGGTGAATCCGGACGGCATGACCATGGTCGCCGAGTGGTATCGCAAGAACCTGAAGACGCCGTGGGAAAGCCGCATGCCGTACCTCTACCAGGAGTATGTCGGCCACGACAACAACCGCGACGGCTACATGCTGAACATGATCGAGTCGCAGAGTGTGTACAAGGAGACACAGGATTACAGCCCCGTCGTGCTGTACTCCCATCATCAGACGGCGCCGAATCCGGCGCGCATCTGGGTCCCGCCATTCTCGGATCCGATGTCCTCGAACATCAGTCCCTATGTGCGTACCTGGACGACCTCCATCGGCATCAACATGATGACCGAGTTCGAATCGCGGCAGATGCCTGGTGCCATCGCCCAGGCCAGTTTCGACAACTGGTACCCTGGCTTCCTCGATTACACGCATGTGTTCCGCAACACCATCGCGTACTTCACCGAGAGCGCGCACGCCTCGGCCACCCCGCGCTTCTACGATCCGAAGGCGTTCCCGCGGGATTTCCGTGACCAGAAGGCGCTGGTCATGTATCCCTCGCCGTGGAAGGGCGGCCAGTGGCATCTGGCCGATACCATCCGCTACGACACCGTGGCATCGCTGTCGACACTGGACACCGCGGTGCGCTACCGCGAGGTTCTGCTCTACAACCGCTACCAGGCCGGGCGCGACATGGCCAAGCGGTATGTCGACGAGGGCTTGTTTGCCTATGTCATCCCGGGTGGCCAGCCCGACGCGCCCCAGGCGGCGCTGCTGACGCAGAAGCTGCTCGACCAGGGCATGCGTATCAGCGTCGCCAACGCACCGCTGACCATTGGCGGTCAGACCTATCCCGCCGGTTCCTGGGTCATCCCGATGGACCAGCCTTATGCGGGCCTGGCCAAGGAGTTGTTCGAGCTGCAGAAATATCCGGACGCCGTGCTGAGCGGCGGCGCGGGTGGCAAGCCGGCCACCCTCCCCTATGACGTCACGGGCTGGACGCTGCCATTGCAGATGGGTGTCAAGACCGTCGAGATCAGGGAGAAGCTGTCGCCGCAGGTGCTGGCATCCTTGCAGCGCGTGACCAAGGCCGAGGTACAGGGCGGCATCATTGGCGACGGCAACGTGTTCGCGCTCAGCCGCAAGGTGAACGCCAGCTTCCGCGTGATCAACGACGCAGTGGCCAAGGGCGCGAAGCTGCAGATCGCCTCGGAAACGGTGAAGACCGTGAATGGCGATGAGCCCAGTGCCGTCATCCTGACGGGCATCAGCCGCGCCGCCCTGCAGGACATCGCCGCCAGGCATGGCGTCACGGCTACGGCAATGGCCAAGGCCCCGGCCGGCCAGACGATCAAGAAAGGTCGCGTGGGCCTTTACCGGCCGTGGGGTTCGAACATGGACGAGGGCTGGACGCGCTGGCTGCTCGAACAGTACGCCTTCGCCCCGGTCTCGCTGTACAACGCGGACATCAGGAAGGGCGGCCTGCGCGCCAAGTTCGACACCATCATCCTGCCGGACCTGCGCGACCGCGATGGCCTGCTGAATGGCATGTCGGAGCTGGATATCCCGGCCCAGTATGCGGGTGGCATCAGCGATGAAGGCACGATCGCGCTGAAGAAGTTCGTATCCGAGGGTGGCACGCTGGTGGCGCTGAACAGCGCCTCCAATGCCATCATCGACCTGTTCGCATTGCCGGTCACGGATGTGGTGCGCAATGCGGATGACGACACCTTCTTCTGCTCCGGCGCACTGCTGCAGGTATCGCTGGGCCAGTCCTCGCGTGCCACCGTCGGCATGGCAGCCGAACCTGCCGTGATGTTCTCGCGCGGACCAGTGTTCCAGCCGCGGCGGGGCTTCAAGGGCAATGTGCTCGCCTCCTATGCCCCGGAGGGCAACCCGCTGCGCAGTGGTGTGCTGCTGCATCCCGAGGCGATCCGCGGGCGTGCGGCGGCGCTGGAAGTGGAATACGGCACTGGCAGGGTGTTCCTGTATGGCTTCCGCCCGCAGTTCCGCGGGCAGTCACATGGCACCTACAAGCTGCTGTTCAACCTGCTGTATGCCTATGAAGGACAGGAGCCCAGCGCGACGGATCTGACTGCAGCGCCAGGTGGGCGCGGCGGGGACTGATCAGCCGGGCCGACGGCAACAGGGGCCGGCCCTCGCAACAGGGCCGGCCCTTTTTGCTTTCCGTTACGGGCCTCCTAGTATTCCAGCCGTTGCCCGGTAGCGTTCTCGCGCGCAATGGCATCCAGCACCTCGGTGAGCGGCTGTGGCGCGTGGACGAAGTTGCCCTGCACGAACGGAATGCCTATCCGCCGCAGCGCCGTCAGGATCGCCTCTGATTCCACGAACTCCGCCACGCAATCGATGCGCATGGTGCGCGCGAGCTGCCCCACGGCAGTGACCATGGCCATCGAGGATTGGCTGGTCAGCAGATCGCGCACGAAGCTGCCGTCGATCTTGACCCGGTCAATGGGCAGGTATTTCAGATTCACGAGGGAATTCACACCGGTGCCGAAATCGTCCAGGGCGAAGCGGCAACCCCTGCGCTTGAGGCGGCGCATCATCGCGGCGGCGCGCTCCAGGTTCGCCACCGCCTCGGTTTCAGTCACCTCGAAGGTGACCAGCCCCGGGGCGGCGCCGGATTCGCGCACCCAGCCCTCGATGTTGTCGAGGAAGCTGTCATCGCTCAGCGACTGGCCGGACACATTGATAGAAACATAGGCTCCCCTGCTGAAAAGCACGCGGGAATAGCGCGCGATAACGGCCAGCGTCTTCTTGATGACCACCTCATCAATGGTGCGCATCAGTCCGAAGCGCTGCGCGGGCGGGAGAAATGTGCCGGCCGTGATGACCTCCCCCTCGGGCGTGAGCAGGCGCACCAGGCACTCCATGCCACCAATGCTGTCTGAGACAAACGTCGGGGCGATGCGCTGTGCGTAAAGCACAAGACGATCCTGCGCGATGGCCTCGCGTAACCTACCCAGGGTGAGAACATCCGTGCGGTGACGCAGCAGCTTCTCATCCACGTCGAGGATCACTTCAATGCGGTTGCCGCCGCGCGCCGTTGCATTGCGGCAAGCCAGTTCCGCCACCGCCAGCGCACGGGCGGTTGCATCGGTGCTCACGGCGAGCCGCGTCACCCCCAGGCTCACCGAAATCATGCCGCGCGAGCCTTCCGCACCCGCGAACTGCCGCGCAATGGCCGCCTGCAACGCCTCGGCGGTGTTGCGGGCCATGACAATGTCGTGGTTCGGCAGGAACACGGCAAAACTGTCGCCCACGGGACGGCAGGAGATGGCCTCGGCCGGCAGTACGGGGGCACGCAGCAGATCCGCGATACGCACGATGGCCTCGTCTCCGGCAGCGAACCCATGCTCCTGGTTCACCAGGCTCAGCCGGTCGATATCCGCATACAGCACAGAATGCGGTTGACCTGGTGGCAATGCCGCCACGGCGTCACCTGCGCGCTGCACAAATGCGCTGCGCGTGAAGAGCCCGGTGCTCAGGTCATATTCACTCTCCAGCATCGCGCCTATCTGACGCGCTATGTGCCTCCCCAGATGCAGCTGGCGACGCCGGAAATTCGCCATATCCATGGCGCGGTAGAAACACAGGACGCCAGCCACCTCGCCATTGATGATCACCGGCGCGGCCAGGATCTTGAAGCGCAGCCCGCGCTCCACCTTGTCGGAGCTGCTGTTGATCGCCACAGCAGTCTTGCGTCGTTGCACGAGGCTCAGCAGGTGGGCACTGGTCATGGCGAAGGCGCGCACCGCTTCCGGGGCCGGCTGCCGCTCGGAGGCGCAGCTCAACTCGATGCTCTTGCCCGGGATCAACGCGGCGCCCAGTGAGGACTCCATGCGTTCGGTGGCTGCCAGCACCAGCCCGCTGATCGCATCCCTTTCGCCGGAGCCGGAGCGCAGCTGCGCCGTGATGGCGAACAGCCATTCCAGCTCCTCGGTGCGCTGACTCAATGCAGTTTGCGCGCGCGCGTCCGGAACCCGGCGGGTGGATCCGCCCTGTCGCTGGTCGAGGTCGCGCGCCGCCAGCTCGCAGATGGGCCGCAGCATGTTCTCGATATGCTGCGGCGTCAGCCTCCACGTGGCTGACGGCGGCTGCCTTGCATGCACACCGAGCAGGGCGATGCGCTTGCCCCCGAACAGGATCGGAACCATGAGGACATGCGAGCCATCGGCGAGCTGGCGCGTGAATGGCCCGCTTTCAGTGCTCCCCTGGCAGGCTTTCGCGAAGCTCAGTATCTGTGGATCCCGCGGCGTCACCGAGGACCATGTGAACCCTTCCCCGCCGTTGCGCCCGGTGCTGAGGAATTCCACCGCCTGGGCCCCCGGCCACAGGCGCTCTACCAGCGACGCATACTGGGCGAAGGAATCGGTGGCTGCCGCATCAGGCGGATGCGGTTCCCGCACGTTGGCCATGGAGCCGGCGGAAGGAAGCGAGGTCGGGCGAAGGCCTGTTGCTGGTTTCATCCGCATCTGCCTGAGGCCTTGCACAACTCACTGTCATGTTGAGGATGCCCGGAGGCACGAGGCATTGGACACTCTGCCCACCACGGAGCACCCCGCCTTCACCAGCTGAGGGCAAAACGCACAGCCGTGCGCTTCGCTGCAATCAATGTGACACACGCCATCCGCCATGGCTATGAGACCCGCTGACGCAGGCAGCGGTAGCTGACTATCACTGTCAGTAGTTGTTGCTGTGCAGGCAGAGAAGGCCGGCAAGGCCTGAGGACTCCGGCCGAGACCTTTGCCAAGGCCACGGACGCGAGAGTGGTGCCCAGAATAGGAATCGAACCTACGACCTACGCATTACGAATGCGCCGCTCTACCAACTGAGCTATCTGGGCAGGAACCGTATTAAACCCTGAATTGCGGGGTGCGTCCCGCAGGGCGCGCATTCTAGGGGATGCCCGACGGCAAAGGCCAGCCTCCCCGCACGCCCGGGCCCGCCTAAGCAGGCAAGCGGGCCAGAAAACCAGACTGCGGTGCAGCTTGGCCCGGGCCAGTGTAGCGGCTATGCCAAGACAAGGCTTCTCGCTGCCTGAGTTGCTGGTGGCCCTGGCCATCGGGGGCATCCTGCTGGCCCTGGCGGTGCCCAGCCTTGCACGCCAGCGCGCCACCAGCGCCGTGGGCGCGGCGGCCAACCAGACGCTGGCAGCCCTGCATCTGGCGCGCCGCCTGGCGCTGGCACGCGGCCAGACCATCACGGTGTGCCCCAGCGACGACGGCGCCAGTTGCCGGTTCGGAG
>JBEVNO010000124.1:0-8258 GCA_040508085.1 Steroidobacteraceae bacterium
CCCGAGGTGGTCTCGGTGAGATAGGGCGTGTCGATCTGCGCGATGTTGCCCAGGCACACCATCTTGGTGCCCGGGCCGGCGCGTGTGAGCAGTGCCTTCATCTGCTTGGGCGTGAGGTTCTGCGCCTCGTCGATGATCACATAGCGGTTCATGAAGGTGCGGCCGCGCATGAAGTTCAGCGAGCGGATCTTGATGCGGGTGCGCAGCAGGTCGTTGGTGGCGGCGCGGCCCCAGTTGCCGCCCTCGGCGGACTGCGTGAGCACTTCGAGGTTGTCCATCAGCGCGCCCATCCAGGGCTCCATCTTTTCCTCTTCCGTGCCGGGCAGGAAGCCGATGTCCTCGCCCAGCGGAATGGTGACGCGCGTCATGATGATCTCGGAGAACAGGCTGGCGTCGAGGGTCTGGGTGAGGCCCGCCGCCAGCGTCAGCAGCGTCTTGCCGGTGCCGGCGGGACCCAGGATGGTCACCAGGTCGATGGAAGGATCCAGCAGCATGTTGAGCGCGAAGTTCTGCTCGCGGTTGCGTGCCGCCACGCCCCACACGCTGTGCTTGGCGCTGCGGTAATCCTGGATCAGTTCCAGACGTGCCCGGTCGCCGTTGACCGAGCGCACGATGGCCTCGATGCCGGCTTCGTTCTGCTCGTAGACGAACTGGTTGACATGCCAGTCGTTGACATCCGGCCCGTGCAGCTCGTAATGCGTGCGGCCGCCTTCTTTCCAGGAGCGCATGTCCTGGCCATGGTGCTGCCAGAAATCCTCGGCCACGGGGCGGGTGCCGGAGTCGAGCAGGTCCGCATCGTCGATGGTGCGGTCACTGAAGTAATCCTCGGCATGCACGCCGACAATCGCGGCCTTGATGCGCAGGTTGATGTCCTTTGACACCACCGTGACCCGCACCCGCGGCATTTCCGCCTGCAGCGCCAGCGTCTGCGCCAGGATGGCATTGTCCGCGGTGTTGCCCGGCAGTTCCGCCGGCAGGTTGCCCTTCAGGTTGCGGGTCTGGAAGAAAATCTTGCCGCTGGGGGAACCCTTGTTGTTGCCGTTGCCGGTGAGCCCGGATGGAATGGGCAGGCCGCCATCGATCTCGTCCTTGTTCGCATCCTTCATGATCTCGTCGAGGAAGCGCGAGACCTGGCGCACGTTGCGGGCCGGTTCCGACAGGCCTTTCTTGTTGTGGTCCAGCTCCTCGAGCACCACCATCGGCAGGTAGATGTCGTGCTCGTCGAAGCGGAACAGCGCCGCCGGATCGTGCATCAACACATTGGTGTCGAGCACGTAGATCCGCTTCGAATCAGGGCGATCAGAGGGAGCGGAGAGTGTCGAGGACTTCCTGGGCATGGCCTGCTACCTTCACTTTGCGCCATTCATGGCGCAGTACACCGTGGTTGTCGATCAGGAAAGTGCTGCGCTCGATGCCCAGATACTTGCGGCCATAGAGGCTCTTCTCGCGGATCACGTCGAACAGCTGGCACAGCTTTTCGTCGGGATCGGAAAGCAGGTCGAAGGGCAGGGCCTCCTTGACGCGGAATTTCGCGTGCGAGGCGAGGCTGTCGCGCGATACACCCAGCACCAGACAGCCGGCGCGGCGGAATTTCGAATGCAGGTCGCGAAAACCCTGGGACTCCGTGGTGCAGCCGGTGGTCATGTCCTTGGGATAGAAGAACAGCACCAGGGGATTGCCGCTGGCATCCGACAGGCTGAAATCCGAGCCGGCGGTGGAGGCGGCCGTGAACTGCTTCACCCGCTTGCCGACGCTGACCGCGGCGGCCGGCGTCCTGGCGCTGGTCAATTCTTCACCGGCTCGAGGATGGCATCGAGGTTCTGGGAATCGCAGTACTCCAGGAAATCCTCGCGCAGCTGCGCCACGTGCAGCCGCGTGGGCACGTTGATCATCATCTGCACCGCGAACATGGCGGCACCGGTCTGCGAGGCGGCGTAGCTGCGCGAGGCCACCTCGGCGATCTCCACCTGGCGGGCGGTGAGGAAGCCGGCGAGGCCCGCGACTATGCCGGAATGATCCGGGCCGATGACGTCGATGGAATAGGGGATGTGGTCCTCGCGCAGCGCCCGCGCATCGGTGCGGCGCAGATGCAGGTCGAGACCGGCAGCTTCGGCCAGGCGCGCAAGCTCGGATTCGACCCGCGCGACGGAATGCCAGTTGCCGGAAACCAGCACCTGCATGGCGAATTCTGCACCCAGCGGAAGCATGCGGCTTTCGTTGATGCTGGCGCCGCAGTCGGAAATGGTGCGGACCACGTCGTGGGCGAGCCCGGGGCGGTCTTTGCCGATGGCCGAAATGGCCAGGAACTGCTTCATGCGCCTCTGATCTTGCGGGGGCGGGGCAAGTCTACCCGTGCTTGCCTCTGATCGCACGCCACCCGTAACATCGCGCGCCCAGCGGGTACTTTCGCCCGTTCTTCCAGGAACCGTCCTCCGCATGTCCTCGCAAGCCTTCTCGGGATCGCATGTCGCCATCGTCACCCCGTTCCGTGAGGATGGCGAGATCGACTGGCAGGCCTGGGCGCGCCTGGTGGAATGGCAGGTGGCCAGCGGCACCAGCGGCATCGTCGTGGGCGGTACCACGGGCGAATCGCCCACGCTGGCCGAGAGCGAACTGGTGGAGCTCACCCGCCGCGCCCGCGCGCAGGCCGCCGGGCGCCTGCAGATCATCGTGGGCTGCGGCACCAACAGCACGGCTTCCACGGTGGAGCGCGTGCGTCTGTATTCGGGTGAGGGGGTCGACGGCCTGCTGCTGGTTACGCCTTCTTATAACCGTCCGCCGCAGGAAGGGTTGTATCGTCACTTCGAGGCCGCCGCCCAAGCTGCGGGCGTGCCCGTCATTCTCTATAACGTGCCTTCGCGCACGGCAGTGGATCTGCTGCCGGACACGGTGGCGCGCCTGGCGCGTCTGCCACGCGTCGTCGCGATCAAGGAGGCAGTGGCCCAGATGCAGCGTATCCGTGAGCTGGCCCAGGTGTGTCCGCAGGGCTTCGGCATTCTTTCCGGCGATGACGCCACCGCGCGCGAAGCGGTCCGTCATGGCGCAGGCGGCGTGATTTCCGTGACCGCCAATGTGGCCCCGGCGCAGATGAGCCAGATGATCCAGGCGGCGCTGCGCGGCGAAGAGGCCCTGGCCGCGAACCGCGACGCCGAGCTCGCGCGGCTGCATCAGGACCTGTTCCTGGAGGCGAACCCGATCCCGGTCAAGTGGGCGCTGGAGCGCATGGGCGTGATCGGCGGCCGGCTGCGCCTGCCACTGGTGCCGTTGTCGCAGCGCCACCATGCCGCGGTGGATGCGGCACTGGCGCAGGCCGGCGTGCAGCGGGCGGTGGCGGCATGATGCGCGCCAGTGCGCTGCGCACTGCGCTGCTGGCGCTGGGCGTGCTGGTGCTGGCCAGCGGTTGCCGCTCGCTGACGGCCAATTGCAGCAAGCCGGGCGCCTATGATTCGGCCGAGGAGCTGCCATCGCTGCGCATGCCAGCGGGGCTGGATGGGCCGGACACCCGCCAGTCCATGCAGATTCCCGCCCTCACCGAACCCGAGGCGCCACGCACCAAGGCAGATGGTTGCCTGGAAGCGCCACCGGCCTACACCGGCCCGCACACGGTGACCCCGCCCGGCTCGCTGGCGCCGGCTGGCCCTGACCGCAAAGGTGGCCGCAAGGGCTCTGCGCCGAAGGCGCCGCGCAGGGGATGAGGTAGAATCCCGCGCCTTGCCGCGAGGGCAGGGGCGGCGGTATCTCGAATCTGTCGAGGTAAGCGCCGCAAGTGTTTGATTGGAGAGGTGGCCGAGTGGTCGAAGGCGCTGGACTGGAATTCCAGTTATGCCCGCAAGGGTATACGTGGGTTCGAATCCCACCCTCTCCGCCAATTTCGTCATGTGGTGGCCCGCATTGGCTCCTTCGCGACGGCCAGCCGTGAATCCCGCCAGGCCCGGAAGGGAGCAACGGTAACGGACGGGCCGGGTGCCGAAGTCAAGGCTGGTGCGGGCCGCCTCCACAGTGCTTAATCCGGCGTGAAATGAGCTACACCGCTTTGGCGCGCAAGTGGCGCCCCAGAAACTTCGCCGAGATGTCGGGGCAGGAGCATGTGCTGCGCGCCCTGGGCAATGCGCTGGACGCCGGCCGCGTGCACCACGCCTTCCTGTTCACCGGTACGCGCGGCGTAGGCAAGACCACGGTGGCGCGCATCTTCGCCAAATGCCTGAACTGCGAGCGCGGGCAATCGGCCACGCCCTGCGGTGAATGCGCCGCGTGCCGCGATATTGACGCCGGACGCTTCGTTGATCTGATCGAGGTGGACGCCGCCTCGCGCACCAAGGTCGAGGACACGCGCGACCTGCTCGACAACGTGCAGTACATGCCGACGCGCGGCCGCTACAAGATCTACCTGATCGACGAAGTGCACATGCTGTCCACGCATTCCTTCAACGCGCTGCTGAAGACGCTGGAGGAGCCGCCGCCGCATGTGAAGTTCCTGCTCGCAACCACAGATCCGCAGAAGCTGCCGGCGACGGTGCTGTCGCGCTGCCTGCAGTTCAACCTGAAGCGGCTGCCGGTGAGCACCATCGCGGCACGGCTCACCTACATCCTGGAACAGGAGGGTGTGCCGGCAGAGCCCGCGGCGCTGCGCATGGTGGCTACCGCAGCCGATGGCTCGCTGCGCGATGCGCTGTCCCTGCTGGACCAGCTGCTGGCCTTCGGCGGCGCCCGCGAGGTGACCGAGGCTGCAGCGCGAGCCATGCTGGGGACGGTTGACCGCCAACAGGTGCTGCAGCTGGTCAGGCTGCTGGCCGCGCAGGATATCGGTGGCCTGCTGGACTACGCACGACAGCTGGAGCAATGGTCACCGGACTACCTGCAGATGCTGGATGAGCTGGTGAGCCTGCTGACACGCGTGGCGCTGTTCCAGGCCGCGGGCAAGCCCTACGACGACGAGGATGATGTGGAGCCCGCGGTGATGGCCGAGCTGGCCGCGGCTATCGCGCCCGAGGATCTGCAGCTGTATTGCCAGATAGGCGTACTGGGAAGGCGCGACCTGCCGCATGTCAGCGACCAGCGCAGTGCCTTCGCGCTGGCGCTGGTGCGCATGCTGGCCTTCCGGCCGGAGGGCGGGCAAGGGCAGCCAGTCGCTGCCGCCGCTGTGGTGGCGGGCGCTGGCGGCGCTGCGCGCAGTAGCGCCCGGGCGATGGCGCCTGCAATGGCCGCGACCGAACGCGGCGCGCCGCCGGCTGCGGCAAACCCGCCACGACCAGCGCTGGCGCTGGAGCCGGGCAACTGGAATGCGATCATTGAGCAGCTGGGGCTGAGCGGCCTGGCCCGACAGCTGGCCGCGCATTGCGCGCTGCTGGGGCGCGAGGGCGCACAGGTAAAGCTGCTGCTGGATGCGCGCAGCGCGGCCATCCGCACGCGCGGTAACGAGGAGCGGCTGGCTGCGGCGCTGTCACAGTACCTGGGAGAACCGGTGCGGCTGGTGATCGAGAATGCGGCGCCGGATGTCCCGGCGGCAACCCCGGCGCGGGCGCGCGACCGGGCCGCGGATGAGCGCCTGGCGCAGGCGCGCGCGGCCCTGGAATCCGACCCCAACATCCAGGCGCTGCGCTCGGCGATGGGGGCAACGATCTTCCCGGACTCCGTGCGACCTAATTCCAACGAGGAGAACTGAACCATGCGCGGCAATATCGGCAATCTCTTGAAGCAGGCACAGGCCGTGCAGGAAAACCTGAAGAAGGCACAGGAACAGGTGGCGCAGATCACCGCCACGGGTGAATCCGGTGGCGGCATGGTGAAGGTCACCATGAACGGCAAGCACGAGGTGGCGCGTGTGCAGATTGAGCCCGCACTGATGGGCGAAGAGCGCGAGGTGCTGGAAGACCTGATCGCCGCGGCCATCAACGATGCCACCCACAAGGTCGGCGCGGCGGTTAGCGAGAAGATGTCCGGCGCCATGGCGGGCATGCAGTTGCCGCCAGGCATGAAACTGCCGTTCTGAACTCGACGCAAGCATGAAGCATCCTGCGGCGCTGGCCCGCCTGATCGATGCCCTGCACGGGCTGCCAGGCGTCGGCCCGAAGACCGCGCAGCGGCTGGCGTTCCGACTGCTGCAGGATGAACGGGGCGTGGCGCAGGAGCTGGCGCACTCGCTGGAGCACGCGCTGGAAGCGGTGGGCCGCTGCCGCCGCTGCCGCATGCTGGCTGAGGGTGAGCTCTGCCCGCTGTGTGCATCCGGCACGCGCGATGAGGCGCAGCTGTGCGTGGTGGAATCCCCCGCTGACGTGATGGCGGTGGAGAATTCCGGCGCCTATCGCGGCCGCTACTTCGTGTTGATGGGGCACCTGTCGCCACTGGATGGCATCGGGCCGGCCGAGCTCGGGCTGCACGAACTGGATCTGCTGCTGGGGGAGGGGCTGGTGCGCGAGGTGATCCTCGCTACCAATTCGACGGTTGAAGGTGAAACCACCGCGCATTTCATCGCCGAGATGGCGCGGGCGAAGGGCCTGACGGCGACCCGCATCGCGCAGGGTGTGCCCTTTGGCGGCGAGCTGGAGTATGTGGACGGCGGCACGCTCGCACACGCCCTGGCCGGCCGCAAATAAATGGGGTCAGATCTATTTTGCTGTATCTGCCTTCTTTCTGGCGGAAAATAGATCTGAACCCATTTTGCTAGCGGCGGGAGGCGCGTTCGCGCTGGGGCCGTTGCTCCCATAGTTGGTCGTAGAGGCGGCGCAGGCGACGGTAGCTTTCGTAGCGGCGCGGGTCGATTGCGTTGCTGTCGGCCGCGGCGCGGATGGCGCATTGCGGCTCCTGCATGTGCCGGCAATCCTGGAACCGGCAACCCGGTGCAAGCTGCTCCACTTCACGAAACCCCAGGGCGGCGGGGGCGAGATCGTCGATGGCGGGAGCGAAGTCGCGCACGCCTGGTGAATCCATGATGCGACCGCCGCCTTCGCAGTCGTACAGGCGCGATGCGGTGGTGGTGTGCCGGCCTTCCTCTTCGCGCATCAGCTCGCCGACCGCGATCTCGGTAGCTTCGCTGGTGAGCAGCCGGGTGAGCGAGGACTTGCCGACACCGGATTGGCCAACCAGCATTGTGGTGGCGTCGCGCAGCGACTGCTGCAGTGGTGGCACCTCGTCACTGACGGCGCTGACCTGCAGCACCTCGTAGCCCAGCGCCTCATAGGGGCGCAGCGCTGCCAGCAGGGGGGCGGCCTCGGGCAGATCAGTCTTGTTCAGCACGATCATGGCCTTGATGCCGGCGCATTCGGCCGCACACAGGTAGCGGTCGATCATGAAGAGGTCTGGCGCGGGCAGCGGCGCCACGACGATGGCCAGCTGGGTGAGATTCGCGGCCAGCGGTTCACTGCGGCCACGCAGCGTGCTGCGCCGGAGGAAGGTGGCGCGGGGCAGCGTGGAATTGGCGAGCAGCTCAGCGCCGTGGAATTCACACTCTACGCGATCTCCGCATACGATTGCGAGCTGTCGCCCGAAGGGCCGCGCCTTGTATTCTCGGCCGTGCGCATCGCGCAGCAGCAGATGCCGACCATAGGTGGCGATGACTTCGGCGATCATGGGCTGCTTGGGTGACGAGTGGGTGGGCGTTCCCTAGAATGCCACAGGGATCCTGGCAACGTTGGCTTGAGGATATTCGTGCAGCATCGCGACAATCTCATCTGGATCGATCTGGAGATGACCGGATTGAAGACCGAAACGGATTCGATCATCGAGATCGCGACCGTGGTCACCGACGCGCAGCTGAATGTACTGGCTGAAGGGCCTGTGCTGGCCATTCACACGCCCGACGAAGTGCTCGCGGGCATGGATGAATGGAATACCCGGCAGCACGGCGCCAGTGGCCTCACCGCCCGTGTGCGCGCCAGCAGCACTTCGCTTGCCGATGCGGAAGCCGCGACGCTTGCATTCCTGAAGCAGTGGGCGCTGGGGGGCACTTCGCCCATGTGTGGCAACAGCATCTGCCAGGACCGCCGTTTCATGGCGCGGCAAATGCCGGTGCTGGAGCGCTACTTCCACTACCGCAACCTCGATGTGAGCACGGTGAAGGAACTGGCGCGCCGCTGGGCGCCGCAGCTGGTGGCAGGCTTCACGAAGGATGCCTCGCATCTGGCCCTGTCGGACATCCACGATTCGATCCGCGAGCTGGCGTTCTATCGTAGCCAGCTGTTCGTGCCAGCCGCCCAACTGCCGGTGGCGTCATGAGCGCGTCGGTGAGCAATGAGACCCTGCTGCCAGCCCACTGGCGCAGC
>JBEVNO010000179.1:0-4282 GCA_040508085.1 Steroidobacteraceae bacterium
GCACCGCGATCATGCCTTCGCGCATGTCATCGCCGGTCAGGTTGATCTTGGCCTGCTTGGCGATGCCGTTCTGCTCGATGTAGTTGTTGAGCACACGGGTCAGCGCGCCGCGGAAGCCGGCCAGGTGGGTACCGCCGTCCTTCTGCGGGATGTTGTTGGTGAAGCAGTACATCGTTTCCTGGTAGGAATCGGTCCACTGCAGCGCCACGTCCACCACGATGCCGTTGGACTCGCCGGTCACCGAGATCACGTTCGGGTGCAGCGGGGTCTTCAGCTGGGCCAGATGCTCCACGAAGCTGCGGATGCCGCCTTCGTAATGGAAGTCGTCGCGGCGGCCATCGCCGCGCTCGTCGACCAGCACGATCTTGACGCCGGAGTTGAGGAAGGACAGTTCGCGCAGGCGGCGGGCCAGGATGTCGTAGTGGAATTCCACGTTGTCGTGGAACGCCTTCACCGACGGCCAGAAGCGCAGGGTGGTACCGCGCTTGGTGCTGGCTTCGACCTGCTTCAGCGAGTTGACCGCGGCGCCATCGGAGAATTCCTGCTGGTAGTGGAAGCCGCCCTGGTAGATGTCCAGCAGCAGCTTCTGCGACAGCGCATTGACCACGCTGACGCCGACGCCGTGCAGACCGCCGGAGACCTTGTAGCTGTTGTCATCGAACTTGCCGCCGGCATGCAGGACCGTCATCACGACTTCGGCCGCGGAGACTTCGCGGTCGAGCTTCTTGCTCATCTGCTCGTGCTTGCCGGTCGGGATACCGCGCCCGTTGTCGGAGACCGAGACCGAACCGTCGGCGTGGATCATCACCGACACATGGTCAGCGTGGCCCGCCAAGGCTTCGTCGATGGAGTTGTCGACGACCTCGAACACCATGTGGTGCAGACCGGTGCCGTCATGGACGTCGCCGATGTACATACCAGGACGCTTGCGGACAGCCTCGAGGCCTTCCAGGGCGGTGATGCTGTTGGCGTCGTAGTTGCCGCTGTTTGCGGGGATGTTCTGTTCTTCAGTCATTGCGCTTGCCGTAGGCTCCGCAGGTCGGGCCGCCGCGGTGAGGCGGGGCGCCGAGGAATAAGGGGTTGCAACAGCAATTATACCAGCCGGGCACCGTGGCCCCTGGGGGACCACTATGGCACAGGCTGGACCTGTCCATGTTCCACGTGGAACCGGGTGATATCGGGTGCATCCACCAGTGCCGCCGGTACCTCGGTGGCGGTGATGAAGATCTGGGCCGGACCGGCCTTCAACCGTTCCAGCACGCGGGCCTGGTGATGGCGATCCAGTTCCGAGGACAGATCGTCCAGCGCGATGACCGGCCATTCGCCGCGCTGCTCGGCATAGTCCTCCGCCTGGGCCAGCAGGCAGGTCAGGGCGGTCAGTTTGGCCTGACCGCGCGATAGCGCATCGCGGCCCGGGATCGTTTCGAACCCGACGCTCCAGTCGGCGCGGTGCGGGCCGACTGAGGTATAGCCCGCCATCCGGTCGCGTTCGCGGGCCAGCAACAAGGCGTCGGACAGCGAAACCTCCTGCTTGCGCCAACCGGGGCTCAGGTTCAGCGACTGGATCCCCAGATTGGGGGCCAGCACGGCAGCCAGTTCCACGGTGCGTTCCTGCAGCCGCTCCAGGTAGTGCTGGCGTCGCGTGGTCAGCGGTTCACCGGCCTCGGCCAGCTCCCGATCCCAGGCATCCAGCGCATGCGGGTGCCCGCCCTGCTTGAGCAGGGCATTGCGCTGTTTCAGTGCGCGCGAATAGCGCCGCCACAGTCCCATGAAGTCTGGTTCCACGTGGAACAATCCCCAATCGAGGAAGCGGCGACGCGGTTCGCCCCCGCCACTGACCAGGGCGTGGCTGCCCGGTTCGAAGGTCACCACGGCCAAGGCCGCGCACAGGGTGCCGAGCTGGGCGACATCCTCGCCGTCCAGCCGACCTTTCCACTCCTGGCCGCTGTGACGGAGTCCGGCCTTCCGCCGCGTGGGCGTGTCCGCGCCTTTGCGCTGCTCGTCCCATTCCACGAAGACATCCAGCGCGTCCCGGCCCTGACGCACCAGCCCATCCCGCACGCGCCCGCGGAAGCTGCGGCCGTAGGCCATGACATGCAGCGCTTCCAGGACACTGGTTTTGCCAGCCCCGTTGTCACCGGTGATCAGATTGATGCCCGGCTGCGGTGCCAGTTCGACGGTATCGAAGCGGCGGACCTGGTGCAGGGACAGACGGCGGATGTGCATGCGGACGATCACGGCCGCGCGGGGCGGCAGGCGGGTAGGGGGAATCGATCAGCTTACTGCATTGCCCCGGTTCCACGGCGTGCCGCACCTGTCTGGGCGTGGGGTGCGGTGCAGCCGATCGCCCACTCCGGCGGATCGATCGCAGCTTGCCCATTGGTGGCGCCGGGTTATCTGCCCGCTGTGCGTGAGGCAGCGAACCGCAACAGCGGGCGGGATCCGGTCCTCCCACGCCGTGCCACGTGGAACACGTGCGCCGAGGTCCGGCAGTAAGTCCCAAAAACGGCTCGAATTCTTTCAAATCTGCGGCGCGCGCAGCACTGCAGGCCAGCAGATTTCAAGAAATTCGCGCCGATTTCCACGCCGCCGTGCAGGTCGATCCGCCCATGACCGTCGGATTTTTTGAATTCCACGGACGCGGCCGTACGACCCGCCCTCAGAAATGAACAACGGCCGCGCAGACCCAAACGAGACTGTCCACATCCCCCATGTATGACTTATGCACAACCCATGGGCAATCTGTGGATAAAAAAGGAGTCCTGGCCACGCTGTAAAGATATCCACAGGATCGCCCCCAGGCTCAGGGCCCCTTTTACCGGGGGTTTCGAGGCTATATTTTCCTTTCAAACCAAGTACTTAACCCACTTTTCAACCAAATCTGGCCCTACCACCACCACCTAGCTTTAGAGTTATATACAGTTTTTAAAAGCATCGAGCTGTGATCCAGCCACTCAAAAGCCGCTTGCCGCTGCGCTTCAGCGCGGCAAAGAAATCTGCCCGAGCCAAGCGGCTGGATCGTCGGACATGGGCGGATTCGGAGGAGGGCGATCAGTCACCCGCATGTGGTCACGCCGCTCGCTGGCAAGTGGCCAGGAATGTTGCTGCCCTGGGAGAACGCGTACATCGCACCGGTGTCGTCAGCGAATTCAGTGTGCCTGCGGGAGACGCATCTGCGCAGCTGATTCGGGCGGACGTAGCCGCGCATCCACCCAGGTCACGATCAGCATCCAAAAACATCAGGATGGATGCTCCACGTGGAACATCCTTCCGTTCACCCAAAAAGAAACCCGGCAATGCCGGGCTTCTCAAAAACCACTCGGTTCCACGTGGAACCTCCACGTCTGCGGTCAGAGACGCAGCGGCATCACCACATGACGCGACTTCTCGCTGCTGGCTTCACGCACCAGGGCCGAGGAGTTCGAATCGCGCAGCTGGATCACGACGTGCTCATCGCGCAGTGCCGACCGCGCGTCCAGCAGATAGTTCACGTTGAAGCCGATCGCCAGATCGCTGACCGTGGTGTCGGCCTCGATCTCTTCCTGGGCTTCTTCCTGCTCCGGGTTGTGCGCGCTGATCTTCAGGTTGCCCGGCGAGACTTCCACGCGGATACCGCGGTACTTCTCGTTGGACAGAATCGCCGCACGCTGCAGCGAGGCACGCAGCGCTTCGCGATCGACCTTCACTTCGCGGTCGGCACCGATCGGGATCACGGCCTCGTAATCCGGGAAGCGACCGTCGATCAGCTTGGAGGTGAAGGTCACATCGTCGCGCTTGACGCGCACGTGGCTGCGGCCGACTTCCAGCTCGATCTCGCGATCGCCGCTTTCCAGCAGACGCTGCAGTTCGGTCACGCCCTTGCGCGGCACGATGATCTGACGCTTGGCGCCGCTGGCTTTTTCCAGCTCGGTTTCGCACAGCGCCAGGCGGTGACCATCGGTCGCCACGGTGCGCAGGGCGTCGCCGCGCAGGTCAAACAGCAGGCCGTTGAGGTAGTAGCGCACGTCCTGCTGGGCCATCGCGAACGCGGTGCGTTCGATCAGTTCCTTCAGGGTGGCCTCGCCGATGGCCACGCGCTCGGTGGCTTCGACTTCGTCGACAGACGGGAAATCGTTGGCCGGCAACGTTGCCAGGGTGAAGCGGCTGCGCCCGGCCTGCACGGTGATCTTGTCACCGGTCTGCGAGACGGTGATCCGGCTGCCATCGGGCAGGGCGCGGATGATCTCGAACAGCTTGCGGGCGGGGATGGTGGTCTCGCCGTCCTGGGCATCTTCCACCGCGA
>JBEVNO010000001.1:0-14421 GCA_040508085.1 Steroidobacteraceae bacterium
ATCGGCGCGCCGGCGCCATCCTTGGCGCTGGCGCGCACAGCTTCCATACTCCGCGCCGCCACGGCTGATCATCCGCGCGTGCTGCGGGTACTGTTCTACGGTCAATCCATCAGCACGCCCCGCTGGACGGAACGCGCCGTGGAAGAGCTGCGGTCTGCATATCCGAACGTGGCGTTCGATACGCGCAACCTGGCGATCGGTGGCTTCGATGCCGAGAAGCTCCAATGGACAGTCGAGCGCGATGTGCGTGAGTTTTATCCCGACCTCATAGTGTTCCATGTGTTCGGGGATCATCATGCCTACGAGAAGATCATCCGCACCTTCCGCAGCTGGACCACGGCCGACATCGTGGTTTCCACGGACCACGTCATCGAACCCGTCGAGCCGCTTTGCGATGCGGGTTTTCACCTCCGCCTCTCGGCCGCCCCCGGCTGCAAGGGCGTGCTCTGGTTCCGCCAGAACAGCTGGACTGAGTACATGTCGGGAGTATGGATCCCCGCGATGGCACGCAAGTACGGTCTTGCCGTCGAACCCAGGCGTGAAGGATGGAGCGCCTATCTGCAGCGGCTAGCGCTGCAACCAGAGCAGCTGCTGGCGGACAGCGTTCATCCAAATGAGGCCGGCTGGGCGCTGATGTCACACCTATTCGTTGCATGGTTCCTGCAAGCGGTCGCAGAGCGAGACCCGCAGATCCTGCCGGATTCGCCGCAGGTTGTATCGCTACCGTTGCCGCAGCCGGGCATCCCCGCGCGCTATGCGTTCACGGGCAACAGGTTAGAGCTGTTGAGTTCGTCGCCCCTCCAGGGGTTCGTCAGGGTGCGGATAGATGGCAGGGCACAGCAGGAGACCGATGGCTGCTGGCTAGATAGCCGCACCACACCTCTGCCGGCTGAGCAGGACTGGCCGGCCATTAGGCAGGTGCGGGTGGATCCCTCCTACCACCGCGCTGATACCTGGACGCTTCGCATCACCGGCCTCAATGCCGCCCAGGATCGCTTCAGGTTCTCACTGAGCAGCGAGCTGCTGGGTGCCGATGGCGCAGGCAACTCGCAGTCGCGCTTTCGATCTCCCTCCGGTCGAGTAGGCATTGATCCCCAACAGTGGGTGCTGGCTGCGGCCGTCAAGAATTCCGGACAGGGAGTCCCAGAGGGCTTCAGCATCCAGTGGCACCGCTCATTCGTGTGCGGCGACGAGGCGGCGGTCACGCTGCCCGGAGGTGGATCCGATCAGCGATATGTCATTGCCACGAACCTGGCCAATACCTCGCATGTCGCGGAAGTCGAGCTGTCCCCCACGGCGCCGGAAATCCATGAGATCCGCGCGTATCGGCCGATGCTGCTGGATTAGCGCGGGGCGCGTCCTTGCTTCGCAGCATCCGACAATCGACACTATCACGATGAGTGTCCGCATCATCCTCTCCCGACCCATGAAAATCCCTGCGCCCGGCGACGGGTCGGCCGGGGAGGGGCCGCGCCACAGCATGCGCATGCTTGCCAGCGACACCAGAGCGGCGTTTCATGCGCCGAGGGCGGGTGCCGGGTCTATGGGGGACCGGGTCCGCGCCTTGTGTCTGCCTGAAGCGGAGCACTGGGCCCTAGGGCGGCAATTACGCGGCGAGGTCCAGTCCTCGGACCGGCTGCTGTGCACAGGCGAGATTCCTGGCTTTCATGTGGCTGCGGCGCTGGGAGGACGGCGCAACTCGCCCCACATCGCGGTGATGGTCCACAACATCATCCGGCCACGCACCATCGCCGCGATACGGCTTTGGCGGCTGGACAAGCGCATCACCAGGTTTCTGGCGGTGTCGGCGCCGCAGATCGATTTCCTCCGGCGCAGATTCAAACTGCCGGCTGACCGGGCGGTACTGGTTCCGGACCACACCGATACCACATTTTTTTCACCCGGAGTGGCGCTGCCCAAGTCACGTCCCCTGATCGTGAGCGTGGGCCTGGAGCAGCGCGATTACGTCACCCTTGCCAAGGCCACCGACGGCCTAGACGTCGAAGTCAAGATCAGCGGCTTTTCGAAAGATGCCCACGTGAAGCCCGGGACTTTTCCAGTGCCGTTCCCACCGCACATGTCGGCGCGGTTCTACTCCTGGCTTGAGCTGCAGCAGTTGTACCGGGACGCCGACGTGGTTGTGGTCAGCACCTTTCCCAGCACGTACGCAGCAGGCGTGCAGGGTTTGATGGAGGGAATGGCCAGCGGGCGCCCGGTAGTGGTCACTGGTACCACCGGTCTGCGCGGCTACATTGATGATCGCGCGGCGATTTCTGTACCGCCGCAGGACGTAGACGGCATGCGTAATGCCATCCGGCGGGTGCTTGACGATCCGGCAGCAGCGCGCGCCATGGGTGAGGCAGGTCGAAAAATAGCCTGCGAACGCTACAGCATGGAAGCCTACGTCGCGGCGATGAAATCGGCGCTCGCCTGACTCTGCAGGGCGTCGCCTTAATTTCCGTGCAGCGCCAGCCAGTCCAGCAGCCCCTGGTACTTCGGTGACTTCGCCGCCGGATCTCCGGTTCTTTCCTTCAGACCCCAGCAGCTTCCCGAGTGGGTGTATTGCATGAAAGGCCCGCGCAACCCGGTGTCACCGAGAGCGCGCAGATAACTCACATACAGCTGCCGCATCGCTGGATCGTGCTGCAGTGCAGGACACTTTGCGCCCAACGAGAACGAATCGGATCCCGCCTCGTATGTCACCAGCGGCACCTTCATGCGCCGCGCGCACTTGAGATGCTCCGCAGTCCATTGCCTGACTTGAGGAATCGACTGGCGGAGCTCTTGGGCAGACTTGCCGACCAGGTATGGGGCTATCGCATACGCGTCCGGGCGCTGGTGATTCGGATTGACCAGCGGATCATCCAGTGCGTCGAGCTGCGCTTCACACGGGCCCGTCCAGGCCGCCTGCCCTGCCAGCACCTTGACCAAGCGCGCACGGTCCGCAGAAAAAACCTGTTCGAACTCGTCGAACAACCGCACCGACGCATACACGTAGGCAGCGGAAGCCGCATCCGCGCCCGGCAACTTGAGCTGCTCGGCGGATTTCCGGGCGTACTGCCGTTGCGGGAAGGCATCGTTCCAGACTTCGTTGGACCATTCAATGTAGACCCGCAGGTCAGGCTTCAGCTGCGCCTTGATGAGCCGGGCCAGTGCCTTCCAGTCCTCAGGCCTGGAGTTGTGGTGGACATTGAACCAGCAATCCGTCCCTGCCCGATTGCATAGATCGATTTGCCACTCGATAGCCACGAGTCTCTGCTGAGAGGCTGACTTAGGCACGCGGGTGTTGAAGTGCGACTGGATGGTATCGGCCGCATTCGTGTCGCTCCAGTCCATGAAGCGCAGTACGCGATACGGCGTCAATTCCTCCAGCAGGTCCGCGCGCCACGGATCCGTGCTGCGTGAAAAATCCACACCCTCCTTGAAATATTCGCCGCGGCCTTGCCAGCCGATGTTCCACAGATTGGCCCCGGCGAACAGGGCAGTGCCCGGTGCTGGATTACGCAACGGTGCGCCCGCGCCCTGTTGCGCAGTGGCCGGCATCGCATTGCCGCAGGAGGCCAGCATCAGCAGCACTGCGATCGCGAGCCATTGCAGCATGCCGGACCTCAGAACAGCGGCTCGCCGCTGCCCGCATTGCTTTGCGCCTCACCAGCCTCCGGCATCCGCGGCTGGTGCTGCAGCATGAAGGTCTCCGTGATCGCGTCCGGATCACCCGCATCGGCCAGGGCGCCGGTGTAACGGGAAACCCGCAGGTCGATCAGCCCGGACGGCCTCTCCATCCGGTTCGAAGGCACGCTGCGCAAGGCCTCCCGCATGAAGTGGTTCCACAATGGCACGGCAGTGCTCGAGCCTTCTTCATTGGCACCGAGCGATTGCTCGTTGTCGAAGCCTACCCAGACGGTTGCGACCAGCGAACCGTTGAAGCCATTGAACCAGGTGTCGCGGTCGCCGTTGGTGCCGGTCTTGCCGGCGAGGTCATCACGTCCCAGCTGGTTGGTACGCACGGCGGTACCGCGGGTCGCGACGTCATGCATGATGCTGTTCATCAGCCAGGCGTTCTGCGCGGAGATCACCCGCGGCGCGAGTCGGTTGGCCGACAGGTAACCCAGCCCGCCCTGCAGGCGGGTGAGCGCACGCAGGCCCTCGGGTTCATCGGCATCGCGGATGCGCTGCCGGAACAGGGGCTGCTCCAGCACGCTGTCCGTTGCGGCTTCCGGCGGCGGGATGGCGCCCGCCTCGGGCGTTGTCAGCGCCGTCTCGATCAACGGCTCGCTCACCGCGGCGGTGGGCTGTTCGCACTCGGTGCAGGCAATCACAGGCTGTGCCTCGTACACCAGCTTGCCGGTGGAATCCTCGATGCGGCTGATGAAGTAGGGCGCCACCTTGAAGCCGCCGTTGGCGAACACGGCAAAGCCGGTGGCCATTTCCAGCGGCGACACCGTCTGCGTGCCCAGCGCCAGCGTGAAGTTGCGCGGGAAGCTGTCGGTCCTGAAACCGAACTTCGCAGCGTGGTTGAGCGCCGCATCGATGCCGATGGACTGCAGGATGCGGATCGACACCATGTTGCGGGAGCCGACCAGCGCTTCACGCAGCCGCGTCGGGCCCCTGAACTCGCGATCGGAGTTCTTGGGTCGCCAGTTATCTTCGGCGTTGCTGTTGTCTAGGATCACCGGCATGTCCAGGATCACCGACGACGGCGTGAACCCGTTCTCCAGCGCCGCCGAATACAGGAACGGCTTGAAGCCTGAACCTGGCTGGCGCTGCGCCTGCGTCACGCGGTTGAAGTTGTTGGTATGGAAATCGAAGCCGCCTACCATGGCCACGATGGCGCCATCGGTGGGGTCGAGAGCGACCAGCGCCGACTGCGCCTGAGGCAGCTGTGCCAGCTGCGCATTGCCGCGCCGGTCGCTGATCACGTAGATCACGTCACCGCGCTTGACCACATCCATGGCCTTGCGCGGGTTCGCGCCCAACCCGCCTTTCACCACCGCCCGCGCCCACGCGAGCCCGTCCCAGTTGATCTTGGCCTTGCCCTGGCCGCGCACATATACCTCGGCGCTGGCGTCGGCCACCGCGGTGACCACCGCAGGTTGCAGCAGGCTCACCGGGGAATATTCCGCCAGCTTCTGGTCCAGCTCGGTGTCTGCGGGTGAAGGCGAAAGCTCTACCTTGCCCAGATGGCCACGATAGCCGTGGCGGCGATCGTATTCGATCAGGCCCACGCGCACCGCGCGGCTGGCCGCCGCCTGCAGGCGGCCATCCAGCGTGGTGAATACCTTGTAGCCACCATTGACTGCCGCTTCGCCGAAACGCCGCACGATCTCCTGGCGCGCCAGCTCCGCCACATATGGCGCATCCACATCCGTCAGGGGCGCAAAGCCACGCGAAGCCACCGGCTCCCGGGATGCCTTGGCGGCAGTGGCGGCGTCGATGTAGCCCACCTTGGTCATGCGGTCGAGCACATAGGCCCGGCGCATCTCGGCGCCCTTCGGGTTGGTCACCGGGTTGTAGCGCGACGGCAGCTGGATGATGCCCGCCAGCGTTGCCGCCTGGGCCACGCTCAAGTCTTCCAGGCGCTTGCCATAGAAGGTCTCGGCCGCAGCGGCAATGCCATAGCTGCGCTGCCCGAAGAAGATGACGTTCAGGTAGGTGGCGAGGATCTGTTCCTTGGTGAAATCCCGCTCCATGCGATACGTGACGAACACCTCGGCGAGCTTGCGGCGCAGGGTCTTGTCCAGCGACAGGAACATGTTGCGGGCTGCCTGCTGGGTGATGGTACTGCCGCCCTGCTTGGCCGAACCGGAGACGGCCACCTTCAGCACGGCGCGGGCCACACCCATCCAGTCCAGGCCACTGTGCTGGAAGAAACGGTCGTCCTCCGCGGCCAGCACGGCCTGCCGAACCAGCGGCGGAATGTCCTCGTAGCGCACCGGAATGCGGCGCTGTTCACCGATCTGAGACATCAAACCGCCCGTGCGGCTGTAGACGCGCAGCGGTACCGACAGCTCCACGTTATGCATCGTCGCGGCCGTCGGCAGCGAAGGCGCGATATAGACAAAAGAGCAGGCCAGAGCAAAGCCGGTAACGAGGAGGAGGCCGACAAAGCTCAACAGGAGCCAGCGAAGTGCACGGAAGAGGGACGGGTTCACGGATTCAACATGCTCTGGTTGCGCCGCCATAAGGGGTAGCGCAGTTTCCACCCCTCAAGGTGACTTGAACAATTACCGGGACGAGATTCCCGGCAACTGATTGGCGGGTTTGTGCCGGCGCTCACGGAAATGACCCCTGCTGATCGCGTTCAATTTAACCGTTTCGTAGGCTATAGTTGCGGCAATATTCAGGCAGGACGCGCGTTTTGGCGCTTAACTTGCTGAAAGGTAAGGGAGAACCGTGTTTCTAATTCCGCGTAAACACCGCCCGGTCCTTGGCCTCGATATTACGTCGTCGTCTATCAAGCTGATCGAGCTGAGCCTCTCTGGCGGCCAGTACACGGTGGATGCCTACGCCGCCGAGCCCACCCCCCAGAATTCCATCAACGAGAAGACCATCGTCGACGCCGATGCCGTCGGCGAGGCGATTGCCCGCGCCGCGCGCCGCGCCGGCGTGCGTACCAAGGAGGTCGCTGTCGCGATCGCCGGCGATGCAGCGATCACCAAGGTGATCCAGATGCCGCGCAACCTCAACGAGTCCGACCTGGAAGCGCAGGTCGAGATGCAGGCGGATCAATACATCCCCTTCCCGATGGAAGAGGTGGCGTACGACTTCGAAGTGCTCGGCACCTCGGAGAAGGATCCAGAATCCATCGACGTCCTGCTGGTGGCCTCACGTTCCGAAAACGTCGAGCAGCGCCGCGCCGCCGTGGCCGCCGCCGGGCTCACCGCCCGCATCGTGGATGTTGAAGCCTTTGCGCTCGAGAACGCCTGCCGCCTGATGACCCACCAGAGGCCGGACGGCGGCATCGACCGGGCCGTCGCGGTGGTCGATTTCGGCGCCAGCACCACCACCTTCAGCGTGCTGCGCAACCTCAAGGTTGTGTACACGCGTGACTTCGCCTTTGGCGGCCAGCAGCTCACCGAAGAGGTGATGCGCACCTACGGGCTGTCGCTCGAAGAGGCGGGTCGGGCCAAGAAGGAAGGCGGCCTGCCCGCCAATTACCAGACCGACGTGCTCGATCCCTTCATCGACGACATGACGCAGCAGATCAGCCGCTCGTTGCAGTTCTACCTGGCCTCCGGCTCCGGTCGGGAGCAGCCGGAGAAGGTGCTGATCTGCGGCGGCTGCGCCAACATTCCGGGTGTGGCCGAAGTGGTCCAGAGCCGCATCGGCATGGAAGCCGAACGTGGCGACCCGCTCGGCCAGATGAAAATTTCCTCCCGCGCGCGTGCCCAGACTGTGCAGCGTGATGCGGTTGCCCTGCTGACGGCGTGTGGCCTGGCGCTGCGGAGTTTCGACTAATGCCTCGCATAAACCTGCTCCCCTGGCGCGAGCAACAGCGTACCGAGCGCAAGAAATCATTTGGCGTCGGCATGGTCGCCGCCGGCCTTGGCGCACTCGCCGTGGCCGGTGCCGGCTGGCTCATGATGAACGCCGCCATCGATGCGCAGACGGCGCGCAACGCGCGGCTGGGCGAAGAGATCAAAGTGCTCGACAAGCAGATCGAGGAGATCAACAGCCTCGAGCAGCAGAAGCAGCAGTTCATCGCCCGCATGCAGATCATCGAGACGCTGCAGCGCTCGCGGCCCGAGATCGTGCACGTGTTCGATACCTTCGTGAAGACCATTCCCGATGGCACCTACCTCACCGCCATCACGCAGGTGGGCCCGCGCTACAAGATCGAAGGCGTGGCGCAGTCCGCCACGCGTGTCTCCTCGTTCATGCGTTCCATTGCCGCCTCCGAGTGGCTGAAGGATCCCGAGCTCGAGGTGGTCGAGAACCAGAAGAGCAACGCCTCCGGCAGCAACTTCACGTTGTATGCCACGCAGGTGACTTCGCCCGGGGATGCCGCCGCCGCCGCGGGCACAAGGAAGGCGCAATGAACTTCGAAGAACTCAAGCAACTGGATCCGCGCGATCCGGGGCGCTGGCCGCTGCCGGTGCGCCTGGCGGCCATCGCGATCTTCTTCGTGCTGCTGTCGATCCTGACGCTGTATTTCCTTGTCTGGAATGCGAAGAAGGACGAGCTGGAAGGCCTGCAGACCCAGGAAGAGGGCCTGCGCCAGGAATTCCGCAACAAGCACGCCAAGGCCGTGAACCTCGACCTGTACAAACAGCAGCTGGCGGACATCGAGAAGTCCTTCGGCGCCATGCTGCGCCAGCTGCCGGGCAAGACCGAGATGCCCAGTCTGCTGGTCGACATCTCGCAGGCGGGTCTGGGCGCCGGCCTGCAGCAGAAGCTGTTCCAGCGCCTGCCAGAGGTGGCGCGCGACTTCTACGCCGAACAGCCGATCAAGATCCAGCTGAGCGGCACTTATCACCAGCTCGGCGAGTTCGCCAGCAACATCGCAGCGCTGCCGCGCATCGTCACGCTGCATGACGTCACCATCAAGGCCGCGGCCAACAGTGCCGTCTTCGACCAGCTGACGATGGACGTGACCGCCAAGACCTACCGCTACCTGGACGATGAGGAAGTGGCCACCGCCGAAGCGGCCAAGCGCGCGGCCAAACAGGGCAATCGCCAATGATCAAACGAGCCTTGCCATTGCTGCTGCTGGCACTCGCAGCAGGCTGTTCCTCGCGGGACAGTGAACTCGACGCGTTCATTGCGCAGACGAAGCAGGAACAGCCCGGCGGCGTTCAGCCATTGCCCGAGGTCAAGCCCTCCGAGAGTTTCCTTTACACCGCGCAGGTTGAACGCTCGCCGTTCGTGCCTGGTGGGCGTGGCGATGCCGCCGGCCCCACCGTGCGGCCCGACATCAAGCGCAACCGCGAGTTCCTCGAGCAGTTTGCGCTCGACACCTTGCAGATGGTCGGCACGATGCGCATCAGCGGCCGCAACTACGGCTTGGTGAAGGCGCGCGATGGCCTGGTGCACCGGGTGCTGCCCGGGAATTTCATCGGGCAGAACGAAGGCCGCATCACGGCGGTCGAGCCTTCAAGAATTACAGTTACCGAGATCGTCCCCGACGGACTCGGCGGTTTCATGGAACGCGGCGCCTCGCTCGCGTTGACGGAATGACGGCAGGGAGATCATGCGAATGAACCGTAGTACGGCCATCCGAACCACGCTGCGCAGCTTGCTGCTCGGCGCGCTAGTCGCGCTGACAGGGCAGGCAGCCATCGCGGCGGAGACTCCTGCGAACCAGCTGCAGTCCGTCGAAGTGCAGCCGATGAACCAGGGCCTGCAGCTGGTGCTGACCACCAGCGGCAATGCCCCCGAGCCGCTGGCCTTTGCCATCGACAACCCGGCCCGTATCTCGCTCGATCTGCCCGATACCGCACTCGCGCTGGCGCAGCGTCGCATCGATGTGCGCAGCGGCGGCGTTGACACCATCCTCGCTGCCGAGGCCAATGGCCGCTCCCGGCTGGTGCTCAACCTCGAGCGCTCCCTGCCGTACACCACGCGCGTGGAAGGCAACCGCATCTACGTCATCCTCGGCGAAGGCGCCCGTGCCGTCGCCGCCGGCGCCGCACAGCCCTCCGCCGCTCCTGCTGCCCCACGCGCCCGCGCCGCCCGCAGCATCCAGAATATCGACTTCCGCCGCGCCAGCGACGGTTCGGCCACGGGGCGGCTGATCGTCAAGCTGTCCGATCCGCGCACCCCTGTGAACCTGCGCCAGCAGGGCAACCAGGTGCTGGTCGACTTCGTGGGCGCCGACCTGCCTGCCAACCTGCAGCGTCGCTTCGATGTGGCCGATTTCGCCACCCCGGTGACCGGTTTCGACGCGGTGCGCTCCACCAATGGAACCCAGCTCGTGGTCAATGCTTCCGGCGATTTCGAGCAGCTGGCCTACCAGTCGGACGATCAGTACGTCATCGAGATCCAGCCGCGGCGGGTGCAGCGCGCACAGGTGGATGACAAGCCGGCATATACCGGCGAGCGCATGAGCGCGAACTTCCAGGACATCGACACCCGCACGCTGCTGCAGCTCATTGCCGATACCAGCGGCCGCAACATCGTGGTGAGCGATTCGGTCACCGGCAGCGTCACGCTGCGCCTGACCAACGTGCCCTGGGACCAGGTGCTGGACATCGTGCTGCGCACCAAGGGCCTCGACAAGCGTGTCCATGACAACGTGATCATCGTCGGCCCGACGGAGGAGCTCGCCAACCGCGAGAAGGCAGAGCTCGCCGCCCGCAAGGACGTGCAGGATCTCGCGCCGCTGCGCACCGAATACCTGCAGGTCAATTACGCCAAGGCCGAGGACATTGCGGCGCTCATCCAGTCGCAGAGCACCGGCAGCGGCAGCACCAGCGACAAGTCGCTGCTCTCCGCGCGCGGCCGCCTCACGATCGACCCGCGTACCAACACGCTGCTGGTGCAGGACACCGCCGACAGCATTGCCAACATCCGCACGCTGGTCTCGACACTGGATATTCCAGTGCGCCAGGTGCTGATCGAGGCCCGCATCGTGGTCGTCAGCGAGGATTTCTCGCGCGATCTGGGCGTGCGCTTCGGCTACACCGGTGTGGATGCCACGAGTGACGGCCTGATCGGCACCACCGGCACCGCGGTCGGCACGGATACCATCGCGGGCTCCGCGCTGACCAATCTCGCCAACGGCGGTGGCAGCGCGTTCCCGGTGGATATCCCGACCGGCACCGCCGGTGCGCTCAACCGCTACAACGTGAACCTGCCCGCGCCGAACCCGGCCGGCAGCCTCGCGCTGATGGTGCTGGGAGCCGATTATCTGGTGGATCTGGAGCTCTCCGCGGCGCAGTCCGAGGGCAGCGGCGAGGTGATCTCCGCGCCCCGCATCATCGCGGCCAACCAGCAGGAAGCCGTGATCTCGCAGGGTACCGAGATTCCCTACCAGGAAGCCGCTTCCAGTGGCGCAGCCACCATCCAGTTCAAGCCGGCGAAGCTCGAGCTGCGCGTCACGCCGCTGATCACACCGGACAACCGCCTCATCCTCGACATCAACGTCAAGAAGGATCGCGTCGGCCAGGTGGTCGTCACGGCGGGCGGCGTCAACGTGCCGGCAATCGATACCAGCTCGATCACCACGACCGTGTTCCTGAACGACGGGCAGACAGTGGTACTCGGCGGCATCCTCGAGACCGAACGCCGCCAGAACGAGAAGAAAGTGCCTTACCTGGGTGATATTCCGGTGCTGGGCCACCTCTTCAAGTCGACCGGTCGCGTCAACAACAAGGATGAGTTGCTGATCTTCGTGACGCCGAAGATCCTGCGCGAAGGCGCAAGCCTCAAGTAAGCATCCCGCGCTCCGGGATTGGCAGCGGCCGCCTCTGGGCGGCCGTTTGCTTTCTGGGGCATCATCACCGGCTCCATGCTCGGCAAGCGCAACATCTACTTGGTCGGCCCGATGGGCACCGGCAAGACCGCCGTGGGGAAGTACCTCGCGCGCATGCTGGGCGTGCCTTTCGTCGACAGTGATGCCGAGATCGAGCGTGTCGCCGGCGTGGACATCCCCTATATATTCGACCAGGAAGGCGAAGCCGGCTTTCGCCGGCGCGAGCACGAAGCGCTGGTCGAGCTCTGCACACGCAGTCCGCTGATCCTGGCCACTGGCGGCGGCGCGGTGCTGGCCCCGGAAAACCGCCGGCTGCTGCACGAATCCGGAGTGGTGGTGTTTCTGCAGACCTCGATTGCCCAGCAGCTGCAGCGTGTCGGCAGCGGCCGCGGCAGGCCGCTGCTGCAGGGCGACCAGGACATGGTGCGCAAGCTCGAGCAGCTGCGGCTGGTGCGCGAGCCGCTGTACCGCGAGGTGGCCGATGTGGTGCTGGTCACGGATGGGCGGCGCGTCGCCAAGGTGGCGGAGCTCATCGTCCAGGAACTGGGCCTGCCGGGGGCCGTATAATCGAGCTGTGCTGACACTCCAGGTTTCCCTTGCCGAGCGCTCCTATCCGATCCTGATCGGTCCGGCGCTGCTTTCCGACGCGGCGCTGCTGGGTTCGCACCTGTCCGCCCGCGATCTGCTGCTGGTCAGCAACACCACGGTGGCACCGCTGTATGCGGAGCGCCTGCGCGCCGCCCTGCCGGACAGGCGCATCGTCGATGTGCGGCTGCCCGACGGCGAGCAGTACAAGACCCTGGAATACGTGTCGCGCGTGCTGGATGTAATGGTGACCAACCGTCTGGGGCGCGACGCCGTGGTGCTGGCGCTGGGCGGCGGCGTCGTGGGCGACCTGGCTGGCTTCGCGGCCGCGTGCTATCAGCGTGGCATTGCCTTCGCACAGCTGCCGACCACGCTGCTGGCGCAGGTGGATTCCTCCGTCGGCGGCAAGACCGGTGTGAATCACCCCGGCGGCAAGAACCTGATCGGCGCCTTCCACCAGCCCATTGCCGTGTTTGCGGATACAGACACGTTGCGCACCTTGCCCCCGCGCGAGCTGCGCGCTGGCCTGGCGGAAGTCGTCAAGTACGGGCTGGTGTTCGACCCGACCTTCCTCGACTGGATCGAAAACAATGTCGATGGCCTGCTGGGCCTCGACGACGCCGTGCTGGCCCATGCCATCCACCGCTCCTGCCAGCTGAAGGCCGAGGTCGTGCGTCGCGATGAGCGCGAGGCAGGAGATCGGGCGCTGCTCAATCTGGGCCACACCTTCGGCCATGCCATCGAGACCGCCACCGGCTACACCGAATGGCTGCACGGCGAGGCCGTCGCTGCCGGCATGTTGATTGCCGCCGACATGTCCGCCCGGCTCGGCCTGCTGCCGGCCAGCGATGTGCAGCGCGTGCGCGACCTGCTGCTGCGCATTGGCCTCCCGGTCGAAGCCCCGAAGTTCGGCGCCGCGCGCGCATTCGATTACATGAGCGTCGACAAGAAGGTTAAATCCGGCCGCATCCGCCTGGTGCTGCTGGAGAAGCTCGGCGCCGCGCGATTTACCGCGGATTACGCGGACGAAACCCTGCACGGCACCCTCAGGACATACTTCGGGTAATGCCAATGCTCGCCCGGTACGCTGCGCACGAAGCCACGACCCGCGGGCGCCGCCAACCGGAAGCCGCGCCCCAGCATCGCGGCGAGTACCAGCGTGATCGCGACCGTGTACTGCACTCCGGTGCGTTCCGGCGTCTGGCTTACAAGACCCAGGTGTTCGTGAACCACGAAGGCGACATGTATCGCTCACGGCTCACGCACTCCATGGAAGTCGCGCAGATCGGCCGTTCCATCGCCGTGGCGCTGAATCTCAACGAAACGCTGACCGAGGCCATCTGCCTCGCGCACGATCTCGGGCATACCCCGTTCGGCCATGCCGGGCAGGACGCGCTGAACGAATGCATGCGCGAATTCGGCGGCTTTGAGCACAACCTGCAGTCGCTGCGCGTGGTCGATGAACTGGAAGAACGCTACGCCGAGTTCTCAGGGCTGAATCTCACCTTCGAAAGCCGCGAGGGTATCCTCAAGCACTGTTCGCTGAACAATGCGCGGCTGCTGGGCGAGCTCGGCCGCCGTTTCATCGAGCGCCGCCAGCCAGGGCTCGAGGCGCAGACAGCCAACCTGGCCGATGAAATCGCCTACAACAACCACGACGTGGACGACGGCCTGCGCGCCGGGCTGCTGGATCTGTCCTCCCTCGGCGAGGTGCCCATCTTCGCGCGCCAGCTGCGCGCTGTGGAGGCTCTCTACCCAGGACTCGGTGGGCGCCGGCTGGTGCACGAAGTCATACGCCGCATGATCAACGGCATCGTGGTGGACCTGATCGAGACCAGCGCTGCTCATCTCGCCGAGGCAGCCCCGGAAGACATGGATGCAGTCCGGGCGCAGGGTGGGCCGCTCATCCAGATGAGCGCAGCGGTGCGTGCCGAACATCTGGAGCTCAAGAGTTTCCTGCGCGATCATCTGTATCGTCATTACCGGGTAAGGCGCATGACGCGCAAAGCCGGCGTCGTCGTCACGGACCTTTTCAAGGCGTTCATGGAAGACGTGCTGCTCATGCCGGATGAACACCGCGCCAACGCCCAGCGCCAGGAGGCCGAGCTCGGCAATCCGGGGCGCGCACGCGCGGTGGCCGACTACGTAGCCGGCATGACCGATCGCTACGCAATCAGCGAGCACGAGCGGATATTCGTGCCCGCGCAGAGGAGTTGAGATGAGCGAAGCGAACCACCTGCCTGCGCCGGATGAGGCAACCCGCGCCCAGCTGATTTTTGCGTTCCGGCGCATCTTCAGCCCGCTCGCCCGCATCCTGCAGCGCGCAGGAGTGCCGTACTACGAGTTCCGGGACATTCTGAAGGCCGCGTATATCGATGCGGCGATCAGGGATGGGATTCCTGGGTATCCGGAGAAGCCTTCGA
>JBEVNO010000005.1:0-23819 GCA_040508085.1 Steroidobacteraceae bacterium
ATCTTCAGCCCGCTCGCCCGCATCCTGCAGCGCGCAGGAGTGCCGTACTACGAGTTCCGGGACATTCTGAAGGCCGCGTATATCGATGCGGCGATCAGGGATGGGATTCCTGGGTATCCGGAGAAGCCTTCGAGCGCGGCTTTGGCATGCCTTGTTGGGGTGCCACAAGCTGACATAGAGCACCTTGTGCGAAATCCAGATGTCCTGAAACCGCCTCGGGAGACGAATACCGCCCTGATCGCGGCGATGCTGACTCGGTGGAGTACCGACAGTGCCTTTCAAGGACCATATGGATTGCCTCAACAGTTGGCATTCGACACACCTATAGGCAGAAGCTTTTCCGACTTGGTGAAGACGATCAGATCAGACGCCAATGCGGCGGAGATCTGGGATGAGATGATCTTCGGAGGCACAGTCGAACGCGTGGGTGCTAAGCACGTGAAGATGTCGGGACGCCAGTTAGTCCTAGGCGCGAACATGGCCGGAAATTTTTACGAGGCCTTAGGGCGAGCGATGGAGGATCTAGCAGCAACTATCAACCACAACCAAGGATCCTCTGCTGCCTCGAAGAGATTCCAGCGGTCCGTATACGGCGATCGGCCTCTTCCCGTCTCCAAGCTCGAAGAATTTTCTGAATTGACTAAAAAGGTTATGAAGGAAGCGATGGTTGAAATCGACGACTGGCTTAACGAGAACACTCTTAGCGACTCGCCGGGAGATGCCATTGATGTCGGCGTTACGGTTTTCGAGTACCATCGCGAGGCCGTAGAGAACGTCCCACTCTCGGATTTGGTTACCGCCGGACCTCGCACGGAAGTGCCGGCTTGGGTGCAAATGTCGGGCTTGAACGCTCCGAAGCCATGAACTCACCTGCCTAGGCAGGTAATACGTAGGCGGTTTTACCTAAGTATCGCCTAGTACGCCTACAACCGGTTGCGCCGTTGTCCTACTTACCATATCTTCGATCCTGCACGTGACATAACCCACAGAGTTTGTGAGCTGCGTCACGAGCGCCCGGATTAAGTCTCAATCGAAGGTGGTAACGATGTTGCGCAAAAACCTGCTCATAATTGGTTCGGTCGCCGCCGCCCTGCTCGCCAGCCAGCTGAGCGTTGCGGATAGCGACTACAGCGAGAAGCAGATCGTCGCTTCCACCGCGATTCCCTCACAGTTAAGCGTACGCAGCATCGCGAGCGGCATCTCTGGCACCGGCGCGTACGCCCAGGGCATCTCCGGCACTGGCGCCTACGCTGAAGGCATCTCTGGCACCGGTGCTCACGCTGAGGGCATCTCCGGGACCGGAGCCTACGCCCAGGGGATCTCCGGGACTGGCGCTTACGCTGAAGGCATCTCCGGGACTGGCACCTACGCCCAGGGCATCTCTGGGACCGGCGCTTACGCCCAGGGGATCTCCGGAACTGGCGCTTACGCTGAAGGCATCTCTGGCACCGGTGCTTACGCTGAGGGCATCTCCGGGACTGGCGCCTACGCCCAGGGCATCTCTGGGACTGGCGCGTACGCCGACGGCATCTCCGGGACCGGCGCGCACGCTGAAGGCATCTCTGGCACCGGTGCTTACGCTGAGGGTATCTCCGGGACCGGCGCGTACGCCGAAGGCATCTCCGGGACCGGCGCCTACGCTGAAGGTATCTCTGGCACTGGCGCGTATGCCGAGGGTATCTCTGGCACGGGTGCATATGCAGAAGGCATCTCGGGGACCGGAGCCTACGCCCAGGGCATCTCTGGCACCGGCGTATTTGCCGCCGGCATTTAACACATCCACATTCGAATGTTGGCGTGAGCTAGGCCAACTAATTTGGATGACTGAGACGCCGCCCCCGGGCGGCGTCTTCGTTTCCGAAAGACAATAACTGGGCATTTGCTGGTGAAACGGCCACTGTCAGGTCTGCCCCTTGGCACGTGAAAATGGGCCTGTGGATGTCCCCCCTGTTCAGAGCGCGGCTTTAGCATGCCCCGGAAATCGGCACTAGAATTGCGCGATATAGACACCTATGTTGTGGAATTCCTATCCGAATTCGCCAGTTTTCTGATCGCCGCTGGCACATCGAATTCGCGGTTCGCTGATCTAGCCCGGATCGCATTCTTCAGAGCAGCTTCGGAGAATGCTCTGCTGCGTAATAAGCGGATCAACCAATCCGCAGTAGCAGCGATGACGGGCCTAACGCGAGTTCAGGTTCGCGCCATGTCCAAGCAAAATGGCCAGGTGCCTAGCGCTAGGCGTGACCGCACCGAAAACGTGATCGCAGGATGGATGTCCGACGCTCGTTTCTTGAAAGCAGACCTGTCGCCGCGCCGCCTGAGCATTGGCAGCGCGGCGACGGGATTCTCCGAGCTGGTTCGCAAGTATGGTGGAGACGTAACTCCGAAGGCGATGTTGCGCGAATTGGTGCGCAATAAACACGCCAGCGTCCGTAACAACTATGTGCAACTGGATATGCAAGTAAGCGAGACACGTGCGCAGGCGCGCCTTAAGCAAGTATCAGGTTCGATGACAGCGTTGCTGCGGAAAGGTGAAACGAAGTCGCAGCCGCATCATCCATTACACACGCTGAATCTCGAAGTTTACTATCCCGCCACTTCTGCCAAAGGTCGAATCCTGCTTCAGAGGCGGTTTGCAGAGCGACTGAATAATCTATTGACTGATCTTAAATTAGCGGGCGAAGCTGCGAGCTCAGAGTCGCCGCCCATGCGCACGCAAGTGGGTAGATTGACCAGAACTAGAGTTGTCCTCATAAGCGAGGACGTAGTTGCTGAGGACGTTTCATTGGAGCGCAAGTAGTATGAAAACGGCAATCGCCCTTTCGGCTCAGTTGCAATTGAAGCTGCTGGGTGCGGTACTTGAATTCATGAATCTATCCGGAGTACGCGAATCTGCAATGCGCCAAGCCTTCGATCGGGGGCTAGCGGAGATACGGGAAAAGAGGGGCGGACAACGAGGTAAGAGTGACGAGCGGCACGCCGGGAATATCAACGTGTCCGCAGAGCTGCTTCGCCTTTGGCACCGAGATGGACGGTACATAAACGTTGACGCGAAGCCACGCCCGCTTTCCCTCGTCAAAGGACGCAACAGCCTCAGTGCCGCAATAAGACGACTGGATCCAACGGCAGTTCCTTCAGAGATATTGGCAGGCATGAAGGCTGTCGGCCTAATTCGCCGTACCTCGCGAGGCCTTTACTTACCGACCTCCGAATCAGCAATTGTGGACCAGCTTCACCCGGTGTTGGTCGAGCACGTTGCGAGGACCGTCATTCGGTTGGTTAGTACGGTGTGCCGCAATACAGACCCATCTGGGCAATCTCTGCCTTTGATCGAGCGTCATGCCGCAATACCAGACCTAAACCCCGCCGACCGCAAAGCCTTCGCCGACTTCACCAGAGCCCAGGGCATGGCCTACCTGGAGTCTGTCGATGATTGGCTCCAGCAGCGTCGTTCCCGGCGCGCCACGCCGGCCCGTAAGGCCAGGAAGGGAGGCGTAGCCGCAAGCGTGCACCTCGTTGCCTATCTGGGAGACGAAATCGAGCAGTCTCCGCGCCCGCGCGCGGCAGATGGCGCGCGCCGCGCTACTGCTGCTCGCGAAGCGCGCGTCTGATTATCTTGCCGACGTTGGATTTCGGTAGCTCGGTGCGGAAGACCACGTGCCGCGGCACCTTGTAAGAAGTCAGGTGCTGGCGCATGAACGCGATCAGGTCGTCCGCCGTCAGCTGCGCATCCTTGCGGACCACATATAGCGCCACGACTTCCCCGGATTTGTCGTCCGGCTGCCCGATGGCCGCACTCTCGAACACGCCGGGGTGACGTGCGGCAACGTCCTCCACCTCATTCGGATACACCTTGAAGCCCGAGACTGTAATCATGTCCTTCTTGCGGTCTTCGAGATAGACGAACCCCTCGTCATCGATGCGGCCGATATCGCCGGTGCGCAGCCAGCCGTCGGGCAACATCACCTTCTCGGTCTCGTCGGGGCGGTTCCAATATCCCTGCATGACCTGGGGTCCGCGCACGCAGATTTCGCCGGATACATTCAGCCCCAGGTCGTTGCCCGCATCGTCGCGCGAGCTGACATCGGTTGACGGCACGGGAAGGCCGACCGCCCCAGTGAACTTGGTGTCGGCAAGGCGGCATACCGCCACCACAGGCGAGGTTTCCGTCAGCCCCCAGCCCTGGCTGAGGGGATGCCCGGTGAGTGCCAGCCAGCGGGCGGCCACGGCAGACTGTACCGCCATGCCGCCACCCACCGTCGCGCCGAGCTTGCTGAAATCAATGCGCTCGAATCCGGGCGTGCTCATCAACGCATTGAACAACGTGTTCACGCCAAGCAGGCACGATGGCGGATACCGCCGCAGCAGTTTCACGAAGGCGGGGAAATCACGGGGGTTTGGCACCATGACACCGAGGCCGCCGGCGCGCATGAACAGCAGGCAGTTCGCCGTCAATGAAAAGATGTGGTACAGCGGCAGCGCGATGTAATAGATGCTGTGCTGCAGGGAAATCTGGTTGAACCAGGCATAGGACTGCAGCACGTTGGCAACCATGTTGCCGTGCGAGAGCATTGCGCCCTTGGAGATGCCGGTGGTGCCGCCGGTGTACTGCAGGTAGGCCAGATCCTGGTGGTTGAGGGCAACCGGCGCGGGCTCGCGCCCGGCAAACTCACGCAGCAATTGACCCATGCGCAGCGCGCCCGGAATGTGCCAGGCCGGCACCTGCCGCTTGATATGCCGCAGCACGAAGTTGACGGCCATGCCCTTGAGGCCGGGCAGCAGGTCGCCGACGCCGGTGACGATCACATGCCTCACCGCCGTGTCGCCAATGACAGCCTGCACAACATGTGCGAAGTTCTCCAGCACGACGATGGTCGTGGCGCCGGAGTCCTGCAGCTGGTACCGCAACTCATCGGCGGTATACAAGGGGTTGGTGTTGACCACCACAATCCCGGCCCGCAACGCGCCGAGCATGGCAATGGGATACTGCAGCACGTTGGGCAGCATCAGCGCGATGTGCTCGCCCTTTGCGAGGCCTTGGGCTTGCAGCCACGCTGCGAATGCCGCCGAGAGCTGCTCCACCTCCCGATAGGTAATCGTGTGCCCCAGCAGCACATAGGCATCCTTTGCCGCGTGCTTCTGCAGTGCTTCGAGTGTCATCTCGACGAGCGACTGGTACTGGTTCGGGTCGATCTCGTGGGCGACGCCAGGCGGATAAGCCTTGAGCCAGATGCGTTCGGTCATGGCATCACCGCACCAGCAAGGGGTGCAGCTGCTTCCAGACGGTTTCAAGCACCAGCGGCTGTCCGGCGGCGTTCGGATGCAGTCCATCGGCCTGCATGTAGCGGGAGTCGAGCGCCACGCTGTCGAGCAGGAACGGCAGGAACGGCAGCGACCCGCTCTTTGCCAGCTGCTGATACATCTCGGCGAAGCTGCGGGTGTAACGCACGCCGTAGTTGGGCGGGATCATGATGCCGACCAGCAGCACTTTGGCCCGTGCCTTCTGGATCATGTCGATCATGGCCGTGAGGTTGGCCTCGATCTCCTTCACGGGCAGGCCGCGCAGCCCGTCGTTGGCGCCCAGTTCGAGCAGCACGAGCTCAGGTCGGTGCTGGTCCAGCGCGCGCTGCAGGCGACTGCGCCCGCCGGAACTGGTCTCGCCGCTGACGCTGGCGTTCACCACCCGGTACCCGTAACCTTGATCGTTCAGCCGCTTCTGCAACTGCGCCACCCAGCCCTGGTCGGTCTGCAATCCGTATGCTGCGCTGAGACTGTCTCCGAACACCATTAGGGTCCGTTCCTGGGGCGCGGCAACAGCCCCACAGTTCATCAACAGTGCAAAGAGCAGTATCCAGATGGAGCGCAAGATTGTCCTCGAAGCCCGGGACCTGACGCGAAAGGTTAGCAGCCCGGAGGGCGAGCTGACCATTGTCGGTGGCGTCTCGCTGCAGATACTGGCGGGAGAGACCGTGGCGCTGGTCGGCGCGTCCGGCGCCGGGAAATCGACCTTGCTGGCCATGCTGGCTGGCCTGGACAGCCCCACATCGGGCAAAGTGCTGCTCGACGGCACGGATCTGACGATGCTGGACGAGGACGCGCGGGCCGCCCTGCGCGCCAGCCGGGTGGGGTTCGTGTTCCAGGCCTTCCACCTGCTCCCTTCGCTCACCGCACTCGAAAACGTCATGCTGCCGCTGGAGCTGACCGGCCGGCGCGACGCGGCCCAGGCGGCCGCCGCCATGCTCGAAAGGGTGGGGCTTGCGACTCGCGTCGGCCACTACCCCAGACAGCTGTCCGGCGGCGAGCAGCAGCGCGTGGCGCTGGCCAGGGCCTCCGTCATGCGACCGGCGGTGCTGTTCGCGGACGAGCCGACGGGCAACCTCGACACCGCGACGGGGGAGAGCATCTGCGGGCTGCTGTTCGAGCTCAATCGGGAGTCGGGCACGACACTGGTGCTGGTGACGCACGATACGCACCTCGCCGCGCGCTGCCAGCGCACCATCACCATGTCCGGCGGCAGGCTCGCCTGATATGAACGCCGCCGTCTCGCTGGGTTTCCGCACGCTGGCACGCGAATGGCGTTCGGGCGATCTTGCTGTGTTGTTCCTGGCGTTGTTCGTGGCGGTGGCGGCGCTGACCGGTGTCGGCTTCGTGGTGGATCGCATCGATCGGGCCATGCAGATGCAGGCCAGTGAAGTGCTGGCCGCGGATCTGCGGCTGCAGTCTCCTGATCCAATTGCTGTCGGGCACGAGAGTGAGGCGCGCCGCCGCGGGCTCAGCACCGCACGCGATATCTCCACGCTGTCGGTGGTGCTCAATGGCGATCTGACGCAACTCGCCAACGTGCATGCAGTGACCGATGGCTACCCGTTGCGCGGCACCGTGCGCGTGGCCAGCGAGGCCTTCGGTGCACCATCGCCAGCGGCTGGAATTCCCGGCCCGGGCGAAGTGTGGCCGGACTCGCGCCTGCTCGCCGCGCTCGGCGCAAACCTCGGCGACAAGGTGGCACTGGGCGAGATCGAGCTGCGGGTCACCCAGGTGCTCATCTCGCGCCCGGACCAAGGTTCGGGCTTCGTGGATCTGGCCCCGGCGCTGTTGATGAACGCGCAGGACCTGCCAGGCACTCAGCTCATACAGCCGGGCAGCCGTGTGCGCTACAGCGCCCTGTTTGCCGGCGAGCGCCGTGCCGCGGCGGATTTCGCCACCTGGCTATCCGCACACAAGACGCCCGCCGAGCGCCTGCGCGATGTCGCCGAAGCGAGCCCCGAGGTGAACAACGCCACGACGCGCGCCGGCCGTTTCCTGTCGCTGGCGAGTCTGGCGGGCGTGCTGCTGTGCGCCGTAGCCATCGCGATGACGGCGCGCCGATACGTGAAGCGGCACCTGGATCTCGCGGCCTTGCTGAAAACGCTGGGGGCGACGCGCTCGACCGTGCTGGCAATCAGCCTGATCCAGCTGGCCGCCATTGCGTTGCTGGCTGCGGCGGCCGGGGCGGTCGCCGGGTTCCTCGCCCAGCTTGGCCTGCTCACCTTGCTGCGCGACATGATCGCAGCCGACCTGCCACCCCCGGGGTGGCGTCCGCTGGCCATGGGGTTCGCCGCGGCGTTGCTGCTGCTGATCGGCTTTGCCTTGCCGCCGATCCTGCAACTGGCCCGCGTGCCCGCCATCCGTGTATTGCGGCGGGACATCAGCCCGCCGCCGCTGACTTCATGGCTGGCCTACGGGCCGGCGGCGCTGGTGATCGCTCTGCTGATCCAGTGGGTGACCGGCGACATGCAGCTCTCGCTGTGGTTCGTGCTGGGGCTGTGCATTGCCCTTGGCGTGCTGGCGCTGGCCGGCTGGCTGCTGGTGCTCGTGGTGTCGCGGCTGCGCGGCCGCGCCGGCATCGCCTGGCGCTACGGCGCCGCGAACCTTGCACGCCGCCGTGCGGAAAGCATCGTGCAGATCGTGGCGCTGGGGCTGGGGCTGTCGGCGTTGCTGCTGCTGGCCGTCATACGTGGCGATCTGATCGATGACTGGCGCGCGCGTCTGCCACAGGATGCGCCGAATTACTTCTTCGTCAACATTCCGCCTGGCGAGGCCGAGGCCTTCCGTACGCTGCTGGCCGAACAAGGCGGCAACATGTCGCGCATGCTGCCGATGATCCGCGGCCGCATGATCACCATCAACGGCGACGCAGTCGCGGATCGCACGTTCGTGTCACCGCGCGGTGAGGGCATGGCCACGCGCGAGCAGAACCTCACCTGGGCCGCGCAGATCGGGCCGGACAACACCATTACCGAAGGGCACTGGTTCACGCCCGAGGAACATGGCAAGGCGCTCGTGTCGGTGGCGACAGACTTCCAGGAGTCGATACCGTTGAAACTGGGTGACGTGCTCACCTTCGACATCGCCGGCGAAACCGTGGAGGCGACCATCTCCAGCTTCCGGCGCGTGCAATGGGACAGCCTGCAACCGAATTTCTTCCTGATGTTCCCGCCAGGCTTGCTGGAAGGCGCGGCAGGCACCTATATGGGCAGCGCCCGCTTCCGGCCCACCGACCCCGGCGCCGTCGCGCAGCTGGTGCGTCGCTTCCCTGGTGTCTCCATCTTCGACATGGACGATCTGCTGGCGCAGGTGCGCTCCATTGTCGAGAAGGCGGTGCTGGCAGTGCAGAGCGTGTTCCTGTGCACGCTGCTGGCGGGCGTTGTGGTGTTGCTGGCAGCGGTGCAGTCCACGCGTGACGAGCGGCGCTACGAAAGTGCGATGTTGCGCACTCTGGGCGCGTCGGGACGCACCGTGCTCACCGGTGTCATGGTCGAGTTCGCGCTGGTGGGCTTGATGGCGGGTGCCGTGGCGGCCGCTGCGGCATCTGTCGGCGGCTACTTTCTCGCCACGCGCTTGCTCGAGATTCCGTATCGTCCTGATCCGCTGCTGTGGATCGCCGGGGGCCTGATCGGCGCAGCCATTGTCTGCGTCGCTGGCTGGCTGGCTACGCGCAGCGCGCTGCGGTCGCCGCCCATGCAGGTGCTGCGCAATGGCTGAAACGCGGCGGTGGAAGCCGGCGCGAATGACGGGCTGGTTCGATCCCTCCGTGCTGGCGCGCACCGCCACCATGCTGCTGACGGCCAATATATTCGGGCGCCATTCCGACAAGCGGCTGATCGAGGCCCTGGGCGCGCTGCCCCAGGATGTCTTCGATTACAGCGCCGCGCAGGGCGATTTCTGGATCGACTATGTGGCGGATCTCGGCGACGGCTGGAACCCGACCTATGCCGTGGCGCGCGGCATCGCCGAGCCGGAGCTGCACGGCACGCGGCCCGGGCAGGTGCTGGTGATGGGGGGCGACGAGGTCTACCCCTACCCGAGCCGCGCGGCTTACGAGCGGCGCACTGTCAGCCCTTATCGCGAGGCGTTCGTGGCCCGCGTGGCGCGCCCGGATGTATTCGCCATTCCGGGCAACCATGACTGGCTTGACAGCCTTATCGCATTCTCACGCCTTTACTGCCGGCCCAAGCCGGGCTTCGCCGGCTGTGCCACGCGTCAGACGCGCAGCTATTTCGCGCTGGCACTGCCGCAGGACTGGTGGTTGCTCGGCGTCGACCTGCAGCTGGGCGCGGAGTTCGATGAGGCACAGGTGCTGTATTTCGAGCAGGTGGCCGCGCGCATGGGCGAGGGGGCCCGGGTCATCCTCTGCGTTCCGGAACCACAGTGGATCTATGAGAAGCTGTATCCGGGCTACGAAGCCTACAGCGCGCGCACGCTCGACTTCTTCTGCAAGGAAGTCATCCACCACCCGGTGGCGCTGACGCTGACCGGCGACCTGCATCACTATCGGCGCCACACCAATGCCGCCGGTGTGCACAAGGTGGTGGCCGGATCCGGTGGCGCATTCCTGCATCCAACGCACCAGCCGGAAATGGCCGAGCTGCAGGATGGATTCACGGAGCAGGCCCTGTATCCGGAAAAGCCGGTTTCGGCGCGCATCGCCTGGCGCAACCTGCTGTTCCCTTTCCTGAATCCCAAGGGATGCGCCATGGCCGGGCTGGTGTACGCACTGTCAGCGTGGTTTGCCTCGTCGCGGCTTGAAGCGCCCGATCTGGCGACGCTCGGCACTGCATTCCAGGCCGCCATGGCGGTGGCGCTGCGCGACCCGGTATGCGGGCTGTGGCTGATGCTGGTGGTGTCAGGCATCGTGTTCTTCACTGATACGCACTCACGCTGGTACCGGCTGCTGGGCGGTGCCACGCATGCCATGCTGCATCTGGCGGCGAGCCTGGTGCTGGCATGGCTCGCGGCGCGTTTTACCACGGATGTGCTGGGCCTGCGTTATGGCGCGCCCTTGCAGCTCATCATTGCCGGACCGCTGGTCATGCTCGGCGGCAGCTTCGTGGGCGGATGGCTGATAGGCCTTTATCTGCTCGTTTCAATCAACGTGTTCGGCCGCCACAACACCGAAGCGTTCTCGTCGCTGCGCGTGCAGGATTACAAGCAATGGTTGCGCATGCGCGTGGACGCTGCCGGCAACCTCACGGTCTGGTCGTTCGCCATAGATCGTGTGCCTCGACGCTGGCGGGCCGATGCCAGCGGCACGCCCCTGCCGGATGATGCGCGCGCCACCGCGCCACGCATCGTCGACATGTTCAGCGTTCCACGCTGAAGCGCGTCCAGGCTTCAGGCGTCGCGCCGCCGCGCCAGTCCATGCCTTCGATGGTCACCTCATAGTCGCCGGGGCCCAGCGCCGAGCTGTTCAGCGCCACGCGCAGGTGCCCGTTGGAATCGCGCATGAGGTTCGTCACTACCGCAACGCGGCCGTGGCCGACGCGGTCGAACGTGACGCGGAAGTTGCTGAACTTGGACCACGCAACAAGGTATTTGAAGTCGGCGAGTTCGGTCTGGCCGGCGCCGATGCGCACCGCGCTGCTGCCCACTGGCCCATAGCGGGAGGGCTCGATGACGATGCTGCGGGTGGCCTGCACCGGCAGCAGGGGCTGCAGGTGCAGCGCGGTCTTCAGGCCACTGATATCGCCGTTGCGCCGCTGCACCGTGGTGGCGAGCCAGATGGTGGCGACCAGCAGCAGCACCGCCGCTGCGGCTGCGCCCGCGAACCACCAGGGCTTCTGGTAGAACGCCTGCGGCCGTTCAGCCCAGGGTTGCGGCTCGCCCGCCGCGTCCACAAGCCGCAATGCGGCATTGATACGGTCCGGAAGACCGAGCTGCGCGATGGTATCCGGATGCTCGCGGCAATAGCGCTCGAAATCCTGCGCGCCCTTGAGGGGCAGTCGCCCCATGAGGTAGCGTTCGATGATCATGTGCTGCTGGATAAAGGCGGCGTCCATTTGGGTGTATCGTGCCCCCGCCCGCCGCCCGCCACGCGGATTGCCTCACATTTTTTTATGTTCAGGACGAATGCCATGCCGAAACAGCGCGTCAATTCACTGCTGGCCCTGCCGCTGGCCCTGTTCGCCGCTGGTGCCGCCGCGGCCGCCGATGATACGGCCGTCACCATCTACAGTTCGGCCCGGCCGGGCGGCGTGTCGCCCGAGTATTACCGCCCCCTGCCAGGCCAGGGCACGCCCAGCGCCTCCGGTGTGCCGGGCTATGCACTGGTGCGGCAGGAGCGTGATGTGCAGCTGCAAAGCGGCCGTTCACAGTTGCGCTTCACCGATGTCGCCGCGCTCATCGATCCGACCACGGTCACCTTCACCTCGCTCACCGATCCTGCCGCGCGCGTGCTGGAACAGAATTTCCAGTTCGACCTGGTCAGCACCGACAAGCTGCTGCTCAAGTACGTGGACAAACCCATCAGCATCGAGCGCAATCTCGGCGCCGGTGGCACCAGCACTACCACTGGCACGCTGCTGTCCTCCGTCGATGGCCTGGTGCTGCGCGGCAGCGATGGCAACATCACCGCGCTGCGCGACTACTCCGCGCTGCGCTTCCCTGATCTGCCGGGTGGGCTCATCACGCGTCCCACGCTGCTGTGGGACATCAGCTCGGCGAAGGGTGGCAACCAGCGCGCCCGGGTCACCTATCAGACCGGTGGCATCACGTGGTGGGCCGACTACAACCTGCTGTTCAGTCCGGGCAAGGATGCAAACAACGGCTCTGTCGATCTGTCGGCCTGGGTGAGCATCATCAACCAGTCGGGCGCGAGCTACCCGGAGGCGCGGTTGAAGCTGATCGCCGGCGACGTGCATCGGGCGCCGGCGCCGGCACCGCCCGTACGGATGATGCTGGAGCGCGCGGCGGCAGCCCCCGCAGCGGACACAGGTTTCGTCGAGCAGGCCTTCGACGAGTTCCATCTCTACACGCTGGGCCGGCGCACGGAACTGCCCAACAACTCCACCAAGCAGGTCGAACTGTTTGACCAGGCGAAGAAGGTGCCCGCCCAGCGCCTGCTGGTGCTGTCGAACTCGCTCGCCTATTTCAATGGCGGCCGGTACGAAGACCAGAACTTCCCGGGCACCGGCGAAAACAAGGTGGATACCTACCTGCAGTTCAGCAATGACAAGGCCTCGGGGCTGGGCCTGCCGCTGCCGGCAGGACGCATCCGCGTGTCACGGCTGGATGCCGCCGACAATTCACTGGAGTTCATCGGTGAGGATGTCATCGATCACACCGCGCGCGATGAGCGTGTGCGCGTGAAACTGGGCTCCGCATTCGACGTGGTCGGCGAGCGCAAGCAGGTGGATTTCCGCAGCGACTCACGCTCGCGCTGGATCGAGGAGGAGATCGATGTGGAGGTGCGCAACCACAAGGATGAGGACGTCGAGGTGCAGGTGCGCGAGTTCCTGTTCCGCTGGACCGGCTGGACCATCCTCTCCAGCAGCCAGGCCTATGAGAAGGAAGACGCCCGCACCATCCTCTTCCCCGTGAAAGTGCCAAAGAACAGCAACCGCACCGTCCGCTACCGCGTCCGCTACAGCTGGTAACAAAAACGGGTCAGATCTAATTCCCTTTTCCGGCTAGCGGGCTACGGGCTCTTCGAGGCGCAGGGAGGCCAGTTCGGTAATCGGCAGCGGGCCTTCCAGCAGGAAGCCCTGCGCGAAATCCACGCCGATCGCCGCGAGCCACTGGCGGGCCAGCGGTGATTCAATGCGCTTCGCGACGCAATGCATGCCAAGCACCCGTGAAGCATGCGATATCGCGGCCACCTGGGCCTGCGAAACCTTGTCGTTCAGCGCCTGCACAGTCAGCGCCGTGTCGATCTTCAGCATCCGCACCGCGCGCTGTCGCAGCAGTGGCAGCACGTCGGAGTGGAAGCTGAAGTCGTCGATGACGACATAGCAACCCACCTTCTCGCAAAGCTGGATGAAGCGCAGCACCTCGGCGGGGTGCTTCCGGCACTGCAGCTCGCGGATCTCGAAGCCCAGCTGACGCGGGTTGATGCGTGCTTCGCGCAGGGTTTTTTCGACGAAACCGAGAAAGGGCTCGTCCAGCAAAGCGCCAGTCGAAAGATTCACCGAGAACACCGCCGGATCCACATCCAGCTGCTTGCGGTTGGTGGTCAGCCAGTGCAGCAGCTCGCCCAGCACCACACGGTCCAGCTTGCCGCCGCTGTCGGCTGCCTCGGCGCGGGCCAGCAGCTCCCGCGGAGCCTCCTGCTGCGAACTGTCCGCTCCGTCGGCTCGCAACAGCACCTCGTAGCGGCGCGTGCGTCCGGTGCTGCGCAGCTTCAGCAGCTGCTGCACATACAGGATGACCGGCGTGCCTTCAACATCGAGCACCGGGGCGAAGGGACGCGCCCGCCCGCCCACCAGCCGCAGCGCCATCTGCTGCAGCAGGCGCGCCAGCCGCGGCGAGGCGAATCGATCACCGGGGCGCCCGCCGAGGGTTGCGAGATCAAGATCCAGCAGCAGCGTGCCGTGCAGGGCGCCCCGCGGGTCCCGGGCTGCAAACGCCACGCTGCCGCGTTTGCCATCGGCACTGCGCTCGAAGCTGTTGCGCGCCGGCTCCAGCGAGAAGCAATCCAGCGCGTCCAGCACAAATGCCTGCTCTGATTCGGTCAGCTGACCTTGGGATATCCAGGCCATCCTGCCGCTGGCATCGTGAACCGAGGTGCGGAAAATCTGCGAGCCGGCCATCGCGGCACCAAGTTCGAGCGCTACTTCCTCGATCTTGGTCGGCAGTGATTTGACGGTCGTGTCTTCGTCGTCATGCATGCCACGTACTGTGCCTATTCGGCGACAGGAGCGCCGTGATGCAGGCCCCAGCCGGCATGGGTAGAGTTACTGATGCGGATCGAACGGGGCTACAATGTGACCGGTTTCACGTTAGATTGGAGCGGCCATGGATCAGTCGAAGATGATTGCGGATGAGATGGCCGTATTTGCACGGGTGGTGGAGCAGAACGGCTTCACCGCCGCCGCGCGCAAGCTGGGGGTTCCCAAGGTGCGCGTCAGCCGCGCCGTGGCGCAGCTCGAACGGGTGCTGGGCGCGCGCCTGCTGGAGCGGACCACCCGGCGTATCTCCATGACCCCGGCGGGCAGGTCGATTCTGGCGCACTGCCAGCGTGTGGCATTGGAGGTCGAGGCCGCGCGCGCAGCATTGCAACCAGTGGCGGAGGGCGCGCAGCTGCGCGTGGCCATCGACCAGGGCTTCGGCAGGCTGCTGGTGGCACCCCTTGTGCCCCGGTTCCTGGAGCGGTTTCCGCAGGTGACCCTGCACCTGATCAATTCCGAGGACGTGGCCGCCGGCACGGCCTTCGATGTGGAATTGCGCAGCGACGGGCGCGTGGCCGATGGCGAGATGGCCAGCGGCTTGGGAACTCCGCCGATGATCCTGTGTGCAGCACCGAATTACCTGGCCGGCAAGGCGCTGCCGCAGTCGCCCAGCGAGCTGGCCCAGCACGCACTGCTGTGGGCGGGCGCGCGCGCCGATACGCCGCTGCGTCTGGCCAAGGATGGGGGCACCGTGACGGTACCGGGCATTCCGCGGCTGGTCGCGCAGGATCTGGGCGCGCTGCATGCAGCGGTGGTGGCGGGACTGGGCATCGGCGCGCTGCCGGAATTCATGTGCCGCAATGGCCTGGCGATGAAACGCCTGGTCCGCCTGTTGCCGGACTGGGAGGTGGCAGATCCGGTGGAACTGACAGCGGTCAGTCCCGCGTCGCTGGCAGCCGAGCCCGTAGTCCGCAGCTTCATCGACTTCCTCGCCGCCAACATCGTGCCCGCGCTGGCCGGTGCCCCAGAGGCGCCCGATGCCCGCCCGGGCCTGCGCAAGGCGGTGGGCTGATGTTCCGCGCGCCGTTGCGGGAGATCCGCTTCGTCATGCAGGAGCTGCTGGGCAGCCAGGCACTGGAAGCTGGGTATGCGGATATCGATTATTCAGCCGAGCTGGGCGACAACATCGTCGAAGAGGCGGGCAAGTTCGCCGAAAGTGTATTAGAACCCATCAACCAGTCGGGCGACCGGGAGGGCAGCCGCTGGACAGCGGAAGGAGTGCTGACGCCGGCCGGGTTCAAGGCGGCGTATGCGGCCTACGTGGAGGCCGGCTGGGCGCAGCTGTCGGTGCCTGCCGAGCAGGGCGGCCAGGGCATGCCACAGCTGGTCAATACCGCAGTGGAAGAACTGATGTTCGGCGCCAACATGGCGTTCTTCCTCGGCACGTCGCTGGCGCGTGGCGCCGTCGAAGCCATTGCCGCCGCCGGGGCCGGTGAATTCCAGAGCCAGGTCTTGCCCAAGCTCGTCAACGGCGAATGGATGGGCACGATGAACCTCACCGAGCCGCAGGCCGGCTCCGATCTCGCATTGCTGCGCACCCGGGCGGTGGCGGACGGCGGCCATTACCGCCTCTACGGGCAGAAGATCTTCATCACCTACGGCGACCACGATCTCACCGACAACATCATCCATCTGGTGCTGGCGCGCATTGATGGCGCCCCCGAAGGCGTGAAGGGCATTTCGCTGTTCTGCGTGCCCAAGTTCCTGATCAATGCAGACGGCTCACCAGGGGCACGCAACGACCTGCGCTGCCTGTCCATCGAACACAAGATGGGCATCCACGCGAGCCCCACCTGCGTCATGGTGTTCGGCGAAAAAGACGGCGCCATTGCCTATCTGATGGGGCCCCCGCATGCCGGCCTCTCGTTCATGTTCATCATGATGAATGCCGCCCGGCTGTCAGTGGGCGTGCAGGGCCTGGCGCAGTCCGAGCGCGCCCTGCAGCTGGCGCTGGAATGGGCGCGCAATCGCCGCCAGGGCCGTGTCGATGGCAAGCCCGCGCCGGTCGCCATCATCGAACATCCCGATGTGCGGCGCATGCTGCTGTCGATGAAGGCGCACACCGAGGCCATGCGCGCGCTGTGCTATTACGCCGCACTGGAGCTGGACCAGGGACATCGGCTCACCGATGAAGCGGCCCGCAAGGCGGCGCTGGCCCGGGCCGAGCTGCTGATTCCGGTGGTGAAGGGGTGGTGCACCGAGACGGCCATTGAAGTCACCTCCACCGGCGTGCAGGTGCATGGCGGCATGGGCTATGTGGAGGAGACTGGCGCAGCGCAGTTCCTGCGCGACGTGCGTATTGCCTCGATCTATGAGGGCACCACCGGTATCCAGGCGAACGACCTGATCGGCCGCAAGCTGATGCGCGATCGCGGCGCTGCCATGACTGCGCTGCTCCATGATCTGCTGGCCGGCATCGAGGCTGTCCCGGTGCAGCCAGAGACCCAGCAGATACGCACTGCGGCCATCGAGGCGCTGGCGAGCCTGCGCGAAGCCTCGGCCGCAATACTTGCCATGCAGGCGCAAACACCGGCGCCCGCGCAGGCCGTCTCGGTTCCGTTCCTGAAGCTCTGTGGCCTGGCCCTGTCCGGCGCGTTGATGGCGCGCGCCGCGCTCGTGGCGAACGCCGCCCTTTCAAATCATCCCGGCGATGCGTTCTACGAGTCGAAGCTGCAGACCTGCCGCTTCTATGCCGCCCAGGTGCTGCCCCAGGCGCAGGGGCTGGCGCGCGTGGTGCTCGAGGGCCCGCGCAGTGTCACTGATGCGCGGGTGGAACTGCTTTAGGGACAGGCGGCGGTGTGGCCGGCGAGCCTGGGGTGGCGCCCGCGGTGGCTGCCATGGCCACGGGCGGCAGCAGCTTCTTCGGCCACAACGCGCTGCCGACCAGCACGAACACCGCCGCGCCGGCCAGCAGCAGCGCCACGACCTGGCCACCGGCAAATGAAAACAGCAGCACCGATTCGATCAGCTGCAGCAGGCCCAGCAGCACTATCACCTCGCGGGTCATGGCGTGCGGCCGATAGGCTGCCAGAGCGTAGGCCAGCGCGATGAACAGGCCCTGGAACGCAAATGACAGCCACATGGCGCGGATGGCGTTCTGCAGGAAGAGTTCGACACCGCTGTTGCGCAGCGCAATACCGAGCACCACGTAGTTGTAGAAATAGAACACCGACACGCCCGCGAGCGCGACGGCGCCTATCAGCATGCAGTAGCGGAAACTCTTGAGTCTGATCATGGATGACTACCTTGCCATGACGGGCTGGCGGGCGGGGCGCGGTTCAGCGAATCAAGGTATGCGCGGCGCTGCGTGTTATCCAGCTGCAGCCAGTCGATCTTGTCATTCAGCATGCGGCGCAGCTCCGAATCCGAAGCGCTGCTGGGCTGGTCATGCAGTGGTGGCGGCGCGCTGGACAATTGCGGGGCCCGGTCGGCAAGCAGTTGCAGCAGCGCCTCATGCACCACCGTGCTGCGCGACAATTCGTTGTGCGAGACATTGCAGTACCAGGCTTCGCAACCTGCAATCACCGCGCGTGCCGCAGCAACGGTGCCGTCGCCCGAGTATTCATAGCGATAATAGAAATCCTCCTCCACCCGAGTCAGCTGCACCGGCGTCTGGAAGCCGTACCCGGCGATGCAGCTGATGCGCGCATCCGGGCCCCCGAGCTGCAGCAGCGGCACCCGATCCAGCAGGGTCGCATTGGGCTGAGGTCCGGTGAGCGGCCAGTTGCGCGAGTCGATCAGGTCATAAGGGCCATCGATCGGCAGCATCTGGTACAGGCTGTGGAAGCTGGAGAATACTTCGCGCGCCAGCATCTCGGGACTGTGATGCGGATCGATCTGTGCAAGGCGCCGCACCAGTGGATACACGCCGCGGATGGCTTGCACCGGCGCATAGGAGCCGCGGTGAGGAGAGCCCAGGGTGATCAACCGCCGTACCCGCTCGCCGGCCTCGCCGCGCAGCGCCACACGCGCCACCAGTCCGCCCATGCTGTGGGCGATCACGCTCACTTCGCGCGCGCGCGTCGCAGCCAGGACGCGCGACAGCACCACGCCCGAGTCCTCCACGTCGCGGCGCCAGTCATAGGCGAAGCAACGTACGCTGTATCCTGCCGCAGTGAGTACCAGCTTCAGGCGCAGGTAGTAGTACAGCACTGGACCGCAGGCAAGCAGCTGCTGACCCGGCATGGTCAGCAGCGTGAACCGGCCCTGCTGGATGTCGCCCGGGTCGAGCCAGATGAGGTTGTCAGGCAGCGGCCGCTCGCGCGGCTGGCATAGCTGTGAGCCCATGATCCCGGGCACGAAGAAAACGCAGCGATCCGGGTCGGGCGTGGCTGCGGCGGCCGCGATGGCGAGGCGGCGCAGCGCGAGGTATTCCGCTTCCCCGAAATAGGCCATCAGTTCGCGGCGATGTTCGCCGGACACCAGCCAGGTCTCCACCTGGCCATCCGGCCACACCATGCGATCGTAGGCGGAGATCTCGGTCGTGCTCATGCGGCGACCTGCTTGCCGGCGACTTCCGCGATGATGTCGCAGACCGCGGTGATCGACTGGCCGCGCGCGGAGGTCTTGCGCCACAGCGCGCCGACATGGCGCACGGGCTCCGGCTTGGCAAACGGCACGGTCACCACGCCGCGGGCGTTGCCATAGGCACCGTTGCTCGCCAGCAGCGGCAGCAAGGTGATGCCACTGCCGGATGCCACCATCTGCCGCAGGGTCTCGAGGGAGGTAGCGCGAAAATCCTGCTTCTCATGGGCGCTCGAGCGCGCGCACACGTCGAGCGCCTGGTCGCGCAGGCAGTGGCCGTCTTCGAGGAGCAGCAGGGTTTCCCCGTTTAGGTCCGTGGCCTTCAGCGAGCGGCGGTGCGCCAGTTCATGTTGCTCGGGCAGCGCCACCACGAAGGGCTCGTCGAACAGTTTGCGCTCGGCAAGGTTCTCATTGCCGGCAGGCAGCGCCAGGATGCCCAGATCGATATCGCCGGCCTGCAGGTGATCCAGCATGGCACTGGTCTGGTACTCATACAGCAGCAGCTCCAGCCGCGGCAGTTTGCGCCTTATGCGCTGGGCGACCAGCGGCAACAGATAGGGCCCGATCGTGGGCAGCAGCGCCATGCGGAGCCGCCCTGCGAGCGGGTCGCGCTGCAGTTCGGCCAGGCCCACGATCTCATCGCTCGCCTCGATGATGCGCCGGGCGCGGGCCACCACCTGCTGGCCGGCCTCGGTCAACGCTATGCGCCGCGGGTGGCGCTCGACCAGCTGCACTCCCAGGTAATCCTCCAGCTTCTTGAGCTGGGCGGAGAGCGTGGGCTGGCTGACGAAGCAGCGCGCCGCAGCCTGGCCGAAGTGCCGGGTATCGGCTACGGCCACCAGGTAGCGAAGATCCTTGAGCTTGAGGTCCGCCATCGATCGAGTCTATCGAATCCCTGCCGCCCATTGGCGACGCAACTCAGCCCGGCCCGTCAGGGCGACCACTCCGACACCGTCCGGGCCAGCCCCTCGCGAATCGACTCGGCCGCTGAGGGGCCCGGCTTGCCGGCTCCGGCCGCGGTGCCGATGCAGATGAAACCGATCAGGTGGTCGTCGGCGGCAAGGCCAAGGCTGGTCTTGAAAGCGGCATCGAAGACACCGGCTCCGGAGAACAGGAAGGCCTGGTAGTTCAGTGCGTGGGCGGCGTTCAGCACCAGTTGCGTGGCGCCTCCGGCGGCGAACAACTGTTCAATCGGCGCCACCTTGTGTCCGGTCGTGATCCTGGCCGCCGCCACGATGAGCAGCGGCGCGCGCTGCGTCAGCTCGTACTTGTCGCGGTTGATCTGGTAGCGGGCGGGGTCACCCTGCACTCGCGTCGCCGCTGCGGCCAGCTGCTCGAAAAATTGCGGGTACCGGGGAGGCCTCACCACAATGAAGCGCCAGGGTCGCAGTCTGCCGTGATCGGCGGCCCGCTGGGCCGCGCCCAGGATCTGCTCCAGCTCGCCATCGCTGGGGCCCGGACCGGTCATCGCCGAGCCCGGCAGGGACATGCGCGACAGCAACGATTCGATCGGGCTGACAGGCGCTGTGGTGGTCGGCGTATTGCTCATGTCGTGGCATTCTACGCACTCCGATGGAATTCGATCTGCAACCCGTGCTGCGCGGTGAGCACCTCACGCTGCGACCGATGCTCGCCGCGGACCTGGAGCCGCTGTGGGACGTGGCCCGCGACCCGCTTCTGTGGCAGCAGCATCCAGACCAGACCCGACATACCCGCATTGGCTTCGAGCGCTTCTTCGAGGCGGCACTGGCAGGACATGCGCTGATCGTCGCGGACCGTGCCAGTGGCCGCGTGATGGGTTCGACCCGATACTACGAATGGGATGCAGCTGCGCAGGAAGTCGCGATCGGCTTCACCTTCCTGGCGCGCGAATACTGGGGCGGCCATGCCAATCGGGAGATGAAGCGCCTGTTGATCGAGCATGCGGCGCCGCATGTGCAGAAGATCTGGTTCCACGTGGGCAAGCACAACCTGCGCTCGCGTCGTGCCATGCAGAAGATCGGCGCGGCGCAGGCCTATGAGGCGCAGCGGCCGCAGAACGGCGAACTCATGGACTTCGTGTATTACTGCATCGAGCCTGCCCGCTGGCGGCCGGCACAATGAAGGGGGCCGCATGTCCATCTATACGGTCGAAGTGGTCTGGGAACGCGGCGACCAGGATTTTCTGGACCGTCGCTACAGCCGGCGGCACCTGATCCGCTTCGACGGTGGCGCGCAGCTGGTGGGTTCGTCATCGCCGGCCGTGGTGCCGGTGCCGCAGTCCGATGCCGCAGGCGTAGATCCGGAGGAGGCCTTCGTCGCTTCGCTGTCTGGCTGTCACATGCTCTGGTTCCTGGATATCGCCGCGCGGCAAGGCCTCCTGGTCGACCGCTATGAAGACCGGCCCAGTGGTGTCCTGGAGCGCAATGCCATGGGCCGCCATGCCATGACACGCGTCACGTTGCGGCCCAGGGTGCAGTTCGCCGGCGCGGAGGCGCCGGCGGCCGAGCAGCTCGCCGCGCTGCACAGCCAGGCGCATGAACATTGTTACATCGCCAACTCCGTGACCACCGCCGTCACCGTCGAGCCGGCGCCGGACAGTTGAGCGCGCGCCCGCAGCCCTGTGTCTCACGGGGTTCCGTCGGGTTTGTCCTACAACGGCTACCGCACACCCCCGCTGCCACATCCAGCGCCGGCGGGCGAGGCTGCACCAACGCGGCGGACTACGCCGATTCGGAGGTGTCAGATGCTTCATTACGCAGTCGTGTTCTTCGTGATCGCCCTGATCGCGGGACTGCTCGGGTTTACGGGTATTGCCGCCAGCGCTGCCGGGATTGCCAAGATCCTGTTCATCGTCTTCCTGGTAGTGGCACTCGTCACGTTCGTACTTCATTCGAATCGGAGAACATGATCATGTCGACCACAGCCGAAAGCATCAACGACGCCGCGGACGCGGCCGAATCCACAGCCGATGCTGCCATTCGCCGCAAAGCCAGCCAGCTGCAGAAATTCTTTGACGACGTCGAAGAACTGCTGCACCGCGCCTCGAGCATGAATGACTCCGAGATCACCCGGCTGCGCAGCCGCGTGGAATCTTCGATCAACCATGTGAAGTCGGCTGCCCGTGATGGCGTGAACGCCGCCGTCGAGCGCACTCGCGGTGCCGCACTGGCTACCGATGACTACGTCCACACCAAGCCGTGGATCGCCATCGGTGCCGTGGGTGTTGCCGGGCTGCTGCTGGGTGCGCTGCTGCGGGGCAACGGAAAATAGCTATGCGGATCCACGCGCTGCTGCTCCTGCTCGCCCAGCACATCGGCTCCTACATGGAGCTCGGTGCTGCGGCAGCGACGGAGTATCGCAGCGCGTGGGTCCGCAGGGCCGTGCTGGTTACCACGGGCCTGGCGGTCGGCATTGTGGGTCTGGTTGCCCTGTGGGGCGCAGGGCTCGTTGCAGTGTGGGATTCCTCCTGGCGCGTCGCCTACGCGGGAGGTTCCGCTGTTGTGCTGCTGGCTATCGCTGGCGCGGTACTCTATTCGGGGCTCGCGGCCCGGATGTCCGGCCCATCCAGCGGCGTGCTGAAGTCGGAACTGCGCAAGGACGTGGAGCTGTTTCAGGAATGGAAGAGCACGCTGTAGTGCGCAGGCTGGAGCAGAGTCGCGCACAACTGCGCGAGCTGTTGCTGCCAGACCCGCTGACCGGTCGTATCGAAGCGGATGTATTCCCGCGCAGCGCCGTGATGCGCTTCATGTTTGATCCGGGCAAGCGCCGCATGGCGATGAACACGCTTGCCACGCTGGCTTCCCTGACCGGCCGCAGCGGCTTCGCGAAGCTGTCCATGCTTTCGAATCTCACGCAGTCCGTTGCGGCGATGCTGAAATCACGCAGGCGCTGAGGGGGGGGCGATGCGCGCGCAAAGCAAGATGACCCCTCCCGCTCAGCGCACCGTTCAGGGCTGATCGCTCTTCCGGGAGCGTGCCATGGTCAATTCCACCGCGTCGCAAGGCCATGGGCCAACCCCTGAGCAGGATCGCGTAGCGCGGCTGGTCCGCGGCTGCGTAATACTGCTGCTCAGTGCGGTCATTATCTTCAGCCGCACCATTGCCGTGCCCGCCCTGGCTGCGGTGCTGGTTTCTATCGCGTTGTTCCCTGTGGTCAATCGCGCTGCCCGGGTCGGCGTGCCACGCGCATTGGCGTCGGTGCTGGCACTGGCGTTGCTGGTGGGGATCAGCGCCGGAGTGTTGTATGCGGTACGCGAGCCGCTGACGCAGCTTGCCTCGCGCGGGCCGGAGCTGGTCGCAGCGGCTAAGCGGATGCTGGTGGATCTGCTGGGCCGCGAAGCCGCTCCGCCCATGGGTTTCGTCGATGTACTGGCTCCGGTGGCCAGCGGGCTGAGCAAGGCCTTTGTTGCCATCGGCACCAGCCTCATTCTCAGTCACTTCATTCTCACCTGCGGCACGGGTGTGGGCCGCGCCGCGCTGGCCGCCGTGCGCGAGCGCCAGGATCGCCGAACCTGGCTGCGCGTGTGCGGATCGATCCGCACGCACGCGGCCCACTACCTGCAGCTGGTGACGGCCATCAATGTCACTTTCGGACTGGTAACGGGACTGGTGCTCACGGTGCTGCGCGTGGATGATGCCGCGGCATACGGCGTCATAGCCGGTCTGATGAATTTCATTCCCATCGTCGGTGCCCTCATCACTGCTGGGGTGGTGCTGGCAGGGGGGGTCGCGGAGCACGGGGCGTCTACTGCGGTACTGCTCCCCGCTGGCGTGTTCCTGATGCTTCACATACTGGAATCCCAGTTTGTGACGCCCTTGCTGCTGGGTCGGCGCCTGCTGCTGAATCCCTTGATTGTGATCGCTGGGGTGTTGGTGGGCGCAGCCGCGTGGGGGGTAGGCGGGGCATTCCTGTCTGTGCCCATCCTGACATCCGTGAAGATCGCGCTGGATGCCTATCCCCGCGTGCGGCGCTGGGGGCAGGTGCTGGGTCGAGGCGCATTGGTCGACTGCCAGACGGATGAGGCGCAGCGCCTGCGCCTGCGTCGGCGCCGCGGATCCCGGGCCCGCGCGGCGCTGACCAAGACCTGAAATTCCGATGGCTCGGTGAGCCAAC
>JBEVNO010000029.1:0-43016 GCA_040508085.1 Steroidobacteraceae bacterium
CGCTGGATCTGGATGGCGAGCTCGTGCGTCGGTGCAACGATCACGATCTGCGTGGCAGCCAGGGCCACGTCCACCCGGCAGAACAGCGGCAGCAGGTAGGCCAGCGTCTTGCCCGTGCCAGTCTCTGCGTGCAGGTAGGCATCCTTGCCTTCGAGCAGCGGCGGCAATGCGGCGACCTGGATGGGCGTCGGGTCGGTGATCTGTTGCTTGTCCAGCGCGCCGATCAACGCAGGGGAGATACCCAGCTCGGTAAATGACATGGTCTGTATCATGCACTGATGAGCCGGCTGAAATTCGAACTCGAGGCCAGTGCTGTCGACTCTCGCGCCCGCGCCGGGAAATTCCGCACGGCGCACAATGAAGTCCTGACGCCCACCTTCATGCCGGTGGGCACCCATGCGTCCGTGCGTGGCCAGCGGCGCGAGGATCTGCTGCACAGTGGCGCCCAGGTGCTGCTGGCCAATACCTACCACCTGCTGCTGCGTCCGGGCCCGGCGATGTTCGAGAGGCTGGGCGGCATCCATGGTTTCATGAACTGGCCGCGTTCGGTGCTGACGGATTCTGGGGGCTTCCAGATCTTCTCCCTGCCCGAGAGCCGGGCCATGCGCGAGGACGGCGCCGAGTTCAAGAGCTACGTCGATGGCAGCACCGTCCGCCTGACGCCTGAAAGCAGCATCGCCATGCAGAGGTCGATCGGCTCGGACATCATGATGGTGCTCGACCAGTGCGTGCCCGCAACGGTGGACCACGATACCGCGCGCCGCGCGATGGAACTGACGCACCGCTGGGCACTGCGCAGCCTCACCGCGCGCGGGGATTCCCCACAGGCCCTGTTCGGCATCGTGCAGGGGGCCTGCTACGCCGACCTGCGCGCGGCCAGCGCGCAAGCCATCATCCAGATGCCTTTCGACGGCTTCGCCATTGGCGGCCTGGCAGTGGGTGAAACCGTGGCCCAGCGGGAAGACTGCACCGCCACCGTGACGGACCTGCTGCCGCACGACAGGCCCCGCTACCTGATGGGTGTGGGCACCACGCGCGACCTGCTCGAAGCGGTGCACCGCGGCGTGGACATGTTCGACTGCATCCTGCCCACGGCCTTCGCCAGCCAGGGCGTGGCCTTCACCAGCCTGGGCCGCCGTGATCTGCGACGCGGCGTATACCAGGGCATGGATGCGCCGCTGGACCCGGCCTGTGGCTGCCACACCTGCACGACGCATTCGATTGCATATCTGCGGCATCTGCAGGCCACGCACGATTCACAGGCCACGCAACTGGTGGGGCTGCACAACATCAGTTTCTACATGCAGCTGATGCGCACGATGCGCGAGCACATCCTGGCAGGCAGCTGGCTCGAGTATTACCACCGCCAGCGCCAGGTGCTGGATGCCCGCGACAGTTACGGGCCCAAGGCCAACCACCGCACCAAGGCCGAACGGACACAGGCGAAGCTGAAGCTGGGGCGCTACGAGATCCTGGTGCGCGAGGACATCGGCCGCATCCGCGATACGGTGTCCGGCGAGGTGATGCATTCGGTCAATGACCCGGCGGAGGAGGCCCGCTCGCTGTATGTGGAGCAGTCACGGCTCATCGAGCGGCTGCAGCAGCCGCATGACGATCCACTGGTGGTCTGGGACGTAGGGCTGGGTGCTGCGGCCAACGCCATGGCGACGATCCACGCCGTGGAGGCGCTGACGCCAGCGCAGCTGCAGCGGCGCCTGCAGCTGGTGAGTTTCGAAAACGACCTGGATTCACTGAAGCTGGCGTTGCGCCACACGCACTGGTTTCCGCACCTGCGGCATCTGGCGCCGAACGCGCTGCTGGCCAGCCATCGCTGGCAGAATGCGGCGGGCAGCATCGAGTGGCTGCTGCTGCCCGGGGATTTCACCAGCCGCAAGCACCACGCGCCCGCGCCGGACCTCATCTTCTTCGATCCGTTCTCCTTCAAGACCGACAGCGCGCTGTGGACGCTGCAGGCATTCCGGGAACTGGCCCGGATATGCGAGCACAAGCCCACGCAGCTGTTCACCTACACCTATTCAACTCGGGTCCGCGCGGCGCTGCTGGCGGCAGGGTTTTTTGTGGCCAAGGGTCGTGCCACCGGGCCGAAGCTCGAGACCACTATCGCGCTGTCGCCGCTGGCGGCAGTTTCTGCCCATGGCCACGAGCTGCTTGACGGAAAATGGCTGGGGAAGTGGGCGCGCAGCGATGCCCGGATGCCCATGGGTGCGGCCGACGCCGGGGGGGATGACTGGCAGTCAGCCGTCAGCGGCCACGCGCAGTTCGTGGCTGGCGGGCCGGCTCAAGGTGCAGCGCGTATTTCGGAAAGTTGATGCCGAAGCGGCGCTTGAGTGCATCCGCCGCAGCGAGCAGCTGCTTGCGCGACGGCGTCGCGTGCGTGTCACGGAATGCAAAGGCGATCACGTTGCGTCCGGGGGCGATCCGCAATGTCAGCACTTCATTGTCGAAGGCATCGCGCAGCTTGCGCAGGTGCCCGGCGCGGGCCGATTCCTCGCCACATATGTTGGTCACGAATACTCCGCCCGGTGCCAGGCGGCTGCGCGCGCGGCGATAGAACGCAGTGGTGTTGAATGGTGCCGCGATGCCGGCGCCGTCGCAGGCATCCGCCACGATCACATCCACGCGCGCGGCTGACGCGGCCACATAGGCGGCGCCGTCGGCGTGGACCACGCGGAAGCGCGCATCGTCATCCGGAATGGAGAATTCCCCACGCAACGCGATGACATCCGCGCTGACTTCCACCGCCGTGATGTCGGTGCGGGGCAGGCGCTGATAGCAGAATTTCGCGATGGAACCGCCACCCAGCCCCAGCAACAACAGGCGCCGCGGGTCGGCATTGAACAGCAGGAAGGTCATCATCTCGCGGGTGTAGGCGAGGAGGAGCCGCTGCGGTGAACTCAGCAGCATCGCGCTCTGGATGGCGCCGAAGTCGAACCTCAACAGGCGGCGCGGGCCCTGGTCGAGCACAAAAGGCTTGTTGTATGAGCCGCCCTGCAGCCGCGCCCACAGTGCCTCACGGCTGCTTCCCGGCGGCTCCAGCAGGCGCAGCATGAAATGCGCCTGCGGCAGGGGGCTCTCGATGGTCAGGAGGCGTTGGGGTCGCCTGGTTGCTGCCCGCCGGCCGCTGGCCAGCATCGCCCTCTGGCTCAACGACGAATCCTGCGCGGACTGGACGGCTTCAGCACGGGAGCATCCAGGGCTTCCAGCGGTCCGCGCGAGGTGCGCTCGGCGGCAAAGGCATACACAGCCCGACCCAGTTCCGCGCTGGTGCCGGGGCCCGGCGGCTGCGGGGCGCAGCGCGCGATGGCCATGGCGGCAGCCTTCACGCCTTCCGACCGGTATTTGAACCCTTGTGCGTGGGTATGCTGCTGGAGCGCGGTGAGAAACCCCATTGCCCAGCTGCAGCTGTCCGGCCGTTCACCCGGCCGCTTGGCAACCGGGGCGGCGATGTCCGGCACATAGGGCGTGGGCATCGAGTAAAGGCGCGCGTCGAGGGTCTGCAGAAACGCGCTGACCAGCCCCGCAAACTGGTCCAGTTGCAGCGGCCCCGTGAGTTTCGCGGGCACCTTCCAGCCGGTCTCACCCCAGATCGGGGGCAGCCAGGCCCCGGAGGGCAGCTCCACCGGCCATACCAGCAGGGCCACCAGATACCCTTCCAGTGCATGGATATCCAGCGCACCGGGAGGCCAGCCTCCTTCAGCGAGCCACTCGCGCAGGCGCGCGTGCTGCTGCTGGCTGTAGGCCAGCGTCCCGAGCGCGCGCAGGTCCGGGGGCATTACGCTGGGGGCTTCCGCCCGGCGGACCACCGCGCGTCTGCTTCCTGGCCGCATGGCTCACTCCTCAACTCGTGGAACTGTTTCTGGACGCGTTCCAGAGTGTCATCCGGCCAGCGAACAGTCATGGCAACGCTGACGCGCATGCTGCCGGCGCAGGGCTGCGACCAGCGCGCGCCATGCAGCACTATAGCTTCCCCGGCCGCCGGCCACGCGGGTATTAAATGGGAAGCGCAGGCCGCATGGGGCCTGGCGGAAGCGTGGCGGCGGTCAGCGCGTCGCCGGGTCGGGCCCGGGATAAGGCGCCAGCAGGCGTTCCGTCTCCTTCTTCACGACGGCATAGCACTCGCAAGATCGCGATTCGACGCCGGCGCGATCGATGACAGTGATCAGACCGTCGTGGTAGCGGATGAGACCAGCCTCGCTCAGTACGCCGGTGGCGGCGGACACTTGATCGGTTCGCAGCCCGAGCATGTTGCCAATCAGCCTGTCCGTCATCGCAATCTGCGATGTGGGGAGCCGGTCGAGACTGAGCAGCATCCAGCGGCAAAGCTGCTGGTCCACGGTGTGATGGCGGTTGCACGCCGCCGTCTGCACCATCTGTGTTATCAGCGCCGAACTGAACAACAGCAGAGAGCGGCTCAGCCGCCCGCCACGATGGAACTCCTGCTTCAGTATCCGCGCCTCCATGCGGTATGCCCAGCCGGCGTTCTGCACGATGGCGCGACTCATGGTGGATTCCCCGCCCATGAAGATCGAAATGCCCACCATGCCTTCGTTGCCGATGATGGCTATCTCCGCGGAGGCGCCGTTCTTCATGACGTACAGCAGCGATACGACGCAGTCAGTCGGGAAGTGTGCATGCGGAATGGGTTCGCCGGATTCATACAGGACCTGGCCCAGCGCCAGCGGAACAAGCTCGAGCGATCCGGACAGGCGCGCACGCTCATCCTGCGGCAAGCCGGCAAGCAGCAGATTGTCATGAGCAGGGGCGGAAGCGTCGTGTGGCCGGTTGATGGGAGCCTCGATCAATGATGAGTGTCTGTTTGCACTGCCGCAATCGGCTGCTGTCAGCAGTATCGCAACTAGTCCCGTACAAGTAAGTGCGCTAACGAACACAGCGCCCGCCCGGCCCGGCGAGTGGCATGCGATAGCTTGACGTCATGCAACAACGCACGGCACGCTGCCGAAGTGCCAGAGATCACAGCAGATATACTGAGCCGAAACACGCTTCTAGCTGCGCTGCCCCCCGATGTGCGGGCACGCTTGTTCCCGCATCTGCGGCTCGTGTCACTGCCGCTGGGGCAGGTCATCTACGAATCCGGGGTAGAGCTGGAGCAGGTGTATTTCCCAGCTCCCGGCTGCATCGTCTCCATGCTTTATGTGATGGAAGACGGTTCCTCCGCGGAAATCGCGGTAGTCGGCAACGAGGGAATGGTGGGCATAGCCCTGTTCATGGGCGGCGGAACGACGCCCAGCCGCGCTGTTGTGCAGAGCGCCGGGCAAGCCTTCGCTCTGCGTGCGAAGTCCGTGACCAGCGAATTCGGAACCCATGGCAAATTCCTGCTGGTGCTGCTGCGCTTCACGCAGGCGTTGATCACCCAGATGTCGCAGACAGCGGTATGCAATCGACACCACTCCGTCGACCAGCAGCTATGCCGCTGGCTGCTGTCCAGCCTCGATCGCCTGGAGAGCAACGAGCTGGCAATGACACAGGAACTCATCGCCAACATGCTCGGCGTGCGGCGGGAAGGGGTGACTGAAGCCGCCCGCAAACTGCAGGCGGCGCACCTCATCCAATATAGCCGGGGAAAGATCCGCATTCTCGACCGGTCCGGGCTGGAGGCGAGGGTGTGCGAGTGCTACGCGGTGGTGAAGCGGGAATATGACCGGCTGCTTCCCCCCACGATCTTCGACGGCGACTCGATGGGGCACAAAGCGCAGTAGCGTACAGAGCCCCTCGCAGCCGCGTGCTTAATGGGGAGATGACCAGAACCCGTCCCAGCTGTCGGTGACCCCATGCCGCAGACCATCCTGCTAGTTCATGGGGACGACGCAGCCGCACGTCTTGTACTCAGCGCGCTGCGCCGCACCAAGGATTTTCATTTCGAGATTGATTGGGTTACCCACTGCGCGGCAGCCGTGCAGCGCCTCACTCGAGACAAGGCGATGCCGGGCTCCAAGATTGCCGCGGTGCTCAGTGCGCTGAGCCTGCCGGACAGCGCGGGCATCGCCACCTTCGACAGTCTTTTCCCGGCGGCAGCGCAGATACCCATCCTGCTGATCAGCGCCCCGGAAGATGAGGAGGTCGCCCGCCTGGCCGTCCAGCGGGGAGCACAGGACTATCTGCTGAACACTCAGCTGGACAGCGTGCTGTTGTCGAAGGCCGTGCGCTGCATGATCGAACGGGCGGCAATTTCCGAGGCGCTGCGGCACGAGAAGGAACGGGTGGAGGTGACGCTCAATTCCATCGGCGATGCGGTGATTGCGACCGACTGCCATGGCAAGGTCACTTACCTGAACGTGGTTGCCGAGCGCCTCACGGGTTGGACGGCTGCGGAGGCCGCCGGGGCGGCAGTGGAAGAGGTGTTTCGGATCGTTGACGCCTCCACCCGGGAGGTCGCGCGCAACCCCATGGAGACCGCGGTCAAGGAAGACCGGATCTGTGCGTTGGCGCCCAACTGCGTGCTGCTCCGGCGCGACGGGACAGAATCCGCAGTCGAGGACTCCGCCGCGCCCATCCACGATCGCAGCGGACGGGTCACTGGCGCAGTAATGGTGTTCCACGACATGAGCGAGGCCCGGGCGGTTGCCTTGCGCATGTCCTATCTGGCCCAGCACGACGCCCTCACCGATCTCCCCAACCGCATCATGTTCAACGACCGCGTGGCGCAGGCGATGGCGTCAGCGGACCGGCAGCAGGGGCGGCTTGCGGTGCTCTATATGGACCTCGACAGGTTCAAGTACACCAACGACAACCTCGGCCACAGCGTGGGCGACAGCCTGTTGAAGGAGGTGGCTACCCGCCTGCGCCACTGCGTGCGCACCTCTGACACCGTGAGTCGTCAGGGCGGAGATGAGTTCGTGATCCTGCTGCCGGACATAGCGGATATCCAGCACGCCGAGACCATCGCGAGGAAGTTGTTGCGGGCCCTGCGCGAGCCTTACAACCTCGCACAGCTGCAACTGCATATCACCGCCAGCATCGGCATGGCGATCTACCCCGATGACGGCACAGATGTCGACACCCTGCTGAAACACGCCGATTTCGCCATGTACCAGGCGAAGGAAAGCGGGCGGGACAACTGCCAGTTCTACAAGGCGGAATTGAATGTGCGTGCTAGTGAGCGCCACATAATAGAAGCCAATCTGCGCCTGGCACTGCAGAACAATGAATTCCGGCTCTACTACCAGCCGCGCATCTGCCTGGCAACCGACAGGATAGTGGGCGTGGAAGCACTGATCCGGTGGTGCCAGCCCCAGCGTGGATCCATTGCGCCTGCAGAATTCATCCCCGTCGCCGAAGAAACCGGCCTCATCGTTCCCATAGGTCTGTGGGTGATGCAGGAGGCCTGTCGACAGGCCCGTGCGTGGATCGACGCGGGTCTGCCTCCGATCCGCATCTCGGTGAATGTATCCGCGGTGGAACTGCGCGCACCGGATTTCCTGGCGTCGGTGCGTGCCGTGTTGTCGAGGACGGGGATGAGAGCGGACTTGCTGGAGCTGGAGATCACCGAGACATTCCTGATGCAGAATGAAAGAGTCACGGACGCCACGTTGAGCGCACTCAAGGACATGGGCGTCAGCCTGGCGCTGGATGATTTCGGCACCGGCTATTCCAGCCTGACGTATGTCAAACGCCTGCCCATCACATGCCTGAAGATCGATCGTTCCTTCGTCAGCAGCCTGGGGCAGTACGGTGACGCGGACGATGCCAGCATCGTCAGTGCGGTGATCAACATGGGCAGGAGCCTGCACATGAGCGTGGTGGCCGAGGGTGTGGAGAATGCCGCGCAACTTGCGTTCCTGAAGGAACAAGGGTGTCCGGAGGCGCAGGGCTATTTTTTCAGTTGTCCCGTGCAGGGCGCGGAGATTGCCGCCATGCTTGGCAGGGACTTGGCCGACATCATGCCTCACCAGAGGGTGGGCTAGTTTCGCAAGCCCGTAAGCTGCCTGCGCCACGTGTCACGACACAGCTACTGCTGGATCCTCAGGGCCAGCCATTCGTACATGGCCTGCACCTGGGCGGCGTCCGGCGGCAGCACCGAGTTGCAACGCACGAATACAAAGGCGTCCTCGACCCCGGCAAAGCGCGCCAGCCGCGCCGGCAGGGTATTGGCCACAGGCTGCGCTGCGTAGAAATCCCTGATCGCCACCCGCAAGCCGTACAGCCGCAGGACCTTCGTGGCCTGCGCCATCTGCAGGGGGGAGGGCGCCACCCCTGCCCCATGCAAGCTGAGTACGGTTCTCAGGAACGCGGTCTCATAGACAGAACGCTGCTGCTCCACTGCAACTGCAGGGAAGACCGTGACTTGACGTTGACGCTGCAGCATCCGGATTCCAGAAAAAAATTGCACCACTGGAGCAATCAGCTCTTCTGCTCACTCCAGGATGCAATTTAGGGGGCTCTGATGAGACGGGACTTGAGTGCGGCTCAGTTGTAGCAGAGGGTCCGTGGTCCGTATGTACGCTCGCCAACGTTGCCCGGCCGATTGTGTTCGAGTGCAACTTCCCTCTTCAATACTTGAACAGCGGCGCGTTCTGCGCCATGCGCGGTGGCCACGGATTGTGGTAGCGCGCCTCGGGGGGAATCGGGTGCGGATGGAAGAACCCATAGTTCACGTGATCGACCGGCGTTTCCCTGTCGGAGATGTAGTCCATCACCAGCCATGACCACACCTCGCTTTTCTTAAGGTCCGGATCCAGCTCTTCCTTCACCATCACTTCGGTTGGCAGCAGCACGTCGGTGTGGCAGGTGGCGGAGTAGTGCCGACCGGAATAATTCTCCGGTATGTAGCCGGGGCGATGGCTGATAGGGCACCGGGTTGCCATCTCGTCCGGGGCGGCCGTGTTGTGCCAGCTGCTGCTGGGCCGTTCCTTGTCACCGATCCCGCCGTTACCTACCGACAGCATGGCGACATCGTAGATCCACCTGATGGCGTCCGACAGCGACGGCGCCATGCCTTTCATCATCAGGGTATTCGCCAGGTGACCAGGTGAGTTCACCGAGATGAGGATTCCGCCGGGCACCCGGCGGTCGTGGTTCAGCGTGCGGTGTGCGCCTGAGTAAAACACATTGATGCCGCCCTTGAATATGCCGTAGCCGGCATCGGTGCGCAGCGGAATGGCCTCGGTATAGATGGTGTCCCGCTGCAATGGAGCGTTCTCCACCACGTAGAGTTCAGAGGCGCGGTGACATGCATCCAGCAGGCGCCGGCTGGGCTTGGCCCGCGCCAGCCTGCGGTCATGGAACATGATCAGGAACCCACTCGACAGGCCGTCGGCCGCGCGGTCTTTCCAGGCCATTCTGGCGGCCTGGATCCTCCTCTTCACATGCAGGTCGCCGAGCTGGATGTCGCGACTGGTGATCCAGCACACATCATAGGCGACCCCCTTGGCCGACCTCGCGCCCAGCCGGCCGAACAGGCAGGGCTGGTAGCGTGCCGACCATGCGATGAGCGCGTTGTAGCTGGCCTCCTCATCAGCATCCTCCTCGAACATCTTGCGGTGGGCCGCATCGATATCCGCTCCCAGACTCATGTCGTCGGAGTAGGCCTCCAGACTCGCGATGATGTCGTTCAACGACTCGTATTCATCAACCTTGTTTTCCAGTGCGAGAAGCATGATCAAACCCTCCGGGACACAGATGAACGAATCCGTCGCTCGGGGTGCGCAAGGCATCTGTCCAGCGGGTGGCTGCGTCGATGGGCCGTGTATCCTCTGGTCCGCTCAAGCTTAAGCAGGACCACACGTGTCGTTGACATGCATGCAGCATGCAATTAAATTAGCGAGGGCTAAATGAAAAGGCAACGCGTCGAGAATTTGCTGGGTGCACTCGCTCTCGCGGTAACGGACGCGGTGTCGAACAGCATTGGGAAGCTCGAGGGTGCCTACGGTTCGGATACCTTTGCGCTGGTTCTGCTCCAGCACGCCGAGAGATTGCGTTCAGACGTGTTGTCGAGGCAGTTGGGTCTGGCACAGTCGTCCACCGTGCGCCTGGTAGACAGGCTTGAGCGGGAAGGTCTGGTTGCACGGGAAGCTGGCGTTGATCGCCGCACCGTGATGATCAGCCTGACCGGGCGAGGTGAGCGGGCGGCGGAGGCGATTCTGGCGGCCCGTCGGGATGTTTTGAAGGATCTGGTTGGCACGCTTTCCGACACCGAGAAAGCCTCGCTGCTCGCCATCTCCACGAAACTGCTGACGAGCCTGACGGTTGATCTGGAGAGCGGCGAGCACAATTGCCGCCTGTGTGATGAGACGGCCTGCAACCTGGCGGAGTGTCCGGTCGAGCTTCGCTACCAGACGTTCGACGGAGCGTTGCAGCCGCCGGCAGGTAAAGGTCGTGCAGCGGCGCGTGAATCGAGCTGATTCACGCGAGGACTGCAGCGTTGAAGGTTTGATATACGGCGGACCAGGGATTGGGCCTGCGCCACAAGGATGTGGCGTCGTATCACCGCTGGTGCTGGCGGCCCTCAGTTCATGGGTGCGCCGCGCGTCTCGCGCACCAGCAAGCCGCCCACCACCAGCGTCAGCGTCGCGACGATGACCGGGTACCACAGCCCGCTGTAGATGTTGCCGGTCTGCGCCACGATGGCAAATGCCGTGGTCGGCAGCAGTCCGCCGAACCAGCCGTTGCCGATGTGGTACGGCAGCGACATGGAGCTGTAACGGATGCGGGTCGGGAACATCTCCACCAGCATCGCGGCGATGGGGCCATAGACCATGGCCACGTAGACCACCAGCAGCGCCAGGATGGCGACCACCAGAGGCTTGTTGATGCCCGCGGGATCAGCCGCGGCTGGATAGCCAGCCTGCTGCAGTGCTGCCGCGAGGCCGGCCCCGTCGGCTGCGGCGATCACCCGCGGGCCCACGTGGATGCTGGCGGGCCCGCTGGCGTCGATACTGTCGTAATTGACGGAGGCATTCGCCAGTGCCTGCTTGGCGACATCGCAGGAGCTGGTGAACTTCGTGGCGCCGGTCGGGTTGAACTGGAACGAACATTCAGCCGGATCGGCATGCAGGGTGACCGGCGCCGAGCGCAATGCAGCCGCCAGCTGCGGATTGCCGGCTTCAGTCAGGGCCTTGAACAGCGGGAAATAGGTAAGCGCCGCAAGCAGGCAGCCCAGCAGGATGATGGGCTTGCGGCCGATGCGGTCCGACAGGGCGCCGAATACCAGGAAGAACGGCGTGCCGATGATCAACCCCAGGGCTATCAGGATGTTGGCCTGCGTGGCGTCGATCTTCAGTGCCTGTGTCAGGAAGAACAGCGCGTAGAACTGGCCCGTGTACCACACCACGGCCTGGCCGGCGGTGAGGCCGAACAGCGCGATCAGCACCACCTTGAGGTTCGCCCACTGGCCGAAGGATTCGCGCAATGGCGCCGGCGAAGTGCGCCCCTCGGCCTTCATCTGCCTGAACACCGGGGACTCATCCATGGACAGGCGGATCCACACGCTCAGACCCAGCAGTACCGATGAAAGCAGGAAGGGCACCCGCCAGCCCCAGGCCAGGAAACTCTCCTCTCCCATGAGCTTGCGCGTGGCGAGAATCACCATCAGGGACATCAGCAGGCCGAGCGTGGCGGTGGTCTGGATCCACGCGGTGCGCGCGCCGCGCTTGCCCGGCGGCGCGTGCTCGGCCACGAAGGTGGCCGCGCCACCGTACTCACCGCCCAGCGCCAGGCCCTGCAGCAGGCGCAGCAGGATCAGCAGAGCCGGCGCCAGCACTCCCAGCGTTTCATAGCCCGGCAGCACACCCACCAGGAAGGTGGATGCGCCCATGATGACGATGGTGACCAGGAAGGTGTGCTTGCGCCCCACCATGTCGCCCAGCCGCCCGAACACCAGCGCGCCGAAGGGCCGGACGATGAAACCGGCCGCGAATGCCAGCAATGCGAAGATGAACGCTGATGTCTGGTCCAGCGCGGTGAAGAACTGTTTGGCGATAATCGCGGCCAGCGAGCCGTACAGATAGAAGTCGTACCACTCGAACACGGTGCCCAGTGACGAGGCGATCACCACTTTGCGCTGCGACACCGGTTCACTCATGCCGGATATTTCACCACAGCGGTCCGGCCGGCTGTGCTGGATCGGGAAAAACTCCCGGCCCGAGGGGGAATTGTGCTCTGTCGCCCGCGGCGCAGGCTGCGCAGACTCCGCGGCCAGGCTATAACACGCTCGTTTGGGGGTTCTGTGACGGATGTTCGCCGCGCCGTAAAGGCAGTGCTGCTGTTCTGCTCAGGGTTTGCATTTACTCCGGCCGCCACCTTCGCGGCCGCCGAGCCGGAGACCGTGCTGCCCGCCGTCGTGATCGTGGCCACCACGCCACTGCCGGGCGCGGAGCTGGACAGCAACCACATCGCCGCCCCGACCCAGACCGCTACCGCTGACCAGATTGCGGCCTCGCATGCGCTTGATCTGACGGCATTCATGAACCGCACGCTGGGCAGCGTGTATGTCAACGACGTGCAGAACAATCCGCTGCAGCCCGACCTCAACTATCGTGGTTACACAGCCTCCCCGTTGCTGGGCACTCCACAGGGGCTGTCCGTGTACGTGGATGGCGTGCGGTTGAACCAGCCCTTTGGCGACGTGGTCAGCTGGGATCTGATCCCCCGGCAGGCCATTGCGACGATGACGCTGATTCCCGGCTCGAATCCACTGTTCGGGCTCAACACCCTGGGTGGCGCGCTGTCGTTGCGCACCAAGGATGGTCATGACGCCCCGGCGCTGTCGGTGGGCCTGAACTATGGGTCCAGTGATCGTCGCAGCGTCGAACTGGAAACCGGCGGGCAAAGTGATGCGGGCCTGTACTGGTACGGCACGGCCAACAAGCTCAAGGACGACGGCTGGCGCGACTACTCGCCCACCGACGCGGGCCAGGCATTTGCCAAGCTCGGCTACCGCAACGCGTCGAGCGACCTGGCGCTGAGCGGCGCCTACGCCGATACCGACCTCACGGGAAATGGGCTGCAGGACCAGCAGTTGCTCGCCGGGGACTACGACAGCGTCTACACCTGGCCCGACAACACGCAGAACAAGTCCTGGCTGTGGAATCTGGTGGGCACGCACCGGCTCAGCGATACGTTGAGCCTCTCCGGCAATGCCTACTACCGGCGCATCAGCACATCGACCCTCAACGGCGACATCAACGACGATTCGCTGGGAGAAGCCCTGTATCAGCCCAGCGCCGCGGAGCGGGCTGCATTGGCAGCGGGCGGTTACACCGGCTATCCGGTCAGTGGCGAAACGCAGGCCAACACGCCGTTTCCATCCTGGCGCTGCATTGCCAACATCCTGCTGAATTCGGAACCGAACGAGAAGTGCAATGGCGCCCTGAACCGCTCGCATACACGGCAGAACGACAAAGGCATCTCCGGACAGGCGACTTTCAGCCACCCGCTGTGGGGCCGCGACAACCAGCTCACGGTGGGTGTTGCGCTCGGGCGAAGCGACACCTTTTTCGAGCAGTCCTCGCAGTTCGGTTATCTCAGTCCGGATCGAGGCGTAGTCGGCGTGAGCGGCCCCGGCGCTTTCGCCGACGGCAGCCAGGACAGCGAGAATGCCTTTGATGCGCGCGTCGATCTGGATGGTGGCACACGCACCCGCAGCCTGTTCGTCACCGATACGATTGCACTCACCTCCGCCGCGTACCTGACCTTGTCCGGTCGCTATGACCACACCAGGCTCACCAGCTTCGACAACATCACGCCGGCTGACGAAGCCGGTACGCTCACGGCGCGGCACAAGTTCGACCGCTTCAACCCGGGAGTGGGCCTCACCATTGATGCCTCGCCCGGGGTGACGGCGTACCTTGGCTTCAACGCCAGCAGCCGCGCGCCTTCCATCATCGAGCTCGGCTGCGCCGATCCTGAGAATCCCTGCCGCCTGCCGAACGCCATGGCCGGCGATCCGCCGCTGGACCAGGTGACCACGCGGAATTTCGAGGCCGGCCTGCGCGGCCGGTCGGGGGACCGCCTGCGCTGGAATATCGGTGCGTTCCGTGCTGACAACCGCAACGACATCATGTTCGTCGCGGACGATACCGCGAGCTTCGGCTACTTCAAGAACTTCGGCAGGACGCGGCGCCAGGGCATCGAGGCGGGCATCGCTGCCAGCATCGCCGCCTTTACCGTAGGCGCCAACTACACCTATCTGGATGCCACCTACCGCTCGGAAGAGGAGGTGGCAGGCGAGGGCAACAGCAGCAACGAGGAAGGTGCGGGCTTTGAAGGCTCCATCGAGATCGAACCCGGCGCGCGCATCCCGCTGGTGCCCAGACACATCTTCAAGACCTTCGTGGACTGGCGCATCACCTCGCGCATAACCGCCAACGCTGACCTGCAGGCTGTATCAAGCTCCTATGCGCGCGGCAACGAGAACAACGAGCACCAACCGGACGGTGTCTACTACCTTGGCTCAGGCTCGAGTGGCGGCTATGCAGTGGTCAACATGGGGCTGGAGTTCCGCCCGCTGGCGGCGCTGAGCATGTTCCTGCAGGTGAACAACGTGCTGGATCGCCGCTACCATACTGCGGCGCAGCTGGGTTCCACGGGTTTCGATGCGGCCGGCAATTTCGTAGCCCGGCCGTTTGCAGGCCCCATCGTGGACGGTGAGCGGCCGCTCCCCGGTTCCACCTTCGTCGCGCCGGGCGCCCCGCGGGCCTGGTGGGCCGGCGTGAAGTATTCCTTCTTCGCGCAGGCGGCCGACTAGCCGCCGGCGACCTCATCCGTCCACACCTTGAACCCCACCAGCTGGTTCGGGCCAAAGGCGGTACTGATCGCCACATCGGCGGCATCGCGCCCGCGGGCAATGAGGATGCGCCCGATGCGCGGCGAATTGTTGCGCGGGTCGAAGGTGTGCCAGGCGCCGTCGAGGTATGCCTCGAACCACCCGGCGAAATCCATGGGCGCATACGGCGGCGGCAGCCCGATATCGCCGAGGTATCCGGTGCAGTAGCGCGCCGGGATATTCATGGCGCGGCAGAAAGTGATGCCCAGGTGCGCGAAATCCCTGCATACGCCGCGCTGTTCTTCATAGGCCTGCAGTGCAGTCTTGGTGGAGCTGGCATGCTGGTAGCCGAATGTGATGTGGTTGTGCACGAAATCGCAGATGGCCTGCACGCGGGCGTATCCCATTGGCGTGTTGCCGAACAGGTTCCACGCAGTCTGCGTAAGGCGATCCACCTCGCAGTAGCGGCTGCCGAGCAGGAACACCAGCGTCTCCTCCGGCAGGTTCTGCACCTCGTGTTGCCAGGCATTGAACGGCACCTGCTCCTGCAGTCCCGAATCGCGCAGCAGCGCGTCGGCCGTCAAAGTGAGCCTGCCCGGCGGGGCCACCAGCCGCGTGCACCAGTTGCCGAACCCATCCCGATAGGTGCTGGTGTACACCGACGGACTGGTGATGAGGTGGTCGGGGCGGATCAGGTCTGAGGCCCGGCTGTAGTGGATGCTCAACACCAGTATCAAGGGTGTCGGCTGCGGGAATTCGTAGGTCAGTTCGTAACCGGCGCGGATGTGCATGGATCTTCCTGGTTCAGTCGTAGATGACGGCCTGCGCCGCGCGAACCAGCAGGGGACCGAGCCGGTTGGCCCAGGCCTGCTGGCCCGGTTCATCCGCGATCAGGTCCTGCCGGATTTCAATGCCGACATGGGCAAGCTGGCGAGCTTCCCCATGCATGATGAGTGTGTAGTCGCTGTCGTCCTCGATGGCATAGGGCTCGTTGTCGCCCACCTGCAGGGAGGTGTCCTGCCGCAGCAACTGCAGCAACGCCGGGCCCAGGCCGCGTCCTTGCCGATACATCAGCCCGACCTGCCAGGGTCGCGACTGGCGCAGATATATGGGCGTGAAGCTGTGCACCGCAATCAGCGCCGGGCGCCTTCCGGTGTTGCAACGCGTATCAAGGATGCGCTTGAGCCCCTCGTGGTAGGGCGTGAAGATCGCCTCCACGCGGTCTGATGCTGCGGCAGCAGACAGCCCCTGGTTGCCGGCAATCGATGTCTCTTCACTCACGGTGGGGATCGAGGTGCGGGAACCCGGGGGCCGGTTGCAATCGATGACCAGCCGCGAATAGTTCTGCAGCACCAGCGTTGCATCGAGCATCGCGGAGAGCTTGCGCGCGACGCCGGCGGCGCCGATATCCCACGCGATGTGTGTCTGGAGCGATGCCGCATCCAGCCCCAGGGAACCGAGTGCCTGGGGTATGCGCTGACTGGCATGATCGCAGTTGAGCACCAACTCTGAACTTCCCTGCGGCCGTTCGACGGTCAGAGCAGCTGGTTCGCCTGCGACCAGCAGCATCAGCGCTGCACTGCCGGTTTCACTGCGTGCTTTCGCTCACCAGGTAGCCGATGGCGAAGCCGACCAGTGCAGCAACACCCACCGCCTGCCAGGGGCTTCCATGCACGTAATCGTCGGTGCTGGCGACTGCCTTGCGGCCCTTCTTGCTCAGGCTCGCAGCGGTGTCGCTGAGTGTGTCGCGGGCTGATTCCAGCGTGTCCTGCACCTTGTCACGCACGCGGGCGATGTCGCGGTTCTTCACATGCGACAGCCGGGTGAGCAGATCGCCGACATCGCTGAGCAGATTTTCCATGTTCGAGTTCATAGATGACTTCCTGTGGCATCGATAAAGTGGATGGCCACAGGATGGCGGCCGGGTCAGGCGCGCTGGTAGGGGGCGGCGGCGTGAGATGACGTAGGGCGACGCTGACTAGGCCAGCGACCCTGACCTTACCACGCGGGGCATGCTGGCCGAAGGTTACGCGCCGGTCTGCAATTCGTGGCTGATACCAACCGGAGCCACGCCGCGCAGCAGGGCGCTGCGCACGGCCCAGGTCTCACCGGGGGTGAGTTCGACGAACAGCTCGAGCTGGCCGCCGGCGTGCACGGCAATGGGTACGCCGTCGCGCAGGGCGAGACGGTTGCCGGCCAGCGCCGGCAAGCGCGCGCCTGGTGTCACGATGCCAAGCAGGTTCAATGGATCCGCGGCGCTCAATACCACCAGCGCCCCGTCCGCGCGTCGCTGCCGGACGGCGCGCAACGCGGTCACCGCATCCGGCAGCGCATACTGCTCACCCGACACGCCCGCCACGAAGCGTCCGCCGCGGACATGGCCCTGGGCCTCGAGGCGGCGCAGTGAACGCAGCAGCACATGCCACGGCGGCAGCCATCCCGCCTCGCGCGTCAGCAGGCGACGGAACACGACGCCATACCGCTGCAGCAGCCGCATCGCCACCTGTTGCACCAGTTCGGGGTCCTCGACGGCTTCGGCGGCGGGGGCCGCCGCCACGTCAGCGTCCCCGGCAGGACGCAGCAGGCTCCAGCGTCCGGCCTCTTCCAGCCCCGCCAGGGCGATGCGCCGGCCGCGCGCAGCCAGCCGCCGCTTGGTCTTCAGTGGCAGCAACAGCGCGCGCAGGCCTCCAAAGCTGTCGGCGCTGGCGAGACCTGCGGCAACCAGCTCTCCCAGCGCGTTCTCGGCCTGGCTCTGCAGCAGGCCGCTGCCGCGCAGCAGGTCGTCGAAGAACGAGGCCCCGCGTGCGCGCAGCTGTGACGCCAGCAGCTGCGCTGCAGACGAGAGCTCCGGCGCACCCCGCTGGCGCTGCGACAGCGTCCGCCACAACGGAAAGCTCGCGCGCGACAGCAGGGCCAGCGGGGTGGTCCGCACCGGTCCCGTCACCGCTCCCTGCGGCACCTCCAGGCGTGCCCACACCACCCGGCCGGAAAGACACAGCGTATCGAGCCAGGCCGGTTCATAGGCCTGCATGCGTGCCGGCAGTACGTCGCGCTCCCAGGCGATGGCGGGCACTTCGTAGCCCTCCAGCTGCTCGATGAGCATCGCCAGACTCTGTGGTCCTTCGCCGCGAGGATCGCGGGTGACGCCCTGCCAATCGAGCAGGAAGCGCATGAAGTCTGCACTGGCGACCGGCTCGATCCGTGCCCGCAGGCTGCCCAGGGTGTACCGGTTGATACGCGCCAGCAACCGCCGCTCGCACCACTCGAGGATGGCATTGCCGTCGGCGGCGGCCGTGAACTGGCCGCGCATGACGAATCCTTCGCCTTCCAGCGCCAGCAATGCGGCCTCGGCATGGCCCGCAGGCAGCGACAGCGTGGCGTCGAGCTCCGCAGCCGTCACGGGGCCCATCGCCTGAAGGCGCCCGCGCAGCAGCTCGCGGATGGCATCGTGCCGTTCCCACAACCGAGCGGCGTAGTGGGCGGGTACCGTGACCGGGTGTTCCTGCAAGGCTCCGGGGCAGGCCGCGACAGCCAGCGGCAGCGACTCGGTTGCCACCCAGAAGATTCGGGTTCCCACCCGCAGCCGCGTGGCGCGTCGTGCCGATACCAGCGTCTCGAACAGCGGCAGCCAGTCCGGCCGTGGCACGGCGGCGTGGCCCCGGCCTTCCTCCTCCGGCAGCACCCCCAGCAGCATCAAGGCGTCATGCAGCTCATCCGCATTTTCCGGATCGGGCCAGGCCTCGCCGCGCAGACGCGCGATGGCCTGCGGATCAAGGTGCCCGAAGTCAGCGGCCGTCTGCGGATCGAGCCAGCGCCGGGCGGCGACCGCCTGCGTGCGGCGCTCCTCGAGCGGCGCGTCGTCGAGGTAAGCGTAGGGTCGCGCGGTCAGGATCTCGCGCGCAAGCATGGAAGGCTGCGGCAGGTCCCGTGTCAGCACCTGCACTTCGCCGCTCTCCAGCCTGCGCAGCAGGCCGACCAGCCCGTCGATATCCATGGCCTCGTGCAGGCAGTCGTGCAGCGTCTGGCGTACCAGCGGGTGGTCCGGAACCTGCCGTGGGCCGCTGAGGTTCTCGGCGCAGGCGATCTGATCCGGGAACAGGATGGACACCAGGTCTTCGGACGCCATGCGCAGCAGTGGTGGTGGCGTTTTCTTGCCGCCGCGCGAGGTCTTGATGGCCAGCGAGATCGTGGCATTCCAGCGCCACCGCGTGATGAACAGCGGCGCGTCGAGCACCGCCTGCACCAGCACTTCCCGCACGGTATTGCTGTGCAGGTACTTGACCACGCTCTCCAGCGCAAAACTGTGCGTCTCGCCCAGCGACAGCACGATGGCGTCTTCGGTGGCGGCGGCCTGCAATTCAAAGTTGAAGGTCTGGCAGAAACGCTTGCGCAGCGCGAGCCCGAAGGCGCGGTTCACGCGCGCACCAAAGGGCAGGTGGATGACCAGCTGCATGCCACCGCCCTCATCGAAGAACCGCTCGATGACCAGCCGTTCACGCGTGGGCAGATGGCCGAGCACGGCCTTGGCGGTGGCGAGGTACGCCACCAGCTGCTGCGCGGCCAGCCCGCCGAGGGCGTGCTGCTGCTGCAGCATCAGCTCGCAGCGCCGCAAGGTGTCTGGCTGCATGTCCGTCAGTGCCTGATCGACCTTGTCGCGCAGCTGCGAGACCGCCGTCGACAACTCATCCGTGCGCGCGGGCGCCTCTCCGAGCCAGAAGGGCAATGTGGGCGCCATGCCCGCAGCGTCTTCGACGCGTACCTTGCCCGCCTCGACGCGCAGGATGCGGTACGAGGTATTGCCAAGCTGGAAGACATCGCCGGCGAGGCTTTCGACCGCGAAATCTTCGTTGAGCGTGCCCACCATGACGCCCTGCGGCTCCAGCACCACCTGGTAGTCGGCGTTCTGGGGGATGGCGCCGCCGCAGGTGATGGCGGTGAGGCGCGCACCGCGCCGCGCGCGCAGCCGGCGGTTCACGGCGTCCCGATGCAGGTAGGCGCTTTGGCGGCCGCGGCGGGTCGCGATGCCGTCCGCGAGCAATACCAGGATCTCGTCATAGGCCGCCCGCGCCAGATCACGATAGGGCCAGGCGCGCCGCACCAGCGCGAACAGTTCGTCCTCGCCGCGCTCGCCCGCGGCGACCTCGGCCACGATCTGCTGCGACAGCACGTCGAGCGGTGCCTCGGGGATGTGCAGGCGATCCAGCTCGCCGGCGCGCACGGCGGCGAGCAGCGCCGTGCATTCCACCAGCTCGTCGCGCGAAAGCGGGAACAGGCGGCCTTTTGGCACGCCGGTAACGGCGTGGTTGGCGCGGCCCACCCGCTGCAGGAAGGTGGAGATGGAACGTGGCGAACCCAGCTGGCACACCAGCTCCACGTCACCGATGTCAATGCCCAACTCCAGCGAAGCGGTGGCGACCAGCGCCCGCAGCTGGCCGGATTTCAGACGCTGTTCGGCGTCCAGCCGATGCTCCTTGGCGAGGCTCCCATGATGGGCCGCGACATTGGCAGCGCCGATGCGCTCCGAGAGATGCCGCGTAACGCGTTCCACCATGCGGCGCGTGTTGGCGAAGATCAGCGTGGTGCGGTGTTCCTGCGTCAGCAGGGCGATCCTGTCGTACAGCGTGTTCCAGGTCTCGGCGGACATCACTGCATCCAGCGGCGCATCCGGCAGCACCAGTGCCAGGTCGCGGCGGCGCACGTGGCCGCTGTCCACGATGGCGCAGGGCGCATCGGCGCCGGCGAGGAAATGCGCCACCTCCTCGATGGGTTTCTGCGTGGCAGACAGCCCTACGCGTTGCAGCGAACCTCCGCACACATCCACCAGCCGTTCCAGGGTCAGCGCCAGATGCGAGCCGCGCTTGGTGGCTGCGACCGCATGGATCTCATCCACGATCACGCTGCGGGTGGTCGCCAGCATCTTGCGGCCCGACTCGCTGGTCAGCAGCAGGTACAGGGATTCTGGCGTTGTCACCAGGATATGCGGCGGTGACTTGAGCATCGCGGCGCGCTCGGACTGCGGCGTGTCACCGGTGCGCACCTGGCTGCGGATCTGTATCGGCGGCAGCCCCAGCCTTGCAAGCTCGGCCATGCAGCCAGCCAGGGGCTGCTCGAGATTGCGGCGGATGTCGTTGGACAACGCCTTCAGCGGCGAGACATACACCACCTGCACGCCGGGTTCGAGCGTGCCAGCGGCGGCCTGCCGCACCAGGCGGTCGATGGCGATCAGGAAGGCAGCCAGCGTCTTGCCCGAGCCAGTCGGCGCCGCGATCAGCGCATGCCCGCCCGCCGCGATGGCAGGCCAGGCGTCCATTTGCGCCGCGGTGGGCGCGGTGAAGGTGTTGCTGAACCAGCGCGCTACGGCCGGGTGGAAGTGCTGCAGGGGCATGGCGTCAGAACCCCAGCGCGCTGAGGCCGGCATGGCCCGCCGGACGCGGCCCCGGAGGCCACAGGAAGCGGCGTTCGGCAGGCGTGATCGCGGCGTCATTGATGCTGGCCATGCGCACCTCCATGAGGCCGTCGGCATCGAATTTCCAGTTCTCGTTGCCGTAACTGCGGAACCACTGGCCGGCCGCGTCATGCCACTCGTAGGCGAAGCGCACGGCAATGCGGTCGCCGGCGAATGCCCACAGCTCCTTGATGAGGCGATAGTCCTGCTCACGCTGCCATTTGCGGACCAGGAATGCCTCGATGGCTGCACGACCCTGCAGGAATTCCTCCCGGTTGCGCCAGTGGCTGTCGGGTGTGTAGGCCAGCGCCACACGGGCAGGATCGCGCGAGTCCCACGCATCTTCCGCCATCTGCACCTTGCGGGCGGCGGTGTCGGCATCGAAGGGCGGCAGCGGTGGTCGTGACAAGCCCAGGCTCCTGTTGCGGGGGTTGGCGTTGTCCCCTACGCTCCGCACAGAAGATAACAGGGGTACATATGACTTTCTTCCTCAAGGCCACGCGGGCCTGCGGCCTGGTGCTGGGTGTGGCCCTGTGTGCCGCCAGCCATGCCCAAAGCGATGGCGCGCGGGTGAAGGCGCTGCAGACGCGCCTGCAGGTCATCGCCAGCGAAACCGCGCAGGTGGAGGCCATCGTGCAGGCGCAGCGCCTGGGCCGGGCCTTCGGCTATTACACGGACAAGGGATATTTCGGCGAAGCCGCGGACCTCTTCACCGATTCCGCCACGTTCCAGTGGGGGATGGATGGCGTGTACCAGGGCAAGGCCCGCATCCGGGAGCTGTTGACGCGGCATGGCGGCGGCAGCATGAAAGACGGCCCGGGGCTGCCTTTTGGCCGTCTGAACCTGCGCATGCAGCTGCAGCCGGTGATCACGGTGGCGGCCGATGGCAATTCGGCGCGCGGCCGCTGGCGCGAGTGGGGGTTGCTGGGCCAGTACAAGAAAGCTGCCTTCTGGGGCGATGCCATCATCGAGGATCGCTATGTGAAGGAAGGCGGGGTGTGGAAGATCGCCTCGCGCCAGTACTTCCAGAACTTCGAAGCCCCGTATCTGGGGGGCTGGGCCGCGCTGAAGCCGGCTGCGGGCGAATGGCAGACCGCCGTGGCGAAGGAGTTCGCGCCGGATGCGCCCGCGCCGACGCGTTACGCGCCATTCCCGGCGGTATTCATTCCGCCGTACCACTACGCGGATGGCAATCTCGCGGCCATCCGCAGCCGCGCTCCGGTGGCGGCGCCGAAGCGCGCGGATGATGCGCTCGGCAAGCTGGAGGCGCTGGCCGACGCCAAGGAGCTGCAGCTGGCGCGGGCCCGCTCGGTACGCGCGCTGGAGAACCTGCAGGCGATGTATGGGTATTACATCGACAAGGGGCAGTGGAAGCAGGCTGCCGCGCTGTTCAGCAAGACCGGCACTTACGAGTTCGGCCAGAGCGGCGTCTATGCCGGCAGCGCCAGCGTCGAGCGCGGGCTGTCCCTAATGGGCCCCCAGGGCCTGGAGAGCGGTCAGCTGAACAACTACGTGATGGTGCAGCCCATCATCCATGTCGCAGCCGACAACCGCACGGCGAAGGCCCGGTGGCGCAGTGATGTGCTGCTGTCCCGCGGCGGCCTCGGCCGCTGGGGCGGCGGCATCTACGAGAATGAGTATGTGAATGACAACGGCACGTGGAAGTTCAGCAAGCTGCACTATTACGTGACTTTCTGGGGCGACTACGACCAGGGGTGGGGCGGCAAGGCCTTCCCGATGGACCCGCCCAGCACCACCAACCCGCCGGATCGGCCGCCGACGCTGGTGTACGAATCCTTCCCCAAGCTGCAGGTGGTGCCTTACCACTATGCCAACCCCGTCAGCGGCAAGCCGCACGCTGGAGACTGAGCCATGGCACTTCACACTTCTGGAAACCCGCGCCTGCTGTGGCGCGCCGTGCCGATGCTGCTGCTCGCGATGCTCGGCATCGGTGGCGCGCGCGCCGCGACCGGCGCTGCGGACCTGCAGGCCATCGAACAACAGCTCAATGCCGTGGGTGATCGCATCACGCGCCTGCAGGACCTCACCGACGTGGAGATCGTGCAGAACGCCTATGGCTACTATGTGGACAAGGCGCAGTGGCGGTCGCTGGCCGACCTGTTCGACGACGACGCCACTCTGGAGATCGGCGGCAAGGGCGTTTTCGTCGGCAAGGCGCGCGTGTTCGAATACATGAACGTGGGTCTGGGGCCCATCGGGCCGCGCAATGGACTGTTGATCGACCATCAGCAGTTCCAGTGCCTGCCCACCATCATGGAAGATGGCGTCACCGCCCGCGCTCGCTGCATTGCCTTCGTGATGAGCTCCGGCGGCTGGGGTCATAACTACTACGAGGACGTGTTCGTGAAGGAGGACGGCGTGTGGAAGTTCAAGACCCTGCATGGTCCCTTCAACATGTATTCCGGCTACAAGCAGGGCTGGGTCGACAACGTCGTGGTGAATACCTTTCCGGAGAAGTTCGCGCCGTACCCGGACCTTCCCCCGACCGTCATTTATCTGACTTATCCCAGCTATTACATCGAGCCCTTCCACTATCCCAATCCAGTAACGGGAAAGCGGATGCCTGCACCCAGCCCGCGCGCTGGCGGCGAGGCATTCGGCAGGTAAGGCAAATCCCTGCGACCACCCGTGGGATTAGTCCGACGGGTGATCAGGCCCGCCGCCGCTGCGCGGCGCGGCGCTAAAAGAACACCATGCGCCCATCGAGTTCCGTGCACGCCTGCATGGAACATCTGTTGATGAGGTGGAGCATGAAAACCAGTCACTACGTTTTGTGGGCAGGCTTGCCGTTGATCCTGCTGCAGGCGTGTGCCTATCACCGGCCTGATGAAGTGACGGCGCAGATGGCGCGCACCGAGGCTGTCATCCAGCAGGCCGAACGCAGCGGCGCCCAGGAAGCGGCGCTGGCCGAGTATCAGGGCGCACGCGACAAGTACGCGGATGCCAAGCAGGCCCTCGACAAGAAATCAAAGAGCGGTGACGAGGCCGCAGTGCGGCTGGCCAAGCAGGCAGAAGTCGATGCGCAGTATGCATCGGCCAAAGCCCAGGCAGCCCGCCAGCAGGCCGCTGCACGTGAAGTACAGCAGGGCACGCAGCAGCTAGGCCAGGAAGCCCAGCGCAATGCGGCGGCTCCCGCGCCGACGCCGGCCCCGTGAATCAATTCAAGGAACAATCATGAAGCTCAATAACAAGGGATGGGTGGTCGCTGCCGCAGTGGCGGTTGCCATGGCCGGCTGCAGTTCGACGCCGAAGGTGGACGAAGTGGCGGCTGCACGCACGGCAGTCCAGCAGGTCGATGCCACTCCGGATGCGGGCAAGTATGCGGCCGCCGAAGTCACTGCGGCGCATGACGCGCTGCGCGAAGCCGAGACACTGCAGGAGAAGAAGAAATCCGCCAAGGATATTCGCGAGCAGGCCTATCTGGCGCAGCGTCACGCGGACACCGCCGCGCAGCAGATTGCGCGGGGCCAGGCAGAAGCCGCCATGCAGAAGGCAGAAGCTGATCGGCAGCGCGTAGTGCTGCAGGCGCGGGAGCAGGAGGCTGCAAACGCGAAGCTGCAGGCCGAGCAGGCTGCCGCCAGTGCCAAGGCTCAGGCTGAGCAGGCTTCCGCGATGGCTGCCGCGCAGGCGGCATCCGCCGCTGCGGCGGCCGAGGCTGCACGGCGGGAGAACGAGGCGCTTGCGCAGCAGCTCAAGGATCTGCAGGGCAAACAGACCGAGCGTGGCCTGGTGCTGACTCTGGGCGACGTGCTGTTTGATACGGGCAAGTCCACCCTGAAGCCGGGCGCCATGGGCACGGTGGACCGTCTGGCCGAGTTCCTGAAAAAATCGCCGGATCGGGCAGTCACCATTGAAGGTCATACGGATAGTGTCGGCACAGATGAATACAACATGCAGCTGTCCGAGGCGCGCGCCAATGCGGTGAAGGCGGCCCTGGTCACTCGTGGCGTACCGACGAACCAGATCAACGCGTTGGGCAAGGGTGAGAGCACCCCGGTCGCCAGCAACGATGATGCTGGCGGCCGCCAGCAGAATCGCCGCGTGGAGATCATTATCGCCAATCCGGTGGGAGTCGCTTTCAATACGGCCTTGCCGTATTAAACCGACATGACGCCCCGGCCGCCGGCATCGGCCGGCGTGCAGGGGTCATAGCACCCGCCGCCCGCATTGCCGGGCGGCGCTTTTTTTTTGGCTTCTCAGATGGCTGCGTAGCGGAGGCGGGCGATCTGCCATCGCCCTGCCTGCTTTATGTATTGCACATCGAGCCGCCCGGATTCCCAGTGCAGGTCCGCGAGATTCCCCTGCAGCCTTGCCATCTGTGCCGCCGTGCTGTCACCCCGCAGCGGGGTCGCTACTTGTACATCGACATGCCAGCAGCCAGAGGCCACCCGGCCGTCTGCATCCACTGCCAGTTCGTCCCGCAGCTGGCCGGCGTTGGAGCGATACGCACGATGGTTGTCCGGCGCCGCCGGATGCGAATGCTCCTCGACCCGGGCGATGAACTCCCGATGCAGCTGCAGGATGGCTTCGCGATCCGGCGTCCCGGCGCCCTGGTCGCCCGCTGGCACCGTGGCAGGCAGCAGCGCTGCCGCGCCGGCCGTGGTGGCAATGCCGGCGCCCAGCGTGGCGCCGCCACGCAGGAAGAAAGCGCGCCGGGCGTTGTTGTTGGCATGGTCAGTCATGTTTCGGATCCTTCAGGCCTTGAGGCCGAGGTAGGGCTTGATGTCGAACCGGCCGGCGTGGCGCGCCCGGGCGCCAACCACGCTCATGGACAGGCCATCGGGCCCCACATGGAACCCGAAACCGGCGTCATGCATGGTGCGCTGGTTGAAGCAGATCACGCCCAGCGTGCCATTACAGGCTTCCTCCACCCAGGCCATGATGTAGAGGCCGTCGCGCACCTTGGAATACCAGCCAGGCGAACTCCATTGCATGCCGCCTGAGCCATCCGGCTGGAAAATGATCCAGGAATACGAGGAGGGCGTGGCATAGAAGTGCATCGAGGTGAGCCCCGGGTTGCCGCGCGCGTAGTTCCAGGTCACCGCTTCGCCGACCATCTCGTCGGTCCAGTTGTGCCGCAGGTAACGGGGCGGCGTGGGGCTGCCTTCGGTCTGGAAAGTGCCGAAATAGAAGTTGGGATGGGTCTCGTTGTTGCGGAACTCCGTCCCGGTGGTGCCCTTGACGATGGTGGCCAGGCCGTTCTGCATGTCGAAGCACACCATGGCACATGAGCGTGGGAACTCGGCGTCGAGCAAGTGGGCGAAGAAATAGACGCCGTCGTCTGGCTGGTACATCTCGTACCACTCCTCGCGCCAGTTGCCCTGGCCGGCGAAGCGCCACCTGAGTTTCTTGCCGTCGGTGAATTCGTAATCGAGCGCAGGTCCGCCATCGGTGCGTACGCTGAGCGTCTTGCCTGCGAAGCTGGTGACCAGCTCGCTCTTGTAGCCCCCCATGCCAGCCGCGCCGCTGCCGGCGCCGTTGCCAAAGGCATGCGCGTTCTTCAGCACGGCTTCCTTCACCTGCTCATCGGTCATGACCGGGAAAGTTTCGAGTGGACGGTAGACGCGGCGCGGGCCGCGGGTCTCGCTGTTGTTGCCGAAGACTTCGAAGCTCGCGATCTGGCCGGTGACCTGACCCTTGCCGGCGTACATGTAATATTCGAGCCCATCCTTCTCGGTGAGGCCGAGTCGCACACCTCGCTGCGTGAGGTCGAACAGGTCGATGAGCTGCACTGTCAGCGTGCCGGAGAATTCACACTCGATGCGCGAGTAGATGAACTGGTGGTCGTTCACCATGATGTAGTCGGTGGGCGCGCAGACGGTCATCTCGCCGCCGAAACGCGTCAGCTCGATGAAGTTCGAGTAGGTGACCGACAGATAGAACTCGAGGATCTCGACGCCATTGTCCTGCTCCCAGCGGATGCCCTTGCCCTCAAGTCGGTTCGTCCACAGGTGCCGCGCCGTGGGAGCCGCGCCACCTTTGTCCACGTAGCCGAACCAGACTTTGCGCTGCGCCTCGCGGTTGCGGCGGCCGTTCCTGAACTGCGGCTCCCGTTTCGGGTTGGCGGCGGCGGCCGCGGCTGTCTCGGCCGCGGCGTAGCCGCTGAAGTAGACCTCGAACACCGTGGCGATCCCGGTGTGCTGGTCCAGCACCAGCTTGTAGCCGCGCTGCGTGCCCGGAATCATGTGGGATACCAGCACCAGATCGCGATTCTGCAGGGCCCCGTACACGGCTTTCACGGCTTTGCCGCCGTTTTCCGCGAGCGTCAGTTCCCTGCCACTGGTGAAACTGTATTCGAGGATGGGTCCGCCCTCGTCGGTGACGATGCGGAGTTTCCTGCCGGCCATCACGTCGGAAAGCGCGGCCTGGCTGCCCGGGCCACTGGCGGCAGGACGCAGCGCCTGCGCTACCTGTGCCTCGGTGAGGTCGGTGTAGGGAATCCGGTGCATCTGCAACGGCTGGTAGGTGCGCTTGGCCACAGCAACTCTCCTTATTGGAACCCCGTGTCACTCAGCTTGATAGCTGTGCCCCGCTTGTTCGCGCAGGGTCGCAGCGCAGGTTAAATCATCCGGAAGCCATCGGGGCGGGGCACGGCCCCTGCGCCGCTGCTGGCCCGGGCACTGGTTATCGCGGCTAGCGGCGCGCCGGGCACGGGGTTTCGCTGCGCGCAGGGCGTGGTGGGTTGCCGCATGGACCGGTCTCCCCTAGCATCGGTGCGTAGGCTGATGCCACGGCATCGACCACTCCCAGTGCCGCATCGGGCGCGTCCCGCAAACGGTCACCCCCTTACCCTCCGGGAGCTTCGTTTGCCGCACGAGACTGCACTGCTCGCGACCATCGCCATGGCCTTCGTGCTCGCATTCGGATTGGGGCTGCTGGCCAGCCTGATCCGCCTGCCGCCGCTGGTGGGCTACCTGATCGCCGGTGTGGCCATGGGGCCCTTCACGCCCGGCTATGTCGGCGACCTGAGCCTGGCCTCGCAGCTGTCCGAGATCGGCGTCATCCTGTTGATGTTTGGCGTAGGCCTGCATTTCTCGACCAAGGACCTGATGGCGGTGCGGCGCATCGCCATTCCCGGTGCCATCGGCCAGATCGTGGTAGCGACCCTGCTGGGTGCGCTGCTGGCGTGGACGTGGGGCTGGAACCTCGCCGCCGGATTCACGCTGGGCCTGTCGCTGTCGGTGGCCAGCACAGTGGTGCTGCTGAAAGCCCTGGAGCAGCAGGGCAAGCTCGACACCGCCGTAGGCCGCATAGCGGTGGGCTGGCTCATTGTCGAAGACCTGGTGATGGTGCTGGCACTGGTGCTGATCCCGGCATTCGCCACCTCCATGGGCAGCGGCAGCCAGCTGAGCATCGGTGCCGTGGCGTGGCTGCTGGGCGGCACCCTCGCCAAGGTAGCCGCATTCGTCGCGCTGGCGCTGCTGGTGGGAACGCGCTTCGTGCCGTGGCTGCTGACCCAGGTCGCGCGCACCGGTTCGCGTGAGCTGTTCACGCTCGCCGTGCTGGCGATTGCACTGGGCATCGCCTTCGGCGCCTCTGCGCTGTTCGGCGTGTCGTTTGCGCTGGGCGCGTTCTTCGCGGGTGTCATCCTGGCGGAGTCGAACCTCAGCCATCGCGCGGCCGAGGAATCGCTGCCGCTGCGCGATGCCTTCGCCGTACTGTTCTTCGTCGCCGTCGGCATGCTGTTCGATCCATCGATCGTCGTACGCGAACCGCTGCAATTGCTGGGCGTCATGCTGATCATCCTGATCGGCAAGTCGATCGCGGCCTTCCTCATCATGGTGCTGTTCCGCTTTCCGATCAGCACGGCGCTGACGGTGTCCGCGAGCCTGGCCCAGATCGGCGAGTTCTCTTTCATCCTCGCCGCACTCGGCGTGGGTCTGGAGCTGCTTCCGGAAGACGGACGCGACCTGATCCTGGGCGGCGCCATCCTCTCGATCACGGTGAACCAGCTGTTCTTCGCGCTGCAGCCCAGGGTGGAGAAACTGCTGCGCAGCTGGCGCGGCTTTGCCCGCTGGGCTGATGCGCGCGCCCAGGATGGCAAGGGGGACGATGCCGGTGTTCCGCCGCTGCCGCCACTATCCGGGCATGTGATCGTGATCGGCCACGGCCGGGTCGGTGGCGCCATCACTCCTGTGCTGCAGCAGGCAGGGCAGCCCTATGTGGTCATCGACCGGGACCGTTCGCGCTTCGAGGCGCTGCGCACGCGTGGGGTGCCGGTGCTGTACGGCGATGCGGCGCAGCCGGGCGTGCTGGAAGCGGCTGGCATCGAACGCGCCCGCGTGCTGGTGGTGGGCACGGCCGAGTCTTTCCAGGCGCGGCGCGCAGTGGAGCTGGCCCGTGCGGCCAACCCGCAGGTGGCCATCTTCGCGCGCACGCATAGCCACGATGAGCAGGAGGCGTTGCGCACACTGGGCGCCGACGATGCCGTGATGGGAGAACACGAGCTGGCGCTGCAGCTCACCAGGTTGACGCTGCAGACGCTGGGGCTCAAGGGCGAAGCCTCGGTGCGGCTGAGCGACGAGCTGTAGCCGTATCGTCAAGCATCTGTGGCGTTAATCTTGCATGATGAATCACACCCGGGTCGTCGCTGACCCTCGCAACCGGAATCATTGAATCGTGGCCAAGATCCCCCCAGGCGTAGGACCGCGCTTTCCGCAGGTGGTAGTGCTTTTTGGTGCAACGGGCGACCTCGCCCGGCGCAAGTTGCTGCCCGGCCTGTTCCATCTTGCGACTGCAGGTTTCATTCCGGGCTGCCGCATCATTGGCTGCTCACGCGACGATCTCGGCCCCGATGGCTTTCGTGACCTCGCCCGTGCCGCACTGAAGGAGTACGGCTCGCGCGGCACGCTGGACGCCGATTGGGATGCCTTCGCGCGCAACCTCGACTACGTGCCGCTGTCGGCTGGCCCTGCGGCGCTGCGCGAAGCAGTGACCCGCGCCGAACAGGCCATCGGTACCGAATGCCGTCGCCTGCATTACCTCAGCGTGCCGCCGGATGCGGCGCTGTCCGTGGTGCGCACCCTGCATGAGGCGGAGCTGGTGCAGCACGCACGCATCATCATGGAGAAACCCTTCGGCACGGACCTTGCCAGCGCCGTGTCGCTGAACAAGGCACTGCACGAGGTGTTCAGCGAGGAACAGATCTTCCGCATCGACCACTTCCTCGGCAAGGAGCCCGCGCAGAACATCCTCGCGTTCCGCTTCGCCAATGGCCTGTTCGAGCCGATCTGGAACCGCAATTTCATCGACCACGTGCAGATCGATGTGCCGGAGACCATCGGCCTCGACCGTCGCGCCGGCTTCTACGAGCAGACCGGTGCCTTCCGCGACATGGTGGTTACCCACCTGTTCCAGATCCTGGGCTTCATGGCCATGGAGGCTCCAACCAGTCTTGCCGCGGCGCCCATCAGTGAAGAGAAGAACAAGGTCTTCCGCAGCATGATGCCCATCCAGCCCGCGGATGTGGTGCGCGGCCAGTACATCGGCTATCGCAGCGAGGCGGGCGTGGCACCGGAATCGGATACCGAGACCTTCATCGCGCTGCGTTGTCATATCGACAACTGGCGCTGGGCCGGCGTGCCGTTCTACCTGCGCACGGGCAAGAAGCTGGCTGAAGGCCAGCGAATCATCTCGATCGCCTTCCGCGAGCCCCCGAAGAGCATGTTTCCGGTGGATTCCGGCGTGGGCTCGCATGGCCCCGACCATCTCACCTTCGATCTGGCCGATGCCTCGAAGATGTCGCTGTCGTTCTACGGCAAGCGCCCCGGTCCGGGCATGAAGCTCGACAAGTTGAGCCTGCAGTTCGCCATGCACGACACCGGCCTGGTGGGCGAAGTGCTGGAGGCCTATGAGCGGCTGATTCTCGACGCCATGCGCGGCGACCACACGCTGTTCAACACTGCCGAAGGCATCGAGCGTCTGTGGGAAGTGTCCGCGCCGCTGATCGAGTCGCCACCGCCCGTGCGCACGTATGCGCCGGGGAGCTGGGGTCCGAATTCCATCCACCAGCTCGTGGCGCCGCATGCCTGGCGCCTGCCGTTCGAGCGTGCCTGGCGTGCGCCGAATGCAGTGGGGGGCTAAGGTGGGCACGCGCCGGACTATGAGGAGGGCAGGGATCATGCGCCAACTGACCATGCTGGCCGCCGCCGCGGCACTGGCCGGCTGCGGCCTCGCGGAGACGGCTGCCACTGGCGCGACCAGCGCCGCCGCTGCCGCGGAACAGGCCAGGGAAGGGCAGCGGCAAATGGAAAAGGTGCGCACCGATATCGAGGCCGCGCAGAAAGCCGCCGACGCCAACCGTGCGGCGGCGGAGGCTGCGTCGGAATAGCGGCGCTCGGCTAGCGCTTCGCCTTGTTCGCGGTGCGTGCCTTGGGCTTCGGCCTGGGCGCAGCGCGGGCCACCCCCCGCCTTCCCAGGCGCCGCGCCAGCACGCCATCGCCGTGCAGCGTGGCCTCGAATCCTGCCTTCACCAGCCGGCGCTGCACCTCTTTCGGCAGGTTGCGACCATGGCTCACGCTGTTGGGCGCGCCGGTGTAATGGAACATCAATCCATCCGGCGCCAGCACGCGCGCCAGCTCTTCGTAGAAGGCCTGCGCATACAGCTCACCCGCGATGCCGAAGCGCGGCGGGTCGTGCAGGATGGCATCGAAGCTGCGGGTTGCCAGCCTGGCAATCTCCGTGACCACATTGGCGTGGCTGAGCGTGAGCCGCGCATCGCGATGTGGTGACCAGGGGTTCACACTGCGCAGCCACAGCACCGCGGCGCTTTTCTCGAAAGAAGTGACCGCAGCCGCCTGTTCCGTCAGGCACCAGTAGGCGAAGTAGCCCAGACCGCCGCAGCAGTCCAGCACCCGCTTGCCGCGCGGCGCCACCAGCTGCACCTTGGTACGTGCGTCCTCGAAAGGCGAGACCCGCGCCGAGGGCAGCATCTTGATGCCGTCGATCTCGAAGGTGGGTGCGCCCCAATCAGTGGGCACGAGCTTGTGCAGTCCGCCGTCGAAGCGTGACAGTGCCTCGAACTCGGCGCCGTTCCAGCCGTACACTGTGCGTTCCTTGAGCTCTTCCGGGTAGGGGTACCGGCCCTGCTGCCACTTCCAGCCGTCCGCGCCCAGTTCGACCGTGGCGGTACTGCGACCAAGGTCCAGCGAGATGGTCAGGCGGGCTTCACCCCGTTTACGGGCGGCTGCCAGTTTCTGGAGCAAAGGCTGCGTCAAAAGTGGCAGTGTTGGGGCGTTCTCAGCCATGCCCGCACCATTTTACGGCACCGTCACACGGGCAAGGCACGCTTCTTGCTCCTTACATTCACTACCAAGGCGGCCTCACCCTGACAGGTCCTATGAAGTTCGGAACCGAAGACTACCAGCAGCAGGGCATGTTCGATGAGCTGGTGGATGGCGAAGGCCAGCCACGGCCCGCGGCACGGGCGTTGTGCACCTATCTGGCCTCCCTCGACGCAGGCGAGATGCGGCTGCGGCGTCAGGCGATTGACGCTGCCATCGTCACGATGGGCATCTCGTTTACCACGTATAACGACGGCGAGAACATCGACCGCGCCTGGCCCTTCGATCCCATTCCACGGGTGATGCCGGAGTCGGAATGGCGGCGCATCGACCTCGGACTGCGGCAGCGTCTGACGGCGCTCAACCTGTTCATTGACGACCTCTACAACGCGCAGCGGATCGTCAAGGATGGGGTGTTTCCGGCCGAGCTGCTGGCGGGGTCGCGCAATTTCCGCAAGCAGTGCCGGGGCATCTCGCCCCGTTTTGGGGTGTGGGCCAATATATGCGGCACCGATCTGGTGCGGGACAAGGACGGCACCGTCTACGTGCTGGAGGACAACCTGCGGGTGCCATCGGGTGTGTCCTACATGCTCGAGAACCGCATGTTGATGAAGTCGGTGTTCCCGGAGCTGTTCAGCGCCAACCGCATCCTGCCCGTGGACGGGTACACCGCGGCGCTGTACGACATGCTGGCGGCGCTGTCTCCGCGGCTCGAGGACAGGCCCATCATCGTGCTGCTGACACCTGGCATCTTCAATTCCGCCTATTTCGAGCACAGCTATCTGGCGCAGCAGACCGGCGCGCAGCTGGTGCAGGGGTCGGACCTGCTGGTCGGCTCCGACGATGTGGTCTACATGAAAACCATCGCTGGCCTGCGCCGCGTGGATGTGATCTATCGTCGCATCGATGATGATTTCCTCGACCCCGAGACTTTCCGCAGTGACTCGGCACTGGGGGTGCCGGGGCTGATGCGCGCCTGGGCCAAGGGCAATGTCGCCATCGCCAACGCGCCGGGCGCGGGCGTGGCGGACGACAAGGTGGTCTATACCTACGTGCCACAGATCATCAAGTACTACCTCGACCAGGATCCGATTCTGCCGAACGTGCCCAGCTACCAGTGCAATGACGAGAAGCAGCGCGAATATGTGCTGGCCAATCTCGACAAGCTGGTGGTGAAGCCCGCGAATGAATCCGGTGGCTACGGCCTGCTCATCGGTCCGCAGTCCACCCAGGCACAGCGCGATGAAACGGCGGCGCATGTGCGCGCCGATCCACGCAGCTGGATGGCGCAGCCGACGCTGTCGCTGTCGGTGGCGCCAACATGGGCCGGCGACAGCATCGCGCCGCGGCACCTGGACATGCGGCCCTTCGTGCTGCAGTCACGCGATGTATACGTGACCACCGGTGGCCTGACGCGCGTCGCGATGCGCGAAGGCTCGCTGGTGGTGAACTCATCGCAGGGCGGCGGCAGCAAGGACACCTGGATTGTGGGAGGAACCTGACGTTGCTGTCCCGAGCCGCAGAAAGCCTGTACTGGATGGCGCGCTACCTCGAGCGCGCCGAGAACACCGCGCGCCTGATCAATGCGACGCAGCAGCTGCTGCTCGACCTGCCTGAGGGTGCCTCGTTCGGATGGGAGGCGCTGCCACGCATTGTCGGCCTGCACAAGCTGTTCCAGCAGAGCTACACCGAATACGACGAAGCCAGCGTGGTGCACTTCCTGATGACCTCGCAGCGCAACCCGGGTTCGATCCAGTCCTGCGTGCGCTTCGCACGCGAGAACTGCCGCGTGATGCGCGACGTGCTGCCGCGCGATCTGTGGGAGCGGATGAATTCGCTGTTCCTCGCCTCCAAGCGCTATTCGCAGCAGGGCCTCACGCGCAAGGACCGGCGCAGCATGCTGCAGGAACTGATCTACGACCGGCAATCCGTGGCCGGCGTGCTGGCCACCTGCATGAGTCATGATGTGGCCTGGCAGTTCATCGGCCTGGGCGAACACATTGAACGCGCTGACATGACCACCCGCATCCTGGACATCCAGTCGGCCATCGAGATTCCGCAGCAGGCCGGCTCTGACCCTGCCCATGCGCTGCTGTGGGTGGGCGTGCTGAACTCACTCTCGGGCCTGCAGATGTTCCGCCGGCATGCCGCCAGCGCCGGCGCCGGCGACGGTGGCATCACTGGTGAGCGGGTGATGCAGTACCTGATCTGCGACCAGCATTTCCCGCGTTCGGTGGTGTATTGCCTCGACGGCATAGAGACGCACCTGGCCGATCTGCCGCACAACAACGACCCGCTGCGCGCGCTGCGCGCCGCGCGCCGCCGTGCCGATGCCACCACCTCCGACGATCTGGTCGCCCACCAGCGCCATGATTTCCTCGATTCCATTCAGGGCGACTTCGCCCATATCCACGACGCCATTGCTCGCGAATATTTCCATCTGCACCAGCGCGAGGCGGCGCTGGGCGTAGCGGTATAACCATCCATGTCCATCCATGTCGCACTCAACCACGTCACGCACTACCGTTACGACCGGTTGATCAACCTCGGGCCGCAGATCGTGCGGCTGCGCCCGGCGCCGCACAGCCGCACGCGCATCCTGTCCTATTCGATGCGCGTCGAGCCCGCCAAGCACTTCCTCAACTGGCAGCAGGATCCGCAATCGAACTACCTGGCGCGGCTGGTGTTCCCCGAGCCGACGCGCGAGTTCCGCGTGGAGATCGATCTGGTCGCCGAGATGGCGGTGCTGAATCCGTTCGACTTCTTCATCGAGGACTATGCCGAGAACTATCCCTTCAGCTATGCGCCGGAAGAGGCGCGCGAGCTGGCGCCGTTCCTGGCGCGCAGCGCGGGCGGGGAGAAGTTCACGGCCTATCTGGCGAAGATCGACCGCACGCCCTGCCGCACCATCGATTTCCTGGTGCAGCTTAACCAGCGGGTGCAGCGCGACGTCAGCTATCTCATCCGCCTGGAACCGGGCGTGCAGACGCCGGATGAGACACTCACCAGTGGTTCCGGTTCCTGCCGGGATTCGGGCTGGCTGCTGGTGCAGCTGCTGCGGCAGTTGGGTTTTGCGGCGCGTTTCGTTTCCGGCTACCTGATCCAGCTGAAGGCGGATGTGAAGTCGCTGGATGGCCCTTCAGGCACGGAACAGGATTTCACCGACCTGCATGCCTGGTGCGAGGTGTACCTGCCCGGTGCAGGCTGGATCGGTTTCGACCCGACCTCGGGGCTGATGGCAGGGGAGGGCCATATTCCACTGGCCTGTTCACCTGAGCCAGGCTCGGCGGCGCCCATCACGGGCACGCTGGATGAGTGCGAGGTGACCTTCGAACACAGCATGAGCGTGACGCGCGTATGGGAAGCGCCGCGCGTGACTTTCCCCTACACCGAAGAGCAATGGGCGGGCATCGATGCGCTCGGTCACCAGATCGACGCGAAGCTCTTGGCCGGTGACGTGCGTCTGACCCAGGGCGGCGAGCCGACGTTCGTCTCCATCGATGATCGCGATGGCGCCGAGTGGAACACCGAGGCCATGGGCCCGAACAAACGCCGCCTGGCTGCCAGCCTGCTGGAGAAACTCAAGGCGCGCTACGCCCCGAATGGCCTGCTGCACTACGGCCAGGGCAAGTGGTATCCCGGCGAGCAGCTGCCGCGCTGGTCGCTCAATGCGTTCTGGCGCAAGGACGGCGAGCCGCTGTGGACCAACCCGGAACTGTTCGCCAAGGAGTCTGGTTCCTACGGCGCCAACGCTGCGAAGGCCGAGGATTTCCTGGTCGAGGTGGCCGACCGGCTGGCGGTTGGGTCGCGTCATGTGTTCCCTGCCTATGAGGATGTCTGGTACTACCTGTGGCGCGAGCGCCGCCTGCCGGTCAACGTCGATCCATTCCAGTCGAAGCTGGATGATCCGCTGGAGCGTGACCGCCTGCGCCGCGTGTTCTCGCAGCAGCTGGATGCGGTCATCGGTCACGTGCTGCCCATGCACAAGGCGTGGGCCGGTGCGCCCTGGCAGAGTGGCCCCTGGTTCCTGCGCGATGAACGCTGCTACCTGTTGCCAGGTGACTCGGCCATGGGCTTCCGGCTGCCGCTGGATTCGCAGCCCTGGGTGTCGAGCACGGATTATCCGTGGATCCATCCGCCGGACCAGTCGCAGACCTTTCCGCCGCTGCCGGCGTACCGCGTACTGCGCCAGATGACGCCGGGGCAGCTGGGTGGCAGCACCTTGCCCGGGCTCGGGGCAGCCGGTGCGGCGGCCGCAGGTACTGCTGCTGCGGGTGGCCCGGGTACGGGCATGCCGGTAGGCGGCACGGGTTCCATGCCGGAGCGTATTGCCGCAGCCATGCGCGCCCGCAAGCTGCCGGCCTCCAACAAGAAGCCGGCGGCGTTCCAGTCGGCGTCGTGGATTGCGCGCACCGCGCTGTGCGCGGAACCACGTCACGGCAAGCTGCACATCTTCATGCCACCGGTGGCGGCGCTGGAGGATTACCTCGAACTGGTAGCAGCCATCGAGGCCACCGCGCAGTCGCAATCCATGCCCGTGGTGCTGGAAGGCTATGAGCCGCCGCGCGATCCGCGCCTGAAATTCCTGCGCGTCACCCCCGACCCGGGCGTCATCGAGGTGAACATCCACCCGGCCGCGGACTGGACGGAGCTTGCCGAGCAGACGCAATTCCTCTACCAGGCGGCGCACGAGACGCGGCTGTCGTCCGAGAAATTCAACATCGACGGCAAACATGCTGGCACCGGCGGCGGCAACCATTTTGTGTTGGGCGGTGAGACCCCCGGCGATTCCCCCTTCCTGCGCCGGCCGGATGTGCTCGCGAGCATGATCGCGTACTGGCACAACCACCCGTCGCTGTCCTATCTGTTCTCCGGCCAGTTCATCGGCCCGACCAGCCAGGCGCCGCGCGTGGATGAAGCGCGCAACGACTCGGTGTATGAACTGGAGCTTGCGCTGAAGGAACTCAAGCGCCTGCAGGGCTTCGGCTGGCTGGAAGGCGCGCCCTGGCAGGTGGATCGCGCATTGCGCAACCTGCTGGTGGATGTGACCGGCAATACGCATCGCGCCGAGTTCTGCATCGACAAGCTGTACACGCCGGAAGGCGGAGCGGGCCGGCTCGGCCTGCTGGAACTGCGCGCCTTCGAGATGCCGCCGCATGCCCGCATGAGCCTGGTCCAGCAGCTGCTGCTGCGCGGCCTGCTGGCGCAGTTCTGGGAGAAGCCCTACCAGCCGAAGCGGCTCAAGCGCTGGGGCACCGAGCTGCACGATCGCTTCCTGCTGCCGCATTTCGTGCGTGACGATTTCTCGGATGTGCTCGCGGAACTCGGCGCGAACGGCTTCGCGTTGCAGGAGGAGTGGTTCGCGCCGCATCTGGAGTTCCGCTTCCCGAAGCTCGGCGACTTCGCCGTGCGCAATGTCGAGGTGGAGCTGCGTGCTGCACTGGAGCCGTGGCATGTGCTGGGTGAGCAGAACGCGCAGGGCGGCACCGCGCGCTATGTGGATTCCTCGCTGGAGCGCTTGCAGGTGAAAGTGCAGGGCATGGTGGATTCCCGCCACGTGATGACGGTCAATGGCGTCACGCTGCCACTGCATCCCACCGGCACGATTGGTGAGTATGTCGCCGGTGTGCGCTACCGCGCCTGGTGGCTGCCCTCCAACCTGCATCCGACCATCGGCGTGCACGCGCCGCTGACCTTCGACCTGGTGGATACCTGGATGGATCGCTCCATGGGCGGCGCGCGCTACCACGTTGCGCATCCCGGTGGGCGCAATTACACCACCCTGCCTGTGAATGCCTACGAGGCTGAAGCGCGGCGGCTGGCGCGGTTTTTCCGCATGGGACACACGCCTGGCGGCCTCAAGGCGGTGGACGCGCCCCCCAGCACCGATCATCCCCTGACACTGGATTTGCGGCAGGTTGCCCCAGTGTAGACTGCCCGACCCATGCCGCAGACCTACCCCAATCCGGAGGGCCGCTTCGACGAGCTGTTTGCCGCACCCGGCGAACCGCGCGCGCCCTGGTCGCGGCTTTACGCCACCATCCGCTCCGCCTCGCAAGGGGCCATCCTGGAGATGCGCGGCGCCGCCGAACGGCAGATCCGCGACAGCGGCGTGACCTACAACGTGTATGCCGATCCGAAGGGGCAGGACCGTCCCTGGGATCTGGACGTACTGCCGCTGATCATCGATTCGCAGGAATGGGCGACGATCGAGGCCGGCATCGCACAGCGCGCCTCGGTGCTCAACGCCATCCTCGCCGACATCTATGGTCCACAGCAGCTGCTGCGCGAGGGGCTGATTCCGCCGCGGCTGGTCTATGGGCACAGCGGTTTCCTGCGGCCGGCGCACAAGGCATCCCTGCCGGGCGGCGTGCACCTGCACATGTATGGCGCGGACCTCGCCCGTTCGCCCGACGGGCGCTGGTGGGTGATGAGCGATCGCACGCAGGCCGTGTCGGGCGCCGGTTACGCGCTTGAGAACCGGCTCATCGTCTCGCGCACCTTTCCGCAGCTGTATCGGGACCTGCGCATCCAGCACCTGGCGCGCTTCTTCGCCACCATGCGCGATTCGCTGCTGCATTTCGCGCCCAAGGGCGATGGCCCGCCGCTGGTGGTGCTGCTCACTCCCGGGCCGTGGAACGAGACCTATTTCGAGCACACGCTGCTGTCGCGCTACCTGGGCTTTCCGCTGGTGGAGGGCGGTGACCTCACCGTGGTCGACGGGCGCGTGTGGCTGAAGACCATCGGCGGGCTGAAGCGCGTGCATGCCATCGTGCGGCGCCAGGACGGCTCGTATTGTGATCCGCTGGAGCTGCGCGGGGATTCCGCACTGGGCGTGGCCGGGCTCACCGAGTGCGCGCGCCGCGGCACCGTGCTGATCGGCAATGCGCTGGGTTCGGGCGTGCTGGAATCCGGCGCGCTGCTGGGCTTCCTGCCGCGCATCGCCGACCGCCTGCTGGGTGAGGATCTGCTGCTGCCTTCCATTGGCACCTGGTGGTGCGGTGAACCCGCGGCTTTGCGCGACGCACTGGCGCGCATCGATCGCCTGGTGTTCAAGCCGGCTGATCCGGCCAAGCCCTTCGATGTCATCTTCGGCGCGGACCTTGACCGCAAGGGCCTGGCCGAATTCCGCAAGCGCCTGGAGACCAATCCGGAAGCCTTCGTGGCGCAGGAACTGGTGCAGATGTCGCAGGCGCCGGTGCTGTCGCGCGACGACACGCAGCGCGTGGAACCGCGCTGCGTGGGGCTGCGCGTGTTCGCGGTGGCAACGCCTTCCGGCTACAGCGTGATGCCGGGCGGGCTCACCCGCGTCGCCAGCAGTGCCAGCGCGCGGGTCGTCACCATGCAGCGCGGCGGCGGTTCGAAGGATACCTGGGTGATGTCGCCGGGCCAGGTGGATGCCAGCTTTTCGCTGTTGCGCACCACCGTGACCACGGCTGACCTGGTGCGGGCTCCGGCCGGTCTGCCGTCGCGTCTGGCGGAGAACCTCTTCTGGCTCGGGCGTTATTCCGAGCGTTGCGATGACATGGCGCGCCTGCTGCGCCTCGCCCTCGGCCTGCGGCTGCAGGAAAGCGAAGACGAGGAGAACTCGCAATGGCCATTGCACGAGCTGGCGCAGGAGACCGGCCTCATCCAGGCGGGTGGCGATGTGGACGAGGCGCTGCTTGATGCCGCGCTGTCACCCGAGCACGCCGGCGGTCTGCCATCCAACCTCAAGGCGCTGCAGCAGGTGGCCTTCCATCTGCGCGAGCGCATGTCGTCGGACAACTGGCGGGTGCTGAACAACATCCTGAACGATCTGCCGCAGCGCGAGGAGCAGGATATCGGCGAGGCGCTGGAGTGGCTGGACAAGCTGATCACCCGGCTGATGACCATGTCCGGCTTTGCCCTGGACGGCATGACCCGCGACATTGCATGGCGCTTCATGTCCATCGGCCGGCGCGTGGAACGCCTGATCTTCCAGTGCGCCGGCGTGCAATGCGCCTTCCTGCATGACGGCTCGGCCGGGCTTTCATGGCTGCTGCGGCTGGCGGATTCCATCGTCACTTACCGGGCGCGGTACATGACCAGCCCCGAGTGGCTGCCCGTGCTCGATCTGGTGGTGCTCGACGCCAGCAATCCGCGCTCCATCCTGTTCCAGGCCAAGGGTGTGCTGAGCTATCTGGAGATCCTCGAGGGCAGCTATGGCCCCTGTGGCGCGGAACTGTTCCGCAGCCACGTGAAGTTCCTGGAAGGCATGGACCGTGGCGTGCACCTGAACCCGGAAAGCGAGCAGCTGCGCGAAGCCATCAGTGGCCTGCGCAGCGCCGCGCTGGAACTGAACCACCGCCTGGCCAAACGCTTCTTCAACGTGGGCCGCGCGACGCCGGCCACATCGGTGCGGGCCTTGTGAGCGCACTGGCACCAGTGCGCTATCACGTCGTGCACGAGACCGTGTTCGACTATTCCTATTCCGTGCGTTCGAGCCGCCAGATCGCGCACCTGACCCCGCGCGTCACGCCCTGGCAGCAGGTGCTGTCCAGCCAGCTCAGCATCGATCCCGTACCCAGCGAACGCAGCAACGGCGTCGATTACTTCGGCAATTCGTTCTCGACCTTCCTGGTGGAAGATGCGCATCACACGCTGGTGGTGCGCGCAGAATCCGAAGTGGTGGTGGCCAGCTACATCCCGCCCATCGGCAGTGCTTCGCCGCGCTGGGAAGACTGCGTGGTGGACCGCGGCGCCTGGCGGCCGGGGCTTGACCTGGATCTGGAACAGTTCCGCGTGCCATCGCCCGCGGTGCCGCTGCTCGCCGGCGCCCGCGCTTATGCGGCGCCGTCCTTCCCGCCCGGCAGGCCGTGGCTCGATGCCCTGCTGGATCTCACCCGGCGCATCAAGAAAGAATTCGTCTACGACCCCGAAGCGACCACCATCGGCACCAGCGTGGCCGAGGTGCTGGAGCACCGGCACGGGGTGTGCCAGGACTACGCCCACCTGATGCTGTCTGCGCTGCGCGGCATGGGCATCGCCGCGCGCTATGTCAGTGGCTACGTGTTGAACCGGCCGCGCGTCGATGGCACGCGGCTCACCGGCGCCGATGCCTCGCACGCCTGGGTGGCCGCCCATTGCCCTGGTTTCGGCTGGATCGCCTTCGACCCCACCAATGGCAAGCTCGCCGACCAGGAGTTCGTCACGCTGGGTTGGGGCCGGGAATTCGCCGACGTCACCCCCACGCGGGGCGTGGTGCTGGGGTCCCCGACGCAGACCCTTTCGGTGGCGGTGAGCGTGACCCCCATTCCTGAACCCGCCACCAGCGCAGCCAAGGCCTGAGCGCACCATTTCACCTTGCCCTGACCGCGCCGGCCCCCTAGAATGCGCCCCCTCATGCGCCCGTAGCTCAGCTGGATAGAGCGTCTGGCTACGAACCAGAAGGTCAGGAGTTCGAATCTCTTCGGGCGCGCCAATTTGATCAAGGGCTTACGGTAACGCGTCGGCCCTTTTCATTTTGGGGGCTTGCTTCTTGGCTCTGGTCGCCGTCTGCCAGTAGCCGACAAATCCATAGGTAGTCTGCATCGCCGCTCTTTTGCGTTGTGAGGCAATTCCCACCGGGATTCGCGCACGGCACTCCTTGCGAGGCTGCCAAGTTGCACGCCTACTGAGTGGACTTCAGCGGGGGACCAAATGGCAGTCTTATTGAAGCGAATTGCACCAGTGATCGCCGCAGCGGGCATGGCGGGCTGCCTTGGTGCCTGCGGAGCCAACAACACGGCGTCGAACATCACCTCACCGGGTGACCCTGAGTCGGCCAAGACCAGCGCGCTGGAAGCCGGTGCAGTGATGCTCCAGAACAAACCTCCCGTGGAGGCACTGAACGCATATCTGGATGGCTTCCATTTCTACAGCGGAAACCTGCAAGGGCAGATGGAAGCCCACCACTACTGTTCGATACTCAACGACGAGCTGATCCAGTGCGTCATCTACGACGGCAACGTGCAGGATGCCAAGCTCATGGGCGTGGAATACATCGTGAGCGGCAGGTTGTTTGCAACGCTGCCGGAAGCGGAGAAGCCCATGTGGCACAGCCATGTCCACGAGGTGAAGAGCGGCCAGCTGATTGCTCCGGGAATTCCGGCGGTTGCGGAACACGAGCTGATGGAGAAGCTTGTCGGGACCTACGGAAAGACATTCCACACCTGGCACACCGATCTGCAGAAGGATCTGCCGATTGGCGTTCCGCAGCTGATGATGGGATTCACGGCGGATGGTCAGGCCGACGCCGCCATGGTCACGGCGCGGGATGAGCGTTTCGGGGTGGACAGCGCGGAGAAGAAGGCGAGCCGCGCGGACATCGTGGCTCCTGCCATTGCGGCGGGGGCAGACGGCTGGCAGCGCGGCAAGGCTGTACAGATCACTGACCCGACCGGCATCGAGCATGGCGCACACGGGGCCCAGACCCAGGCGGCGAGGCCAACGGTGTCAAAGCCAGCCAGATAGCCGCGCCAGTGGCCCCGTACGCGCCAAGGCAACCGGATGAGTGACCTCGTGCAGC